>CAZDYD010000059.1:6177-16804 GCA_964509715.1 uncultured Chitinophagales bacterium
ATTGACGCTGATTGACGCTGATTGACGCTGATTGACGCTGATTGACGCTGATTGAAATTACCACACAGTGGCAGACACAAGCAAACCATCAATTTTATAGCACACTACCTGATTAAATTAGTTCCTTACCGGCCTGGCTCGTAGAGCCACAGTGTGCCACATCATGCCAACAAAGAGTACAACTATGCCGGATAACCAGATGGCGGGCTGGATCCAAAATGCCAACAAGAGGCAACCGAAGAGTCCAAGGGCAGGGACAAACTTCGGATACAACCTCAGTTCTTCTGGCAACATCAAAGCGGACAAATTGGTGATGGCATAGTATATGAGTACAGTAAACGCGCTGAAGGACCAAGTAAATACTACATCCCCACTTAAAACGAGTAACCCTATGATTGCTCCGGTCACCCAAACAGCCGCGGCAGGACTCTGGGTCTTCGGATTGATTTCAGCCAAGCGACCGGGGACATCTCGCCTACGGGCCATGCTCAACAGCACGCGAGATAATCCAAGCAATAGATTCAACAACACCCCAAGCATGGCGGTGATTGCTGCTAGCGTAACTATGGTTCCAATGACAGGCAACTGAAACGCCTGGGCAACCATCATGAGCGGAGCAGCTTCCCCTTCTACACTAGATCCGAATACTTCGGCGCCCATCGCTTGTAATGCGGTTAATGTGACCAACAAATAGATGATCACAATCACCACCATGGCTAGAATAATGGCTTTTGGAATGGTTTTTCGGGGTTCCGCGACTTCTTCACCGAGTGTGGCGATTCGTCCGTAGCCGGTGTAGGCTACAAACATGAGCGCAGCGGCATAGAGCACGTTGGTGGACTCCACTCCGGTAAAGGCATTGACTATCGGATCGGTCGGAATGCCATTAACAAACAACCCGGCCAGTACCAACACGACCAATCCAAACAGGGTAAATAACACGATCCATTTGTTGGCGGTATTGCTTCGCGAGATTCCTCCGGAGACCAAGTAGGTCAGCAAGAACAACAACGCAAGCCCGGAGGCAGGAAGCACCCACGATGGTGGATGAAAATCAAATGCATAGAATAGGTATCCAATACATCCCAGTACCGCCGTTGCCGCTGAGGCGGACTTCGCGACCATGAACATCCAACCTGCCGCGAATCCGGCATAGGAGTTCAGAAATCGGTACCCGTATTCGTAGGTTCCGCCACTTACCGGATGAGCCGCAGCCAACTGCGCCGATGAGAGTCCGTTTAAGGTGGCCAACAGAGCCGCGATGATGATCGCAAGCACAATTCCATTGCCTGACACCTGGGTCGCGATGGCAATACTGACAAAAATTCCGGTTCCAATGATGGATCCGAGTCCCATGAGAATGGCGCCAGGGACTCTGATAACACGTTTTAATTCTGTATTCATGTCCATCAAAATACTGAAATCATTTTACTTATTGAAGGATTTCAAGTAGATGTTAATGATTTGGTAATGTTTTTTAACTTGCACCTTCATCGTCATTCACGTTTTAAGTTGCTCCGTATGGAAATGTTCATTTTAGCCCTGGATCAGGGTACCACCAGCTCACGAGCCATACTTTTCGACCAATCGGGGTCTATCAGGGCCTCTGCCCAGAAAGAATTTCGGCAGTTTTATCCACAACCCGGTTGGGTGGAGCATGATCCGATGGAGATCTGGTCGTCGCAGGCCGGAGTCGCTGCCGAAGCGGTGACCAAAGCTGGAATCAACGGGAAGTCATTGGCCGCGATCGGCATTACGAATCAGCGCGAAACCACAATTGTGTGGGACCGTGAGTCCGGAAAACCAATTTACAATGCCATCGTCTGGCAGGACCGTCGCACGGCAGAGTACTGTGACCAACTTCGAGCCGACGGCCATGCACAGGAAATTCAGCAAAAAACCGGACTCGTAATCGATGCGTATTTTTCCGGCACCAAGGTAAAATGGATCTTGGACAACGTGGAAGGTGCCAGGGCCAAGGCCGAGCGTGGGGAACTTGCTTTCGGAACCGTTGATTCCTGGCTGGTTTGGAATCTTACCCGAGGCGAACTTCACATCACCGATATTTCGAATGCCTCCAGAACCATGCTGTTCAACATCCATACCATGAAATGGGACGATGAGTTATTGACGCTATTTGACATTCCCAGATCGATACTCCCCGAAGTTAAGGAGTCGAGTGAGGTATACGGACATACCAAAACTACCATATTCGCAACAAAAGTCCCGATTGCGGGCATTGCGGGAGACCAACAGGCTGCGCTTTTCGGACAACAGTGCATCAAGCCCGGCATGGTCAAGAATACCTATGGAACGGGATGTTTCATGCTGATGAACATCGGTGACAAGCCTGTTCCTTCTAAGAACAACCTGCTCACGACCGTTGCATGGAGGATCAACGGACACACTCAGTATGCTCTTGAAGGATCTATTTTTATTGCCGGAGCAGTGGTCCAGTGGCTTCGGGACGAGCTGGGACTCATCCGAACTTCGAGCGAAATCGAAACGCTTGCTGCGTCGGTTCCAGACTCGGGCGGCGTGTATCTGGTTCCCGCATTTGCCGGACTCGGTGCCCCGTACTGGAATCCGTATGCCCGCGGCACCATGGTCGGAATCACGCGCGGCACCTCGGCGGCACACATCGCCCGAGCGGCTCAAGACGCCATCGCGTTTCAGACGCTGGATGTCCTTAGTGCCATGAACGCCGACTGTGGGATTGACATCCGGGAACTGCGCGTGGATGGGGGCGCAACGGTGAACGATACATTAATGCAGTTTCAGAGCGACATCCTTCAGGTACCTGTCGCTCGGCCAAAAGTGACCGAGACCACAGCGCTGGGAGCCGCCTATCTGGCCGGACTCGCAGTCGGATATTGGAAAGACATCGCCGAAATCAGCGCCCAGTGGCAGGTCGAAACCAAGTTTGTCCCCGGTATGACAATAGAGCACGTCAAAAAACTCACCTCCGAATGGAATAGGGCAATAAGGGCGGCAAAAGCCTGGTCCGAAAACACCGATCTATGATAATCCTTAATGATTAATACCAAATTCCACATCAATGCATCTAACAGATGTTAAAAAATTTATTCCTGCAGATATACATAAATTATCACTTCAAATAGTTCTTTCATCAATAATCACTGTCCGCTCAGGTGCCTGATAACGTTCCATTGCATCAAGAAGTCGTTCCAAATCTGAATCTACAAGTACAAGATCCCTATTTTTAGTACGAATAAATCCCTCAGCTTCTAATGTATCGAAAAGTTGGATAAGATGATCATAAACCCCATTCACGTTCAGAATTCCAATTGGTTTTGAGTGCAGACCTAATTGTGACCATGTCAATAACTCGAAGAACTCCTCCATGGTGCCAAATCCACCAGGCAGGGTTAAAATTGCGTCAGATCTTTCTTGTAAAATTCTCTTTCTGTCATGCATTGATTTTACAAAAATCATCTCGGAAATACCTGTATGCGCAAGCTCTCGATCTCTTAAAAACTCTGGTAGAACACCGACCACCCATCCACCAGCATCAAGTGCTCCATCGGCTACCTCACCCATCAGACCAACTCTGGCTCCACCATAAACCACGTCACACCCCCGACGTGCAAGTATTGATCCGGTTTGACGAGCAATTGACCTATAAACAGGATTGATTCCATTTGCGGAGGCACAGAAAACAGCGACAGATTTCATAATGTTAGATTATACTTCGTAAAAGCACCCAAGGTAGCAACACAACATAACATATCCCAACACACTATTCTGGGTTATGTTGTTCCATTAAACCTAAGATAATAGCCGTACAGTGCACATCCCAATCCACTATTCTAAACTATGTTGGGCCATTAAATCTAAGATAATAGCCGTACAGTGCACATCCCAATCCACTATTCTGAACTTAATGAAGCCGAGAATTACAACGTGGATATGATTTTCTTGAAAATCCGATTGATCGACTATTCACAGAATGGTCAATAAATTTGATTTGTTTATTCATCAAATGAAAACGCTAATCATGTGAACCAATCCATCGATTTACTTTTTTTGAATATCGAAGATACTCATCACCAAAAAGTTCAACAAGAAACCGTTCCTCCGGCTGAATCTGAAAACGATCCATGTACAGCTTGAAAAAGATTGGGCCAATAAGAGTAATCGGCGCAGCAAAATAAACTGATAGTGCGATTAGATAGCACAATAAGCCTAAATACATTGGATTCCGGCTCCAGGAATAGACCCCTGTAGTCACAAGACTGGACGATTCATGAGGTTTGAATGGGTTGACAGTAGTTTTGAATCGACGGAATTGAATCACTCCCATAAGGGCCACATATGCACCAAGAAGTGCCAACGGACCAATGATTATCATGCGATATAACAACTCAATCTCCAGAGTGTAGCCTGAAATTTGGAGTATGTACATCATTACTCCAATAATCAGAAATACTCCAACAGGCGGAATTCGTAATTCTAATAAAACCATGTGATTATTTCTTTATCTGAGAATTAACATAACTATAATCTTACTCAACCACATATTTAAGACGCATATGTCTTATATTATGACATTGCATAAATGTTTTGTATATTTGTTTAAACAACTATTTTGGGCTATTAAGCTAATATTATTTGAAAGGACAAGATTAATGAATTTCTTGGAATACCAGAAACTATTTGACACAATTTTAACGACAGACGGTCCTGCGAAACCATATGATAAACCAGCATACATCAACTACGTAAAACTCAATCAATCCAGGATGTCGCGTTGGGTAAGAACGATGGAATTACAACCTGACCTCATCGATGCATTGAATGATATTGAAGAACCACAACACTGGATTATCATTACTGAGCCATGGTGTGGAGATGCAGCACATTCTGTTCCATTTCTGGTTGCTATTGCTGAAAAGTCACCAAAAGTAACTTATGAAATTCAGCTTAGAGACGCTGAACCATTTCTCATCAATGATTATTTAACGAATGGAGGAAAAGGTATTCCAAAAATGGTAGCACGAGACCAACATGGCATAGATTTATTTACTTGGGGACCTAGACCGAATGCTGCACAGGACATCTTTGACAAGATGAAATCCGAAGGTGCGGTTTATGACGAGATTACGCTCAAACTTCAAGCCTGGTATAATGCTGATAAGGGGCATTCATTACAATCAGAATTGCTCGCATTAGTAGAACGCCAGACAGTATAGATTTCTACATTCCATACAAAACTTTGTAACTGACGCGTGCTCGATACAAAATGACTTCGCGGAGTGAAGGTTCCAATAAACAGAATCTTCACTCACCGATTTGCTAAATCATGCGTTGATATATCACTTCAACAGCTCTGGCTTCAACACCCTCTGGCGAAACATTGTATGCCGTGATTACCAATGAATCAACATCGGGCATGGAATAATCGGTACGCCATCCCCACCGTGGAATTCCGGCTCCGACATCATATTGACCCACCACGGAGATAAGTCCATCATTGAGCGCACCTTTAGATACTAAAATCGCATAGTTCATGTGAAATGTATCGACCCATGTTACCTCAAAAACCTCTCCGACTTTATTAAATACCAATGTTTCTTCCCCAGATCGTGGCTTACCTTGGATAAAACCTGCATACTCATGTCGAATGAACCGGTCATTAAACATAGTTTTAATAGATCCCCTTATTGGCGAAGTATCAGCTAAAACATCAGGCTCAAACCATGTTTTGCACTCACCTTCCCAGGTTCCGCACATATTTTGAAGTAAACTTTTCACATCCATTGTCGTAAGTGGTTGATTGCCAGTAAATTTGCAATATGGTAATGTATCGCGTTGAGTGGATAACTTTAAATGAATCTTTGATTTACAACTTAAATGATAAGTATACTACATAATTCAACGCTTGATCTAACTATGATATTCAAACAACTTTCAAAATGTCAGCACAGAATAAATTAGATACAGATAAAATTCAGGTCAATCTACAAAATATTCCACCACAGTCAAATTGGGAAGCATTAAAGGAGGCTATTCGTGGTAGTGAAGCTGATTATACAAAAATCTCGTTAAAGCGTGCGATTTTTTTATTGGCCGTACCCATGGTATTGGAGCTCATCATGGAGTCCACCTTTGCCATTACAGATATCTATTTTGTAGGGAAACTAGGTCCATCGGCCGTTGCTACTGTTGGACTAACAGAAACCTATTTGTTCTTATTGTATTCCATTATTATGGGACTTTCGGTAGCGGTAACAGCAATTGTTGCTCGCCGCGTAGGTGAACAAAACCCTAAAGCAGCCGGAACTGCTGCAATACAATCCATTTTTGTTGGTATCCTTGCATCCATTCCATTCACTTTAGTCGGTATTTTCTTTCCAAAAGAAATGCTTGCATTAATGGGTGCAGATACTTGGAGTATCGAGCATGGGTATACATATCTACAATGGATGCTTGGAGGAAACCTCGTCATAACACTATTATTCATAATCAACGCAATTTTTCGAGGTGCTGGCGATGCAGCTATTGCTATGAAAGTATTAATGGTTGCAAATGGTATAAATATAATACTGGATCCATTACTTATTTTCGGATGGGGACCGATTCCAGCCATGGGACTTGAAGGCGCAGCTATAGCAACAAACATAGGTCGGGGGGTCGGGGTCGTCTTGCAACTTTGGGTGCTTTTCCGCCGAGGGGGTCAACACATCGACATCAAACGCTCTGAAAGACACTTCGATGTAGCTGTACTTTTGAATATTTTAAAAACATCACTGGGTGGAATTGGTCAGATGATCATAGCAATGACAGCATGGATATTTCTAATGCGAATTCTTGCGGATGTAGGCAGTGTTGCTGTCGCTGGGGCTACAATCACCCTTCGAATAATGATGTTCGTAATGATGCCTGCTATGGGCTTATCAAATGCTGCAGCTACCTTAGTCGGACAAAATCTTGGAGCTGCAAAACCAGATCGTGCTGAGAAAACAATATGGCAAATCGGGTGGTATACCATGATTTATTTAGTAGTGATTTCGATTTTGTTTTACACGTTTAACAATACTTTGATTGGAATCTTTAGTGATGATGCCGGAGTAATCGAAGTTGGTTCAAACTGGTTGCGTATCTTGTCGTATTCATTCTTTGTATATGGATGGTGGATGGTTTCCGTTCAAGCATTCAATGGTGCAGGTGACACACAAACCCCAACTCGAATAAACTTTGTGTTCTTTTGGCTAATTCAGATACCTCTTTGCTGGTATTTGGCCATACCCTTGGATTGGGGGCACACCGGAGTTTTTTGGGGTGTGTTTATTTCAGAAACTTCTGTTGGTGTGTTTACTCTATGGTTGTTCACCCGAGGTTCTTGGAAATCATTTAAAGTTTGATTTACGTAATCGCAGATTGATTATCATCCATGCAAGTCCGCCTAACACCAGAGCCAAAGGCAGAGCACCCGGTTCACTTTCTACGAGAATCATATACACAAGCAGAAGTACTCCTATAATTAGAATGACAACCGAAATTATAAGTTGAATATTATTAGATCTTACATTTGCATTAATCATGTTTGTTCAATTTAGCTGCATTTTTTGGGTTATACTCCATCACAGGATATTTTAATATTCATACACACCTTGAATTCGGTCACAATTACTCACACTAACAGTCAAGTACTGGTAGAATTTATAGCTTCATACCTTTGATGAGTGTTTCAAGTGCTTTAAGGTGATCTTCAAACGCCTTTTTACCGTCCTCAGTTACTGAATAACTCGTATTCGGCTTCCTTCCCACGAATGATTTCTTGACCTCTATAAATCCTTCTTTTTCAAGTGCCTTAAGGTGAGTTGCCAAATTCCCATCGGTTACCTCTAAAAAATCACGTATCGTTGTGAAATCCAGGGCATCATTCACCATTAGCGCCGACATCACACCTAATCGGATGCGACTTTCAAAGGCTTTATGTAAATCTTCAATGTTTGTTTTCACCGTTCGTACCTATAGTACATGTAGGTACCATACACGATATGGACCACTCCAAATCCGATAGTCCAAATCAACAGACTATACTCAAGGTATCGGGCTGCTACTAGACCAAGTAAGATCTGGATAATACCCAGAAACTTGACATCATCGAAAGTAAACCTACCGGCATGAAATAGCGCAAGTCCATAGAATATAAGTGTTAGCGGAGCTACCAATCCGAATAATCCCATACTCATGAGTATGATGATCAGCGATGCTCCAGTAAGGAGGGGTCCGGCCATATTGATCGCAAGTTGGCGGGATGCGGCATTCCATACTTTTTCACCTTTTTTAGCCGAGTTTTTGGATGAAAACGCTATAGCCGTTCCAATTGCAAGGAACATTGTGATAATACCGATTACAACAACACCCGGCAACGAAGCAATAAAGGCTGGATCAGATTCGGAAGTATACATAAGCCTAGTTGGATTCACCCCAAAATAAAAATAGGTAATCGCTACGGCTGTTAGAGCATACAACCCGGCAACAGCTCCTGCCCATCCTGAGAGAGACATGAACTTGGATGACCGTTCCATCATCGACCGTATATCAGCCAGATCATTGATGTAGGACTGCGAGTCTTTCTGGTTTTTCTTCATTTCGTCTTATTACAGTTGATTTACCTGGTTGTTTTTGATGTACAAGCATAATTGAGATCAATCCGAATCAAAATGAGGTGCTATATCATCATTTGGAATCGATGTGATGTTCGTCCAGAATTCCGCCGTAATGATGACATTCACTTTGCCGGCTTTTGATTGAAAATCAAATATTATACACTACTGTGCATTCAAACAAGGTATCAACTTTGTAATTCAAAGTGAAATATGAATTACTTAATCTCTTCGAAAAGTTTATAGTGCGTTTCCGACATACCCAACTTCGTATACGTACGCTGAGCAATAGCATTATCTCGTTCAACATAAAGTCGAAATCCACACACAGCCGATTCACTTGAGGCTAATTCCTTGATGACCAGATACATCGACCGGTAGACACCTTTACGTCGGAATTCTGGACGAACATACACACTTTGAATCCACCAAAACACCCCATTGCGCCAATCGCTCCACTCGTAAGTAATCATAAGCGAGCCGATTATCTGTCCTTCAAATTCGGCCACCATATAAAATCCATATTCGGAATGGTTGAAAAGTCCGTGAACCCCAGATTCTATTTCGGTTCTTTTCAGGACCTTACCCTCAGTCTCAAGCGCCATCGCAATATTGAAATCTATTATATCATGCGCGTCTGATATAGTTGCTCTACGAATGTTCATATTATATTGATTATTTTACGTTTTTGGGATATACATTTGGATAGAGCCGCTCACCGCTCTCCTCTTTCTGCTCCCCGCTCTCCGCTCTCCGCTTTCTGCTCCCCGCTTCAACATTATCTCCATCACTTCATCTATTGGTAATGCCTGCTGTACACGTCCTCCCTCACCAGACATTGTTTCGGCCATAAACAATGAATTTAGGATCGCCTCTTCTGTAGCCTCCAACGCAGCCAGAAAAAGTGGAGTCATAGCATCATTGTCAAGTTCCAGTACAGTTCTTACTGGATCTCGATCATCCAAATTTCGTCTGACCCCTTCATGTGTAGAAAATGCGATCACATAATCACCACTTCCATTCGATGCAAATCCACCTACTTTTACAACACCCATAAAGGCGCGTTTTGCGAGTCGTTCCAGATTTCGAGAAGTAATTGGTGCGTCAGTTGCCACAATAATCATAATAGATCCATCCACATCAAAATCATATCCATCCTCACCCCGCACACTCTCCTGCGCCCGCATCCCCACACCTTCCCGTACACCACTCCCCATGGATCGATGCGCCACCAAAGCTTCCATTCCGGAATCCTTACCCGACGAGACCCGATAATGATTCCCCAATTCTTCCCCAACAGGGACACCATCCACAGTCAGAACACCTCCAAAATTTGATTGGACAAGCACCCCAACCGTATAACCACCTCTGTTTTCAGGTAAAGTACGTGAAGAAGTACCAATCCCTCCTTTGAATCCGAGCGCCCTGGTACCCGTACCTGCACCAACATTCCCTTCCACCACCGGACCCGCACTCGCATTTTCAATGGCGGCATACACGTCCTCCGACCCCAGCACCCTGGCTCGGATCGTGTTCAACCATCCATCATTTGTCTCTCCAACTACCGGATTCACCGAACGAACCTGCTCATTACCGGGTAATCCGAGCACATAATCGGCCAGACCATGAGCAACTTGAAAAATACTCAACGTATTGGTCAAGGCGATCGGTGTTTCAATTTCTCCAAGCTCCTGTACTTGTGTAAATCCAAGTGCTTTGCCAAAACCATTTCCCACATAAACCGCCGCTGGTACCCTCTCCCTGAACGGATTTCCATCGTGTGGCATAATGACCGTAACACCGGTCCGAATGGAATCGCCTTCGATGCGTGTGTGGTGTCCAATTTTTACACCAACTACATCAGTAATGGCGTTCAATGGACCCGGTTGCATGATTCCGGGTGTAATGCCAAGATCCCGAATACGTGATCTTTTGGAGATCAATATTGTATCTCGTTCAAGGGTATTAATTTTGGATTCAGTAACCCCATC
>CAZDYD010000060.1:0-15187 GCA_964509715.1 uncultured Chitinophagales bacterium
GATTTATAATTGTATTAGGTGTTAATATTTGTATAACATGAACGGTTTATATTTCGTATCGAAACGAAAATAAACGACTAACACTGTGGGAAAAACGTACACACTTACAACAAAAAACAAAGCAGAGTGTTTTTTCTACAGGATTTGCTTACTGTCTATACTGCTTGTTGTTCTGTTCAGCTCAATTAGCTTTACTCAAATTATCAATGTTGAGTTAACTGGCACTTTTTCTCCAGAGGACAGGCTATCTTACAAAACCATTCCATTCGAAGTGCCTGAGAACATTGGCATTATTCTATTTCAATTTGAGTATGAAACACATTTGAACGAAGTGGAGATTGGTGTTTTTGATCCGCATAGATTTCGTGGTACCAGTCGTTTTTCGAAATCTTCATTTCATATTGCCGAGAATTTCGCCACGCCATCCTATGTATATGGACCTATTGTGTCGGGTACCTGGAATATTAGCCTTGGATTTCCAGTCATCAACCGAGATGGTACCTATATCGTGCATATAACTATGATATCCAAAGCGGATCCGATGTTTTCAGGGCCTTCCAGAGTTAATATAAACGACAAAGAGGGATGGTATTCAGGTGATTTCCACACTCATACCGGTCATAGTGACGGGTTCGGATGTAGGGACACGTATGGTTCCAGAACGCCTTGTCAAGTGTTTCAGATTGCACAAAGTGCACATCTTGCAGGATTGGATTTTGTTGCAGTAGCAGATCATAACACCATAAGTCATTTTCAGGATGTTCTGACTTTGCAAGCAAATTACCCCGATCTATTGATATTGAAGTCACAGGAACTGACGACGTTCTACGGTCATGCTGTAATACATGGTTCCCGAGAATGGGTTGATTTCAGACTAGGACCCAACGGATATGGGATCAAGGACATATTGACTACTTCGAAAAAACGTGGTTCATTATTTTCAATTGTTCATCCAGGTCGTGAAACGGGGGATTCATGCACCGGTTGTGGTTGGTCGATTCACGAAATGGACTATACTATGGTTGATGCCATTGAAATAGTGAATGGGGCTAATGTCGAGACCAAAATTTCAGGCATACCATTTTGGCATGAAAAACTCAATAAAGGATACAAGATCACTGGTATCGGTGGTAGTGATGATCATAGTGCTGGATTTGGTAATGTGAAAATTGGGACACCAACTACCGTGGTATGGTCAAAGGGATTAAGTGAATTTGATGTGTTGAATGCGGTCAAATCCGGGAGAGTGTATATCAGAACCAATCGAGACGATAGTGTTCTATTTGATTTTTTTGCAACATCTGAATCCCTTAAATGGGATATGGGAAGTCAGATTCCTATAGAAGTTGCTGGTTCTATACATTTTACTGTACGGATGGATGATATGATTCACACTGTAGAAGTAATAATAGACGGTGTTAGCAATGTTGACCTATGCCAAGTTGAGGAGATTTCCTCTGGATATGAATGTGTATTTACTATTCCAGAACCGAATTTTAAGTGGATCCGAATTAACATTCGCGATCAAAATGGCAACATCAGAATTATTTCGAATCCGATTTATAAAGGAGATTCATGAACCAAGCATCAACAAAATATATATTTCTGTCTACTTTTCTTTTTTTAATCATCATTGGACTTAGTTCGTGTACGCATGTTCATGATAAAACTGATGTAAGATTAAATCAGATCCAGGTAATTGGTACCCATAATAGTTACAAAATCGATCTACATGGAGATGTGGTAGATATTTTGGAATCTAATCGTCCTGGTTCGACTGAGTCGATTCGCTATGGTCATCAATCGCTCACGTATCAACTTGAACAAGCGGGAGTCAGAAAATTTGAACTCGATGTCTTTGCAGATACGGTTGGCGGGTTGTTCGCTTCTCCTCAATTGGCAAACATGGTCGGAGATGATGACTTCATTAATCAAAGTGAAATGATGTTGCCAGGCTTTAAAGTACTACACGTGCAGGATGTAGATTATAGAACTACCTGTCTCACTCTGAAATCATGTCTTACAGAAATAAAAAACTGGTCCATTCTGAACCCGAATCATATTCCTGTTTTTATTATGATTGAGGCTAAAGATAGTACACCTCAAAACAGTGCTCTTTTTTCGTTTACTGAGCCGATTCACATTACACAAGATCTACTTTTTACATTGGAAGACGAGATACTCGCGGTTTTTGATCGTGATCACATCTTAACTCCGGATGATGTCCGTGGTGAATATCATACATTGGAAGAATCCATTTTGACTCGAGGGTGGCCTACCCTCAATTCATCACGTGGGAAAGTGATTTTTGCTCTTGATAACACCGGAGTCCACCGTAATTATTATTTATCTGCATCAGAAACATTGGAAAACAGAATTCTTTTTGTGAGTTCTGAACCCGGACAACCTTCTGCAGCTTTTATTAAAATGAATGATGCGATTGCTGATGAAGAATTAATAAGAGAAAGAGTTTCAAAAGGATATTTGATACGCACGAGATCAGATATTCCGATGTATGAAGCTACAACCGGAGATACTTCACGTAGAGAAGCAGCCTTCCGTTCCGGTGCTCAGTTTATAAGTACTGATTTTCCAGAACCGTCAATCAAAAGTGGTTTTGTCGTCACATTTAATGGAAACAAAGTATCAGCACGATGTAATCCGGTAAATCAAGTGACCGACTGTTCAACTAAACTATTAACAGAATAAAATTTCAATGACTATGAATAGAAAACAGTGGCTTAAAAGTATGGGTTTGTCAGGTATAGCTCTGACCACCGGATCTTTTACAATTTTAAAGGCAGAAACCAGGAAGCCACAATCAAACAGAGTTTTACGTATAGCTCACATGACCGATCCCCATGTTCGACCAGAAAACTCGTCTGAAAACTGGACAAAAATATGTATTGATCACATTCAATCCTTAGAGGACAAACCAGATGTCATATTTAATGGTGGAGATACCATTAATGATGCACTTTCCAAGGATGAACAAACTGTGGTCAACCAATGGGAAGTATGGAATCGAATTGCAAAGTCAATCACGCTGCCTGTTGTACATTGTATTGGTAATCATGACGTTTGGGGAAAATCAGAATACAAAGATGATCCTCGTTACGCAAAAAATTGGGCAGTAAAAGAACTCGGGATTCCGAATCGATATTACGATTTCGAAATGAACGGCTGGCATTTCCTGGTACTCGATAGTACCCATTTAAAAGATGATGGTAGCTGGTACACGGCAAAAATAGATGAGGAGCAATTCAACTGGCTACAGAATACTTTAAACAGTATTCCTTCAGAGCGCCCGGTCTTTATATTTTCCCATATTCCAATAATGTGTGCTGCAGCTTTTTTTGATGGTGATAATGAAAAATCAGGTAATTGGCAGATTCCGGGTGCCTGGGTGCACATTGATGCCAGAAAAATTGTAGAGCTGTTCTACGAACATCCGAATGTGAAAGTTGCCATTAGCGGACATATCCACTTGCTGGACAAAGTGGTATATAATGATGTCACGTATTATTGTAACGGAGCTGTGAGTGGTGGATGGTGGGGTGGAAACTACCACCAGACTTCTCCGGGTTATGCTCTCATAAATCTGTATGAGGACGGGACTTTTGATCGTGAGTATGTTGCCTATGGTTGGAAGGGCTAAGCCATGATGATGGTTAACCGGATAAGAATAGAATCATCCGGTTAATCATCAATTCTAGTAATTTTCCGGGTAAATATTGCCTGATGTCAAATCTATGGAAAAATTATCATCAGGGTATGCCTCATGAAAATAATCCATTATCAGTATCAACTTTTCAAAAACAGAGAAGTATTTAGCGTCAGTTGGCTGATTAACCAAATGCTTAATGGATAAGTTTTTGTATAAGTTGAGTCTATCTTCGGGGATGTCGATGTGTGATATACTTCCTCCGTTTCTCAACTTGTAGAAATCCTGTATGAAGTCAAACGTATCTATTGTTAACTCCATACTTTGAATTGATTCATCTAAATCAATCATCATAGATGTGGTCCAGTCATCCGGGATAAAACGCAATGACACTAAATTTTCAAGATGGTTCTTTGCGAACTCCCAATAGGTATCGGATTCGAGGATTGGAATAGTCACATGGTCATGATGGGTGCTATCCCGAATCATGGTATACAATGAGAAGAGGGTATTGAAATCTGCCACGTGTTCAAGTTTTCGGGTTTCCACTGTAACAGTATGACGATCTGAAAATCTTGCAATTTTATAGGCTGGTGGATAAGCAGATATCGATGGGACCTGAATGTTTATAAGTAATGCATCAGTTGAATCACTGTAGACTCCTGTATTATTCATATGCATATGTCCACCGAAATGTAATTTCATTCCAGTTGAAGCTAACGCCTTTGAAGTTTCTCGTGTAGGTGATCTGGAAAGTTGATGAGAGTTTTGTCCAAAGAGTGAACTAATGATTTCTTCACTTCCGTTATAGAATGAGGTCGCAGGATAGTGACTAAAAAATACAATGGTTTTATTTTGTTCATTGCCACGTTCTGTGATACTCTTCATCCAATCCAAAAGATGAGGTTTATGCATTATAACAGCATTATACCCGGCATTTCCGGCTCCATTAAAAAAATTAGAATCTAATGAGTCGAATGGGGTATGCAAACTATAATTGTTTGGTATTCCTGACCTCGGTTCGTAAACGTTGGCATCTATAGAGACCAACCATAATCCCTCAACTGGTTCGATCAGATAAGATAGATCAGGAATGTTGAAACAGGTGCTTGACTCCAACTTGTCAGTTTTTAGCTCATAAGTTGCAGGTGAACAGCTAATAAATGTTCTGTTATGGATACTGTACTTTTCGGCAGCATCATCAAAATTGTAATCCTTGATGTCTCTTTCGGAGAATGGTGTTTCAAAGTATAAGTCAGTGGGTAGGGGCATGAATCCATAATCACTTAGCTCATTGAATATACCTGAGTAGCCCAACTCCTGAATGAAATCTTTGCAGAATAATTCATCTGATTTACCCTGATTATCGCGACATAGATGATGATCAGGACTGTAGATTCCGATTGGATTTCCACTTTCATTCATAAAATTGGATTTCCCGGCAGGTGTATGTACGGGCTTTCCGGGATCATGGTTTCCAGGACTTAAAAAGAAGCGGATATGATAATCTTGGGTATATCTATGAAGTATAGATTTGATGAGTTCAACATTTATTGGTTGGCCATCGTCTGTGAAATCGCCATTCAAGACCACATAACGGATCCCTTGTCCAACCAGATCATCGAGAGCTTGCGTAAATGCGAAGTAATTTTCGTTGAAAAGCCTCGTGGATCTAAGTTGAGCATCGAGTGTTCTGGCAAGTATATGCTGATTTGAATTGTTTAAAACAGGTAATGGAAGTCCTTCGGCCAGATCACTCGTAATAAAGATATCGTGCAAATGCACATCCGATAAAAAAGCTATACTGTATGTGCCGGTAGTATCATATTCATCGTTATGGACGACCTGCCCAAACGATAAGAACAAGCTTAAGATTAGAGATGCGATTATCATAACAGGAATACTGTCATCATAATAAAAGCATGGAGGGTGGGATTATTTGCTTTGGAACCCCCGGGCCTTCAATCATTGCACCCAACCAGTAACCTCCGCCTAAATTGAACCACTCAACGCGAATATTTTGTACACCTGAAGTAAGTTGAACTGTTCCTGTTTTTAAAACCACCCCATGATCTCCGTCGTTATCAATTACCATCTGATCGTTAATGTAAAGCTTGCTCCCGTCATCAGAAGCAAGATAGAATGTATAATTACCATCATTTGGTATTTGAATCCGACCATCAAAAACAGCAGCTACATAGGTTTCTCTTGGGAGCCTCAAGTTATTTGAACTGATTTCGAGTGAGATTCCGTCTGATAAAGGCGTTAGTTGTCCAAAATCGGGCAATCTGTCGATATCTTCACTAACGGTATAGGTTTTATATCGGATTCCATGTTGACCGGGTTCATCAATGATTCTGTAATAAGCAGAAACTGTCTCTGAAAGAGGTTGTTGTTGTTCAAATAGCCTGGCTTGGACCACGGTGTTAGTAGTTATAACAAATGGATGCTCATATTTCATTGAATTTGCTGTCGGTGCAGACCCGTCGATGGTAAATCGAATGTCGCCTCTACCGGAGACGTTTGTAATACTTATTTCCGGATTTTCATTTATGAAAAGACCACCTGATGGATTAGGAGGGCCTTCTAAAGATGGGGAGATGACTGGAGGTGACTGAAAGGTATTCATTCTGTATTTCAGTGCAGGTTGATCATTACCCACAAACGCACTGCGTATTGGTCGTGCAGTCCATTCATATGGTTGCTCAATACCTAATGCAAACAACGCAGTAGCCGGGACATCGTAGACATTAACCGGAATTGAAATTGAGTGGTTTTTCTTCACGTTCTTACCATATACGATGAATGGGATCTCCATTTCAGCCAAAGTATTACCACCGTGTCCAGTGCCTAATCCACCGTGATCAGATGATACGATAAATACTGTTTCGTTATATATTCCAGCGTCTTTAGTTGCTTGGATTATTTCCCCAATCAAAGAATCAGCACGAGATACGGCATGATAGTATTCAGCAGTTCCATGCCCAAATCCATGACCTGCACCATCAACGTGATCAAGGTGGATAAAGGTGAACAACGGTTTGTTATTGATTATATACTCAATTGCGAGATCTGTAGTTTCTCGTTCAGTTTTTGGAAGTGCCATGTAACTTGTCACGCCGTCTTCAATATAGTTGGAAATTGGATTCCAATGCAGGATGGCACCAATTTCTGCATTTGGTAGTTCATCTCGTATTACCCCAAAAATTGATGGAAACTTGTTGTCATCTCTGACTACTATTGGAGGTAAAACCAAGTTATCTGTTCTCCAACTGTTTGAGATTACACCGTGTTGCTCTGGTCCAGCACCCATTACCATAGAACTCCAATTCGCACCACTACTACTGGGCATGACAGATCGTGTATGGTATGCCCACGCACCATTTTCTGCCATATTATTCAATATTGGAGCTTGTGCATTTAAAATGCCATTCGGACTTAATCCGTCAACTCCGATAACGATGACGTGCTTAGCCTTCGGCTCAGAGTATGTGTTGTTTTGGCTGCATCCGTGAACTGTAATTACAGTTATCAATGCAAGTATTGAGTATGTGAGTGAGGATTTCATGGTGGTTTTTATGTCTTTGTGGGATCAATTTGAGGATTAACTTGAGTAATGTTTATGAAATAGATGAGTGAGACAACGGTAATGGCAATTCCAACGACAGATGTAATCGTTGAGAATGAAATAAAGAAATCGAACCAACTGATGGTTGAGTGCCCCAAATTTTTGTAAAGTAAAATACCTACACTTGATAAATAGCCGAATGAATCGGCAATGTATATCAGAAAACCTGCATTTGCATACGTTCTGTAAGTAGCTATAAAACGATCAAACAGAATGCAGTTGAAAGGGACATATCCCAAATAGGATCCTAACCCAACCAAAACCATCCACCAATAGGCATCAATGATTTCGGCCTTAAATGCATAGGTAGAAAATCCTATCAAGACCAGGCCAAAACCTATTATGAAATGGTTTACTATCAGAGCTGATTTATTGTTCTTGATGAACATCAATGAAGCCATTACAATTAAAACAATCAGCGCTATTGGGGCCTCGGTTCGTGTAAAAATACTTGCATCATTTGTGAAACCTATTGCACTCAGAATTTCAAGAGCATAATTATCTCTCAAATCTCGATAGGCCGTCAGAAGCATATAACAAAGAGTAAGTAGGATAATTCCTAAGCTAAAACGTTTAAAAAAAGCTACCCTTTCACTAAAGCTCATGGGTCCACGAACTACGCGTAACCTAATATCCTCTGCATCAGGATCCGGAGTTTGGTTCAGCAGCCAGACAAAAAAGAAAAGTGGGACAACAAATAACAATCCTGTTGCAAACGGCATCGCGAATTCTGAAACTCCATGACTTATCATGAGCCATGATCCGGCACTTTTTACAAACCCCGATGATACAATGAAGCTCACACTTAATCCGGCACCCAATAACTCAGTATTCCTACGGCCCTCCAAATAGCTGAATACCAATCCCCAAACCATACCCAGTGGGAGGCCGTTCAGGAATAAAAATACAGGTTTAAAAGGAGTGGGTACGATCCAAAAAAAGAACAACATCAAATGAGCAAACAAAATAAACCCAAGTATATACAGAGGTCTTTTATTTGGCAGCATCTCCGATATAATCTTGATACCTGCAAACTTTGAAAGCGTATATCCAAGAACCTGCGCAATAATTAGAGCTGTTTTTAGTTCCAACCCAAAAAATTCGAGATCTTCAAAACCTGCTGCCGTAAATGCCCTTCTAAATGCATACATACATGCATATGTTGTAAATGCTGCAAGCATGGCAATGAGTGAATAGAACCATCTTGGCGTCTTACTTAATCGTGTTTTTAAGGAGTCAAGAATCATAGTATGGTTTCTATGGCATTCGTAAGTATTGCCAGTCCCCGGCGGAGTTCGGATTCTGATATGTTAATAGGTGGGACGAGGTTAATTGTACTTCCCATTGTTATTTTGAAACTCAATCCATGTTTCATGCACAAATACATTATCCTTTCCGCTTGATCAATGCATTTATTGCCATCCTGAACATCTCTTAGTTCGATTCCTATGAGCAAACCAATTACTCGAATATCATGGATTACCGGATATTCATTTTTCAGAGGGATTAGAATTTCCTTAACTACACTTTCCAATCGAACAACATGATCGAGTAATTGATCTTTTTCTATGACATCGATCATTGCTAAAGCCGCAGCAGCCGCAACAGGATTCTTCTCATGGGTATAATGACCAATAGCTCGGGATTTCACTCCCTCATTGATTTCATTTCTTGCCAAAACCGCTGCCAATGGGAAAATACCTCCACCCAATGCCTTTCCAATAACCACCATGTCGGGCTCGATCCCGAAATGTTCAAACGCAAACCATTTTCCAGTTCGACCAAGAGCAGTCGGAATTTCATCGAGTATGAGTAATGCGCCGTGTCTTTCGCATGCCTTTTTTACCTTTACCCAATAATCTTTATGCGGAATGTATGGTACGGTTCGAACGGTCTCTGCAACAACTGCTGCAATATCACCCTCTTTTTCCAAGACATATTCGATGTAGTCGGCACATTTTGAGTTGCATGAACCGCATTTGAATAGGCATTCTGATGGATTGGGAGGGGGGACATGTTCACAACCTGACATTAAAGGTCCGATATCTTTTCTAAAAACAGCTTCTCCTCCAATAGATGAGGCTTCAATAGTCGCCCCGTGAAAGGAGTCCCACATCGATATTGTTTTATGACGACCTGTAAATAATCGTGCGGCTTTCAATGCTATGCCAATTGCTTCAGCACCACCTGGTGCAAAAAGAACTCTGGTTAAACCAGAAGTGAGCGAAGTAAGTTTTTCTGCGAGTTGAATTGCAGGTTCATTTGTATATCTTCGAACACTAAAACTTAGAGAACCTAATTGCTTGGTTATGGCCGAAACTACTGATGGATGCGAATAACCAATGGTGTGGACATAATTGCCATGAAAATCGAGTATTTCACGATGATTGATTGTTCTTATTGTGGCACCCTCACATGAAGCCAAAACATCCAGACATGGAGTTGACAAGGTTTGATGCAGAAATACAGCAGCATCCCTTTCCAACAACATGTTGGTTTCATCATCTTTTATATTTTTTTGCCAATCAGATCGATTTAATCCAAAATTTACATCACCCTCAGAGAATGAGTTTGGATCTGTGCTCATTGGTTCAGTAGTAATTTTTTTAATTCATCTACTGATTCTACCAAAGAATCGTGTGGGTATTTGTCCAACTCGCTTCTTGAGTGTGTACCATACAATACCCCAATCGTTTGGCCGCATTCGGCATTTTTCCCTTCAAGTAAATCGGATGGTGTATCACCGATTTTTGCAACATTCTTGCTACTTTTAATTGAAAAGTGCGACATAATCTTTTCGATCATATCCGGATGAGGACGACCGAATTCAACCTCATCACTGGTTACTGAAAAATCGATAAGTCCATTTTTCAGCCAACCCAATCGATCGATAATGATATCAGTAGTCGATCTACTGAATCCCGTATTTATAGATACTTTTATTCCGGCCTGTTTTAAAGCCCGAAACAGTGATGAAACACCCTCAAACTCTTTTATTTCTTCAGTTCTGTAATAGTTATTGAGAATTTCAATAAATCGATCATGTATTCGTAAGATTTCATCGTCGGAAATCTGTGCATCGTGATGATCCATTAGCATTTTGATGGCCTCAATTTTGCGATACCCCATCACCCAACGAATATCCCGGTTATCGATCTTTAAGCCATTTTCCTGAATGGCTTGTTGAAATGCGAATGCAACAGAATCTTCCTTGTCGTCCATGGTAGTTCCGGCAACATCAAATACAGCGAGTTTTATATCCATGTGTAAAAGTTAAAATTTAATATTAGTAAATATACAATGACGGGAATTACAACAACAACAATTAAGCAGCATACTGCAAAAGTTTAATGTTATGTTAATATATGATGCGTAAAAACGTAATATTTTGATTGTGATAATAATATCTTCATCACATTAGCAGAATGATCAATGCTATTGAACATTAGTTAATTTTACAAATAGTAAATAATTTCATAATCTTGGAAAGTATTGACCAAATACAGAAGAAACATTTGATGCAGTGCTGGTCGGCACAGAAGAATTATCAGCCCGAAGAGATCATTCGAACTGAAGGATGTTATTTGTACACAAAAAATGGAAAAAAGATCTTTGATCTACGTAGTGCGCATGAATCGATCAATCTTGGATTTAATCATCCAGCAGTTCTTGAAGCCATTCGAAACCAATTGGATGAAGTCATTTATGTGACCGATGACTTTGCAACTGAGCCAACGGCGTTACTGGCACAACGACTGGCGCAATTGTCACCTGGAGATTCCAATAAAAAAATCTGGTTTGGACAAAGTGGTGCAGGTGCAGTTGAAGCTGCGCTAAAAGCTGCAAGGTTTGCACAGTATGTTAAAAGAAAGGGAGACAATGACTCTGGTCATAAATCCAATGACTATTATTCGTACCCATACAAAATCATTTCAAGATATCGCTCATGGCATGGATCCACAGCTGGGGCTTTGAGTGTAAGCGGTGATCCGAGGAGATGGTTCGCAGAACCCCTGGTTGTCCCAGGGACCGTGTTTGGTCCTGATGTGTACCCGTACCGTTCTCCATTCGGTGATGACCCTGACGGGTTAAAATCCGCCGAGTATATCAATTACCAAATCGAGATGGAAGGAGGGTCCAATTTTGTAGCTGCAGTTCTAATTGAACCAGTAGTGGGATCGAATGGTATTATCCCAGCGCCATTGGCCTACATCAAACGGATACGTGAAATTTGTGACCATCATGATATTTTTCTCATTGTAGATGAAACCATGACCGGTTTTGGTCGGACCGGAAAATTTCTGGCAATCGAACATTATGATGTAGAACCGGATATCATCATAATGGGCAAAGCACTGGGCTCGTACATTCCGCTTTCAGCCTGTATTCTATCTGAAAAAGTTTGGAAGCACTTTGACGATTCAATATTTGGACACGGACAAAGCTTTTCCGGTCACGCTCTTGCCTCTAAAGCTGCATTGGCAAGTCTTGAGGTATTACTCCACCCAGATTTTCTTCCAAAAGTTCAAGATTTGGGGAATTATTTGGGGAATAGGTTAAATGAACTTGCTACAAAGTATGAGTTCATAGGTGATGTACGTGGAATAGGCTTCATGTGGACACTGGAATTGGTAAAAAATAAAGAACGTAAGGAACCTGTGAGGTCAACTTCACAGAAGTATTCAACAAATCCAATTGGGCAGATTGCTACATATCTGCGAGATGTCAAAAATATATATATCCCCTCGGATAAATTTGGAATTTGGATTACACCGCCATTAATAACAACAAAGGATGAGATCGACTACATAGTCGATGCAATTGATGAAGCACTGGAAAAAACAGAGGAATCGAACTTATGGTAACATTGAAATATGACGTTTGTATTGTAGGCGCAGGAATAATCGGAATCGCTCATGCAGTCCTTGCAATTGAGAAGGGGTTATCTGTACTCATCGTGGAGCAAGAGCAGCTATCCTATGGAGCATCAATCAGAAACTTTGGATTGGTATGGCCCATAGGTCAACCACAAGGACATCTATTTGATCGAGCTATGAAAAGTCGAGAAAAATGGGTGGAAATGGCTGAGAAAGCTGGTTTTTGGGCTTTGGAAAATGGGTCTCTGCATGTTGCCCACAAACATGATGAGTTTGAGGTGCTTAAAGAATATCACTCGAAATTTGGATACAAAACAAATCTGCTAACACCCAGTGAGGTATTGAAAATTTCACCCCATATTAATCAAACCAACTTAATTGGTGGATTATTTAGCCAAACAGAAGTGAATGTTGACCCAAAGAAGGCGATATATGCTCTTTGCCATTGGTTATCAATCCAAAAAAATTGTGAAATCAAATTCGGGGTTAAAACTCTTGCCGTTGAAACAGGAATGATACATACAACGGTCGGTTCATATCACGCAGATCAAATATATATTTGTAACGGGGCTGACTTTTTATCTCTCTATCCAAAAGTCTTTGAAAAAAGCGGATTGATCAAAAGTAAACTGCAAATGATGAGAACCCGTCCACAACCATCTGATTTTAAACTCGGACCTACAGTGTGTGGTGGCCTTACATTGAGGCATTATGCTTCCTTTGAACAATGCGAAACGTTAAATCAGTTGAAAGTTCGTGTCGCAGATAAAATGTATGAGTATGATCGTTGGGGTATACATGTTATGGTTTCTCAAAATAGAGAAAATGAACTAGTCATAGGTGACTCACATGAATATGGACTAAGTTTTGATCCGTTTGATAAAGACGAAATCAATACATTGATTCTCAATTATTTGAAAACCTTTATGCACATCGAGCCCATCGAAATTAAAGAAACTTGGCATGGTATTTATGCTAAATTACCTGGACAAACTGAATACGAGCACAGTCCTGAACCGGGAGTCAAGATCATCAATGGGTTCGGTGGAGCGGGTATGACTTTTTCATTTGGTTATGCAATCGAAGAGATTGACCGATTAATTAACCATTAAATAAATAACACACTAACATGATTGCTGGTGAAGAATTGGGATTTCGAGGCACATGAGGTATCCTGCCATCAAAAAACAGTGCGTCTCCCTCGTTAAGGGTCACAATTTCTTCACCAATGATATATTCGCATGAGCCTGAAATAAGGTACTTGAATTCCATTGCATCAGTCTCAACTTTTTCACGAATGCAATTAGGCTGTAATGTCAACAAAACAAATTCTGTTGTAATAGACTCTATTTGTTTGCCAAATATAAATTTATAAGAAAACCCTTCAGCTTCTACTTCTTTTTCAAGGTCTTGATACTCATCTTTTCTGATGACTATGTATGTAAATAAACCATTTGGTCCGATATTCTCGAAAAAAGTTGTTGGCTCGACTCCTAATGCTTCAATAATAGAAAAAAGGACTGGTAAAGATGGTATCGTCCTTCCATTCTCGATTCTGGATATCAAACCATTGCTCACATTTGCACCCTTTGCAACTTCACTTGCGAATAAATTTTTTTCTTTTCTTAACTTCCTGATCTTTTTGCCGATACCACTTATGTATGAATCCATTGTCTATTTAAATCTCAAATTGTGTGTGATTGAATAATTAAAAATAAGATAAACTTTACTATTCAATCTACTACTTTAAATTTCTTTGGACAGTAAATTTTGTTCCACATTTCGTACACCTCAAACATGAAAATTCTGGACGATCGGGTATTCGAATATCTGTAACATAAATCGCTGTAACCCGTTAGACCATGGTACTATTCCGAAATCTTAATCGATCACAAAACAAGTATACATTTCTGATGAGAATTCAATTTGCAGTCCTTGCTCTTTTTGTAGTTATCCTATTCGCTTGCACATCCACAAAAGAGAGTCCATCCGACGTTATTCCAGATCCAATAGTCCTACAAGTTCCCGAGCCATTTATAAACGGTGAAGATGAGGATCTCATGTTGGTATTCTATCTTAACATTCTGCATGATGGTACTATTGCTGTCGCTGATCCAGGACTTATGAAAATTGTCGTATTTGACACAGATGGAACCGAGCAATACCGGTTCGGAAGCGAAGGTCGTGGTCCTGCCGAGATTACAGAAATAACTTCTTTCTTTGAATACAACGATCATATCTATATAGGTGACAGGACTCAGGCCCGGTTAATGAAATATTCGAATCAGGGTGAGTTCATCTCATACCTTGATTATACGACACATCGTGGATCATACGGACAGATCGCAATGGTCGACACAATGAGTTATGTGTCAGCTTCCATGGGTGAAAATGGTACTCTTTTGAAATGGTATCGTCCTTCGACCGACTCCACCTCATTCTGGGGACAAGCATTTGGTGATGAATATGTTTTTGGAGACCTTACGATTCAAAATGATATCCTTAAAAAAGGTGAAATTCCTCCCTCGACAATGAACAACGTGATTCTCACCTCCGACAAATCCCATGTCTATACGTTTCTTACAGCCCACGGTGTTGTACAACAATATGACTTGAATGGAAATCTAAACTGGCAAACGGAGGTCAAGTTGCCCATCAACGATTATATTTTTCAGGATGCGGTCAGAAGGGCCAATGAACTTACTATGCCCGGGGTTGCGGCAACGTTTTCACTAGCCTCAGGATTTAAAGTTATTGATGGGAATGTGTACATTTTGAGTAACTACGTAGAGAAACTTGATAGATCTCTTGTAAAAATCTCCAGCGATGGACTCATTTTGGCACATTATCAAATACCAGCAACCCCAAATAGATATTTTGATTTTACTATAGACCCCAAAACGGAGATACTTTATTTGGCTGCCCCTGAATCCGGCGAAATTTATCAGGTTAGCTTGAATCGATGATGGCCTTGCTCACGATTCTGCTTTGATTCGAATAAACGCTTAATCGATGAGC
>CAZDYD010000061.1:0-14594 GCA_964509715.1 uncultured Chitinophagales bacterium
TGCTAAAATCGTACCAGGAGGAGCATCGCGAACGATATCGGATCGCTCAAAAGGTTGCGAGGGATCAGCTTGAGCCAGGTTTCGGAGTTGTTTGATTTCATTAAGTGCCGATATAACCAGGTTCATGCTATTTTCTTCTGGTAACCAAATCGCCAATTGGTCTTCTCTACTGGCACTTGCAGATCCATACGAAAAATTATGCAAGGTGTCGGTTGGCGTGATCGGCTGTCGGTACTCATAGTAATTATTGTCCATATCGCTACCGAGCCTTACCACCAACTCAATATCATCTCGATTAGAATATCCCTCCCCATGCACAAACATCCGCATATTAGAGTAATTTGTGAGGTTCAATCCCATCGGGTACCCTCTTTTGATGAGTCTTACATCTCCGGCACGTAAATCATGGACCGACAATCTTAAGGATTGTTCATTTGCAAGAACTTCTTCTTGCTGTCCACGGTTCACCGAGCGGATGGCACCTTCAGGAATTCTATATGGGACGGGTCTCCTGTTCGAATTCTCCTCAATGTTGATCGTTGAAACTTCAAAAATTGTGTTTGTGTTTCCCTGATTACCGACTTCTTGCGCTTTTCTCCACTGGTTCCCAACTAACTCCAAGGTTGCAAATCGCACTGTGAATGGCTGTCGGTATCCTGTCATCCACATTCTGAGGTGAGTTACACGTTGCAGACTCTCTATGTTACCTATTTTGTCTATGAAATCACGCAATGGTATCTGAATCTGATACCATGTGTTCCATTGTTCTCCACCATCTACTTTATCTACAACGTAATTTTGGCCAATGCGCAAAGTAGTTGTATCGGCTGGATTAAAATTCACTCTGTATTGATAGAATGCGTTTTCAAGGTTCACTACCGCCGGATTGAGTAAGCCTTCTGAATCTGGTCTATTTGTAATCGCACGCTGACCACCACTTGTTATCGCATTACCTTCAGGAAATCCATACATCCGATGAAATCGTTCATGTAATGGACGGTCACTCATGGCCGGACTGTCGAAATAGACAAAATCATCATTGGATGGATCATTCAGAATCTGCTCCAGAATTTCCGGCCTGTCGGCAAAGACTACACGCATATGATTGAGAAATTCTGCAAATAGCACATCCTCACCGGTTCCATCGATTCCACCCGAATTTGGTGCACCATCAAGTCCCACATCCTCAAGTTGAATCGTTTCAGATGAAAACTGTCCGTCAAGATCAGGTAGGTTGTTAAAAACGTAACTACGACCAGCCTGATCTATTCGTAGATTCCCTGATCTTTCAGCCAGACCATCTTCCGTATTGTTCAGATTATTCGGTATGACATCCTCAGAAATCACTCCGAGATCAAAATACAGCTGACCGGAATAGTCGAAAATATCGACAGCCGTTGGGGACTTACCATCGGGTAATATCGCTTGAACCCAAAACTCCAAGAATTCGATATTGTTTTGAGTCAGATCATCCAAACCACTTGGCAGTACAGTAGTAAATCCGCCCCACATGTGTTCCGGGGTGTTTTCAGTGATATTTCTTAGATCAAAGTTATAATTGTATGGTCCACGCCGGGTTGGATCAAAATGGATATCAAGTGTTTGGAGAATGTTATCCTGACGTAGCACATCTCGATCCGGGAAGACATCCGTGACCTGGACAGGCAGGGATTCAACCGTCCTGGACGCATCGGTAATTCGGCCAAGGGAAATGGGAATCGTATACCATGAGAATTTGCCCCTGAAATCATTTCGTGCAGCACGAGCAAAAATACTTTGGTCTGCAAGGGATGCAGGCATGTCACCATCGTATCCAGGTATCTTGTATGGAGCAGCGGCTATTGACCAGCGTCCCGGACTCATAAAGGTGATGGATGCCTTTGAACCTTCAAAATCATCGATAAATGATAATCCAAGTTCTTCATCCGGATAAAGAACTCCACTTCGAATCGCCCTGGTAACGGCATTGGTTTGTGATACACCTGGTCTGATCTGAGCAAATTCACCGGTCAGTGAGATTGAGGATTCAGCTCTTGTCTGAAGTAGTGGTACACGGTCAATAGCACGAGTGAGCCAAGGGGCATCAAATTTTGCACGTGCATCAAAACCAATTACAGAATTGTTTATAGGTTCATCTCCAACGGGGATTTTATCCTGCAATGGACGATCTTTCTGACGGAATAATGTACTTCCGAATGAAATGTCTGGATTTAGTCGATATTCAGCACGGAGTCCTGCAAAGGTTGTTTGTTGAATCTGTATAAACTGATTGCTTTCATAGTCGATTCTGATCTCCTGACCTGGTGCAAGGAATGTTCTGTTCGTGATCAGAATGGTACCCATCGAATAATCGACCTCGTAATCTACCCCTTCTACAAGTTCCCTGCCATTCGCAGTGACTCTTACAGAACCAGGGACAAGCTGGAGCCCAAGGAAGTATGACTCGGAAACTCCACCTCTGGTCGAACCTTTGATACGGAACAGGTTATTTTTTGAGCTGTTCTGTGCATTGGTCCTTGTTGTTGTATATAGCTCAGAGAATACCAGACGATCAATAGCTTCCGCTTTTTCTGTCTCAGTTAGCGGACTTTGTTCTATTATCCTTGCGATACGAGAACCAAATGGCTCAAGATATGGGAACATGATCCGACCATCGCGAGCATTCAATGTACCAGTTCCGAAATCTATTTGGTTATCGGGTCCGAGCTGTCCTTGTGAACCCACTCTGTCAAGTCCCAGGTCCTGGAGCAAAACGTTTCCAATTCCGGGTAAATTCTGTTGTTCTATAGTACCTTGGGTATAGAAGACATCAAGAACGAGACCTTCACGAGTTAGGTTACTTGTGTTCAGATTATAAATATTCCTCATTGTCAGAGGCCATGCCCGGCTAGAAGGAGTTAGTCCACCCGGACGCAACAATTTCAGAAACAGTCGCTGACTGTCGCCCTGGTTTACATCCCCAACATACACGATCTGGTCGAATTGATTTCTGTAGGAGAATGAAACAGCCAAAGCTTGTCGTGGACCAAGTGGGTCACGAAGCGAAATATAACCCAGATTTTCATCCAGGGTAAAATCGATTCCCTCAACTAATGGTCTGAAAATACCCTCGGCAAATTCATCGGGTTCAACACCGAGATCAGCTGCGGAGACTCCAATGGCTGGATCACGATATTGTTCAAGAACACCAGGATTGAAACGGTCATTTGACTCATTGGGCGGGAAAAAAGTACCTGCATCCTGAATAGTACCAAAATCAAGCAGTGCAATGGCTGAACGCTGCCCCTCTTCAGGTCGCAAGGTTTCGTTGAGAACCCAGACTTCAATATTGGTTATATTGAAAAGCCGGCGTGTAAGGGTAGGATCGGCCATATTGCCTTCGAATTCCTGACGAGCATAAAAATCAAGGAAAAAGTGCCTGTTGTCGTCGTATGCGTTCGGTCGGACCTCAAACTGGGTCTCTGTAGCACCACCAGAGAGAGTTTGTGAGTTCCCCTGACCCTCCTGCTGCGAGACGATCCCAGTCAACTCAAGAGCCCCGAGTTGCAATCGTGATTTGATCCCGAACAATGCACCACCGCCTCGAATCAGCGAATTTCCTGTGTCCATTGATACATTACCAAGTTCTATAGATTTGATTATCTCATCTTCGTATCCGGTATAAACGATACTTAATCTGTTCTCAAAATTGAACGCCCTCTCCGTATCCCAATCCGTACGGATATTGAGTTTATCTCCGATGGTACCCTGGATGTTTAATTTCAGATTCTGGTTGAACGTGGGATCTATACGGCGTTGTTGATCTGGTGGTACGGCGGGGTCTTCCGTTTCCTGGATCGAGACCCCAAGATTCATGTTGGCGGTACCCGTAACCCGTAAATTTACCTCCGGTCGACCAAAAATGGTAGTAAATGCAGAGCGTTGTCCACCCGGGATATTGATCCTGAAATCAAGGAGTCCTCGTCTGACATCCTGTCTGCGACGTGCATCTTGCACCAATCGATTCCAGTTTTCATTGATGCCTTTTCTTTTCATCAATGCCGCATATTCATCAAAAGAATATGACAATTGATTTCCGATAGTCAGTCCCTTGTATTCGGTCCTGACTGCAAAGCGTCCCAGTGAATCACGAAGGACCTCATATCGCATGTCCTGAAGTACCATTTGAGCCAGGCGAGACCTTGGTCTTGCGCCAATATCAGGTACGGGACGAAATCTGGCACCACGTATAAAGACAGGGGTTTTAACCGAGTCAGTTGCGAGTGAATCAATCGTTTGCAGAGAATCAGACCATTGAACTACACCAAGTCCAATCAGTTCATCTGAAGTGGGTTCTACAAATATTGGAGGCCTTTGGGGGTTTGTAGAATTCGTTGATGGCTCAGCAAAAATGAAATCCTTAAACGAAATCGCTTCAACCCTATCTATGAGCAATCCGGATCGGTCACGGTTTGAATAGGACATAGAAATACCTGTTTCCATCCATACAAAGATGAAAACGAATGCGATGAGCCAGTATTTAACGGAAATTTTTCGCGTTACAAGTTGCACCGGTATCGGGAATGGGTTTTGGGTTCGTTCGTTGAGTTATTGCTGAAAGCAACGTCGTAGAAATGAATCTATAGGCTTTGAACTTCGTTGGTGTTTATTGTACGCGAAATAACGCCAAATTGATGCCGTTTCATATTAGATTATTTTACTTGCTCAGATAATCTTAATTTAATCGGCACATTTGTGCAACAGCACAATGATAAGGCCTTTTATTTACTGCATCAACACTTTTTTGCGTATTCTGATGTTCAACAAGCTGCAAACTGACATATTAAAGCGACATATTGGTCCCTTTCTGTTCTGCTTGCTCACAATTCTGTTTTTATTACTGATGCAGTTTTTGATCCTGCATATCGATAAACTTGTCGGGAAGGGACTCGATTTTCTGATCATAGTAGAACTTATTGCCTTGCAATTGGCATATATGTTGGTCCTAGCGGTCCCTATGTCGATACTTGTTGCTTCACTGATGGCATTCGGTAGATTTGCGGAACTTTCAGAATTGACTGCAATTCAGGCCGCTGGTGTAAAACCTATCCAGTTGATGAAACCTGTTTTGCTCATTGCGTTAATATTTACCGTATTCCTTTCCTGGTTCTCGAATGAGGTTCTCCCCGACGCTAATTTTAAAGCAAGGTCACTGTTTCTTGATATCCGTATGAAAAAACCAGGTTTTGACTTGAAAGCCAATGTTTTCTACAACGGAATCGATGGATATACATTTCTTGCCAGAGATCTGTCTGCAGAATCTGACACCCTATTCGATGTGACAATATTCCAGGAGACAAGTGATTCGAGGGATCAAGCCATTATCAGTTCTGAATATGGAATTCTTACTGGCGACGAAAGGCAATTTAACCTTAAGCTGGATCTGTACAACGGTACGGTTTACAGATATCTCCCGGATAGTGATGGGATTGTTAACCGATTGGAGGAAAGTCAATTTTCACAACATCGAATCAGGTTTGATTTGAGCGATATGTCATTTTCGCGCACGAATCCTGATGTCAGGCGCAGGGATGACCGAACAATGTCGGCCCAGGCCATGAAAGTGTATGTTGACAGTCTGAGTTTGGAGATTTCGCGAAATATGCATGCATTGCAAAGATATCAGCAGGCAGTTTATATGGTAGCCAACGGGACCGATCATATTGTGAAAAGTTTCACAATTGATGTTTTTACAAAGCCCCCATCCGATTCCACAATTTTTGGCAATCGTACCCAAAAATTTGGGGCGGACTCTACCCTTTCATGGATTGTGATGAATGAATTGGAGTATTTTGAATCGCAGATCAACATCCTTTCACATGTGAATGCTACCATAAAGACCTATGAAAACCAGCTACATGCCACAAGTACCAATGTTCAATGGAGAAAAGAGAGGATCGCTCAGTTCGAGGTCGAGATTCTGAAAAAGATTGCCATTCCTGTTGGATGTGTGATCTTTGTATTGATCGGCGCACCTTTAGGTATGCTTACAAGAAGAGGAAACCTCGGGTTTAATGCGGTCGTAAGTACCGTTTTATTCACATACTACTGGATCAGCATTATTCAGGGAGAAAAATTAGCCGATCGGTTAATCATTACACCGTTTTGGGGAATGTGGTTCGGAAATATAACCATCGGATTATTTGGCTTGTATCTTCTTTTCAGAGTGACGACCGAGAAAAGGTTGGTCGATTTGTTTTGGTGGAGGGGTAAATGACAAAACTCGATCGACTCATCTGGAAATCCCTCATGCTTATTACCGGATTGGTTTTGATATTGCTCATATTGATTTTCATCATTGTAGATCTTTCTGAGAATATCGATGACTTCACCGATCGAGGAGCCACGTTTGCGATGATATGGTCTGAGTACTATATGTCATATATTCCTGAAATCATCAGACTGGTACTCCCTGTAGCTATTTTCACAGCATGCCTGTTGCTGACCGGGAGAATGGCTCAACGGCTTGAAATCATCGCTTTAAAAGCAGCTGGTGTTAGTCTATATAGATTGCTGCTTCCATTCGTGCTTTTTGCTATTCTTGGAGCAGCTTTAGTCAGCTACCTTGACGGCTATGTCGTGCCCAAAGCCAATGAAAAAAGGATTGAGTTTGAACGACAATATCTTATGAACAGATCCGACAGAGTTGATACCAACAAAATATATCGACAGGAGTCCCCAAATACACTTTTAAGTGTCAACTACTATGCCCCGGATGAGATGATTGGTTACCGGATACAGTTGTTTACCTTCGACGGAACTCGCGTTGAAGAACTCTTGGAAGCAGGGAGAATGGAATATGATATGGAGGGCGGTTTTTGGCGATTATTTAACGTAACTACCAGGAAATTGAACAGCTCCGGTTACACCGAAACTTCAGAAGCCAGAAGAGATACCGTATTGAGGATCTTACCAAGAGATCTTGCAAGGACCACTTCCGATATTTTTCAATTGACCTATCCTGAGATAGTTGAATATCTGGAGTCTTTGGAACGAATTGGGGCATCTGAAATCGGACTACCAAGAGTACAGTTTTATGGAAAACTTATGTACCCAATATCCATCATTGTGGTGACCATACTTGGTGTCAGCCTGGCATCTGTAAAGAGATCCAGCGGAACTGGGTTTATACTGGGAGCCGGACTGGCGATTAGTTTTCTATACCTGGCGTTTATGAAAATAATCGAACCTTTTGGAGCAGCCGGAAGTATAGATCCGATCTGGGCTGCATCACTTCCTCATATGTTATTCTTTGTTGCCGCAATAACGGTGTTGATCAAATCACCTAAATAGTTTCAGGCTTCGGGTATAGGTCCACGAAAATGATATGGAATCTCTGGTTTATCCTTCGTGTCTATCCGTCCGTGTTGTTCTTCAAATCTACGAACGTTATCCGATAGTGCTCCGGCTAATCGTTTTGCATGATCAGGGGTAAGTACCATTCGCTTCACCACTTTTGCCTTCGGAAGTCCTGGCATGACGGCAATAAAGTCGAGGATGAATTCAGAGGCGGAATGCGTGATCATCACCAGATTTGAATACGTCCCCTGCGCTTCATCAGCGGAGAGTTCAATTTCGAGTTGTTTCTGCTTATTGTCCATGTTGATCCTTTAAGTCAGTTCATAAATCCATGTGATTTCATCCATTCGTCATTGTAGATCTTGGAAACATATCGCGATCCACTGTCAGGCAATATAACGACCATCACATCATTTTCTGTTAATTTTTTCTGTTTTGCGTATTCAAGAGCGCCCCAAACGGCCGCTCCGCAAGACCCACCAACAAATAACCCCTCTTCTCGTGCTAATCTTCGGGTGGTCAACATGGCATCTTTATCGGGACATTGTATCACTTCATCCACATAGCTAAAATCAATGTTTCCAGGAATGATGTCCTCACCGATACCTTCGGTTATGTAAGGGGCGATTTGGGATTTATCAAACTCACCCGTGTGGAAATATGATTTATATACAGACCCGATCGAATCTACACCGATGACCTTGATCGCATCATTTTTTTCCTTAAGATACTTCGCCGTTCCGGTGATTGTCCCTCCAGTACCCATTCCGGCCACGTAATGCGTCACTTTGCCATCGGTTTGTTCCCAGATTTCGGGACCAGTAGACTCATAGTGTGCCTGTGTGTTACTTAAATTATCGTATTGATTTGGATAAAACGAGTTTGGGATCTCCTCACTTAGCCGCTTTGCAACGGAATAGTAACTTCTGTGGTCCTCTGGTTCAACATTGGTCGGACAAACCACGACCTCCGCACCAAGTGCCTTTAGCATATCTACCTTTTCTTTACTCTGCTTATCTGTAGTGGTGAAGATACACTTGTATCCGCGCACAGCAGCTACGATAGCTAATCCCAAGCCCGTGTTACCCGATGTTCCTTCAATAATGGTGGAACCTGGTTTGAGCAATCCTTTTGCCTCTGCGTCATCAATCATCTTCAGTGCAATTCGATCTTTGATACTATTTCCTGGATTAAGAAACTCGACTTTGACCAGAACTGTCGCTTTAGTTTCTGATGCAACTTTGTTTAACTTTACAAGCGGTGTGTGACCGATCGTCTCTAAAATTGAATTATACCACATATAGGATGTTTTTAGTAGTGCTCTTTTTCGAGCGATAAAATAGAGAAATTCCCTTTGAGTTTTATAGCTATTTCGATACAATGAATAAACGATTGTCTCAGAAAATCGTATCTTATCGCAAAAAAATCTATTTAAGAATTATGTTTCTACATCAAAACAAGCCCAAAGACTACGACTGCGGATACAATCTCGACCTGATGATCAAGGCACTGCCACGAATTTATGATCAGGAAGAAAGAGTTGCCTACGCCAAAAGAATTGTCGGTCTCATCAAACAAAGTCACATCAATTGGGTCGAGTCGAATGGAAGCAGCAAGGCAGCCTGGGATCACTTCTTTACATTGGCAGATTATGACCCTCGCGATTTCGGCATTACAAATCCTTTTGAAACAGGTGAAATAGACGACGCAATGTAAATGTCTATCTTTCAATGTGTTTTGAAAGTATTTTCACCTCTTTTTGTCCGATTTATGCCGACTACAGTTCTCAATAAAAAATAGCCAACTCAACGTATTGATGTATGGATATTTACAAACTTTCAATTTATATTGAAAGTTATCCAGGGTAAATAAAATATCCATATGCCTCCACACATATTCGACATTTACAACCACGAATCAAACGTTGACGACCTCACGAGCATGTTGGTCGAGTCGACAGATCTTGTTGAAAAAATCAACCAGGTTCGTGATCAGGCTGATAAAACAGGTAAAGTACATTTGTTTACTATTACTTTGCCATTTGAGAGTATAGATCCATTAGCAGCTCTCGAGTTTTTAGCCACAGACCATGATTTTCAGTATTTCTGGGAACACCCTGATGAAAAAATCGCTATCAGTGCAGCTAAAGAAGTAATTCGCATCAGAACGAATCAACGCGATAGATACAATATCGTACAAAAGAATATTGATGAGTGGGTAACAAAAACTGTTTCATTCAGTAGCCTGACCCATAGTCTCTCCGGATTACATTTCCTGGGTGGTTTCTCTTTTCAAGATGTTCCACAAGAACATCAATGGCGTAGTTTTGGAACTGCATCTTTTATTGTACCAGAATGGTTGATCATAAGAGACGGACAGTTATCACTACTCACAATTACTACCAAAGTTCAACCAGGTACATTCAAAGATACCCTGCTTGATCATGTGAGGAATATTATACATGATCTGATAGAACGAATAAGGGTTTCTACAGGAAATGAATTCAGTTCACAAGAGCGAAAATCAAATCAACACTATGGTATTCTAAGTGGATCAACCAGTCTGGAGTCTGACTCCAATTGGATCGAGACCATAAATGTTGCGAAAAATCGAATTAATTCCGGTGAATTCAGCAAGATCGTTCTGGCCAGAGAATTGAATCTGAAAATCGATTTTGACCCCACTCCTACTCAGATGCTCAATTTCCTCAGAAATGAGTATCCCACATGTTATACATTCATGGTCAGAATGAACCGAGCTGCAACATTTCTTGGGTCAACTCCCGAGAAATTGGTCTCTCTCAGATCCACATTCATGCTCACTGACGGGTTGGCCGGTACCATTTCGCGAGGAAAAACAGCCACAGAGGATACAATTCTTGAAAGAAAACTTTTACAGAGCGAAAAAGACCTGCAAGAGCATGGGTATGTTGTTGAAGCTATCGGAAACCGATTGAAAGATATTACCCACAATATCAATTATCCCGGACAACCCGGAATTCGGAAGTATCCAAATGTTCAACATTTATATACTCCAATATCCGCCTCCATCAACAAAGATATTTCTCCATTGGAAATTGTCGAGAAATTACACCCTACCCCGGCCGTTGGCGGACATCCTAGAGAACTCACTATACAACATATACAATCACTCGAGAAAATCGACAGAGGATGGTATGCGGGCCCCATTGGCTGGATCAATACCCATGGTAGAGGTGAGTTCTGTGTCGCAATCCGCAGTGGGTTGATCCAACAAAACAGTGTAAGATTTTTTGCCGGTTGTGGTATCGTGGCAAACTCAGATCCTGAAAGTGAATGGCACGAGACAAATCTGAAACTAATCCCGATGTTGTCTGCATTAAATCATGCATAATTATGAGCCACAAAACTTCCAAACCTACTACTGCGCCGTATTCGTTGACAGTTTGGTCCGCCATGGACTCCGCCATGTAGTTATTTCTCCTGGGTCCAGATCCACACCTCTTGCCATCGCATTTGCCGCCCATCCACAGGTGAAAAAACATATCGTAATTGACGAACGTTCTGCTGGATTCATTGCACTCGGAATAGCTCAGTATAGTGGATTCCCCGCCGCTTTGGTGTGTACATCCGGTACGGCTGTGGCAAACTATCTGCCTGCCGTGAGTGAATCTCGCATGTCAGGGATTCCGATGATCGTACTAAGCGCTGACCGAGATTTTGACGAACACAACACTGGCGCCAATCAATGGATTGATCAAACTAATATTTTTGGCAATAAAGCGATATTTCATGCCAACGCTAATGTTGATATGAATCGTTTGGTCACATTAGATAGACTCAGACTGCTTGCGGATCAAACCTGGCTCCATGCTATTGATAAAAAGGGATGTGCGCACATTAATTTTCCGTTTCACAAACCTCTCGAACCAGATACTTCATTTGTAGAAAGCCTTACGGATCTATACAATTCACCTGAATTTGAACTTCTTTCTAACCAAGCAGTTAACTCAGATTATTTCGAATTGGACCGTTCACTTTTAAACAAATTGAGTGAGGCAAAACGTCCGATCATCGTATGTGGAGCAGGACAGCAATCAAACAATCTGAGCTCTCTAATCCAGCAATTTACTCGATTAGGCATACCCGTTTTATATGAGGCGGCATCCACTCCGATACTTCCTCACGATTCTGAATTTGTATACGGTGCAAACTCATACTTGCGAAATGAGGAAAATTGTCATGTCCTGAGACCAGATCTGATTATTCGTTTTGGTTCCGAACCCATCGGGAAGGGTATTCTTAATTACCTGAAAATCCACAGAGATGTAGATACTATCCATTTTACTGATCTTGTAAATTGGAGCAACAGCACTTTTTCAAACACTACAATCTTCAAATGTACGAGTAACTCGACGTGTATGAATCTTCCCCAGACGACAGATGGTTATGTTGAATGGAAACACTTGTTAAGAAAATTCTCCTCCGACTACCTTACCAGTTTGTCAAAAATTGAATCTGTAGAATCGCTACGTGATGGTGATGTTTACATTCATTTAAAAGAACATATATCAGCTAATGATCTGGTGATGATTTCAAACTCTTTTTCTGCCAGAGACTTAGATCTTTTTGGATCACCATATCTGACTAAAAATCAGATATACTCAAACCGTGGCGTGAGTGGTATCGACGGTATCACTTCTACAGCCATTGGAATCGCCAAAGCCACTGACAGAAGAGTAACCCTGATCATAGGCGACCTGGCATGGATGCATGACATGAACGCAATGATTACCATGAGGAATGACGACTCCATTCGTGTCCGGGTGATCGTATTGAACAATAATGGTGGTAATATTTTCAGAATGTTACCAATTTCAGGATCGAATTATTACCAAACATATTTTGAAACACCTCAGTATCTGAATATTTCGAACATTACTCATAGCATGGGGATCGAATCCTATTCAGTAAGATCTACAAAAGAACTATCTGAAGCATTATCAACATCGGAATCTTCACGTCTTGTAGTTATTGAATGTCATACAGATGCTGAACTCTCAATGGGATTAAGAAAACTGATCTGGAAGTAATCGATGATCATTCAATTTGAATCTGTTAATTTATTCGTTTCAGAATCAGGTCCCAGTGATTCAGAGAAAAAACTTGTTCTGTTGCATGGATTTAGCGGCTCAGGGGAAGTTTTTGAGTCCGTGATCGATATCCTTACAGCGTCAGGTGTGCGCTGCCTCGCAATAGACCTAATCGGACATGGAAAATCAGAGAAGACAACAGATCCTCGATTTTATTCCATGACATTTCAGGTCGACGCAATCAACCACATCATCACTACCCTTTGTTTTACCGACTCTTGGCTACTGGGGTACAGCCTTGGCAGCAGAGTGGCATTAAATTATGCTTCAAAATGGGGTAACCATTTGATTGGACTGATTTTGGAAAGTTCCAATCCGGGGATTTCGAATGATCTGGAGCGCAAGACACGTTATAGCGACGATCAGATACTCGCAAAAAAAATCAGATCTGACTATGAGAGTTTTATAATTCAATGGAACAGATTACCTTTATTCAGATCACCGGCAGATTCTAACCGTTCAAGGATGAATAAATTCATTCAGTTACAACGATCACAAAATCCGGAATGCATAGCTTTAAGTATTGAAGGTATGAGTCCTGGAATAACACCTTTTTTTTCGGATCAGAAATTGAACGAATTCGACATGCCGATTGAAATCATAACCGGTGAAACGGATTTGAAATACACTGATCTATGGAATCAAAAAAGTAAAAATCTACCCAAATTAGCGCACACAATTATTGAACAAGCCGGACACCGGGTCCATCTGGATAACCCATCCGACTACGCAGAACAAGTCATTAGAATTTTATCGAAATATCAACAAAACTAATTGATCTATGAATTGGACAACTGTAAAAGAGTATCAGGACATTACATATAAAAAATCAGATGGTATTGCACGTATCGCGTTCAATCGGCCGGAAGTGCGTAATGCTTTTAGACCCAGAACGATTTTTGAAATGTACGACGCATTCGCAGATGCCAGAGAAGATACCTCTATAGGTGTGGTACTCCTCACTGGTGAAGGACCAGCAAAAGATGGAAAATATGCCTTTTGTTCGGGTGGAGATCAGAAAATCAGAGGCGATGCAGGTTATATTGGAGATGATGGCATTCCAAGACTCAACGTTCTTGATCTGCAGCGTTTGATCCGTACCATGCCAAAACCTGTGATCGCATTAGTAGCTGGTTATGCAATCGGAGGTGGACATGTACTACATGTGATCTGTGATCTTACCATTGCCGCAGACAACGCGATTTTTGGGCAGACTGGACCGAAAGTCGGAAGTTTTGATGGCGGATTTGGCTCAAGCTATCTGGCAAGTATCATAGGTCAGAAAAAAGCGAGAGAGATCTGGTATTTATGTCGTCAATATAATGCGCAGGAAGCTTTGGATATGGGTCTTGTAAACAAAGTGGTACCTATTGACGAGCTTGAAAAAGAGGGTGTCCAATGGGCCATGGAAATTCTTGAAAAGAGTCCGATAGCAATCAGATGCCTGAAATCAGCATTTAATGCGGCTATCGACGGACAAGCGGGCATACAGGAATTGGCAGGAAATGCAACAATGCTTTATTACATGAGCGAAGAAGGCCAGGAAGGCAAAAAAGCGTATGTAGAAAAGCGAAAACCAGACTTCCGTAAATATCCCTGGTTACCATAACAAATTACTGTTCAATTTTTTAAAAAGGAGACCCCTGAATACAACAAGGTTCTCCTTTTTTTATTTATATTGGTTGATAGAATCAGTTTCGATAAATACTCATATGTAACTGACTAATCGAACAAAGGTAGCATTGTCACTCAGAACCCGATTATTTACTGTATTATTTGTTATCCTAACTGGAGCTGCGATTATTATCTGGTACGGGATCAAACCATCGTATGAGGATGCTATACTCGAAGAACGCCTCACCTTGATCACAGAGTATCAGCAACAGAGAATTCGTGAAGCTGAAATCCAATTATTTTTCTGGTTAAAAATAACTACCGAACTCAGGGAAACAGCTGCCTCTCCTCAGTTAATTCAAAATGAATTCGAATCATTCGGGAGATTATTCTCAGATTTGCTTTACTTGAGATACACTAGAGAAAATAACACGACAGAGATTGCTGCGGTTTCGTGGAATGGTGATCTGGAGGATTCATACGAAGAAATAAGTGATCATCTTTTTTTAGT
>CAZDYD010000062.1:0-14579 GCA_964509715.1 uncultured Chitinophagales bacterium
TAATTTAGGGCAGGATTTGATTTGTGTGGTATAACGGCCTTGCGTTTAAGCTGCAGGGGATACCTGTTCTGCAAGGGTATCGAACCTGCACCTAATAGCACGAAACCGTTGATATACCAATAATGTATCTAAAATATTTATTATGTGCGATGTAGCGAATAACCAATAATTGATTGTGATCCATCTTCATTACTCAATACACCATATATCATTCTATCTATTGCGACGTGTGGCCTGAAATTTGCCGGAAGCCTTATTTCCTTGCTAATTTGGTTATCGTGATTGACATATAGCCATCGCCGTTCGTCAAAATCTATGGATTCATACCCGACCCAAAAACCATTTTTTTCATCGGGCAGTATGATTGGAATCGTTGAAGGTCTCACTTCAGGCATATGGTCCCTTATGAGAGCGTGTATTCGTTCACTATACCCAGTCATGTTATTCTTTTGGGCATCAGACAATAAGATATTTGGAACATCCATCTGAAATATAAAAGTGGAATCTATTTCTGAAATAACACGACTGAATCTAAATCTATCTGTTTTACTCAAAATTATGTGACCCTCAGATGTAATCGCAGAAATGGATCGAGGTCCGAATGGCTTGGGATATGAAGCAATAAATCCACCTAAATCTTCAAAAATTGCCTCCGTTTGCGGCAATTCTGCCAACCAAGTGTCGTATGCTAAACTTTCACTTTCCTGGCTCATTGAAACTTTAGTAATGTGGTCTTTGGCCAATCTGGCACCATTTGCTCCCTGATAGAAGTGTCTATAAATAAACCATAAATCATTTTCGTCAGCTTTGAGCAATGTCTGAGGAACATCTTCATCAACTTTGTCAATTGATATCGTTCGCTGATGGACCCATGTTTGGTGCTGAAATTCAAAGACTTCAACTTTCGATGCCACTCGTTCGAAGACATAAACCTTTTTACCATCCGATCTAATAATTGCTTCATTCGAGAACTCCCCAGGTCCGGAGCCTTCTCGTCCAATTCTATGAAGTACATTCCCAAGTGAATCAAAATGATGTATCGTAATTAAGTTTGGATCAAATGCTAGTAAAGATCCATCACTTAGTAGTTGAATTTGATTAACACTCCCAAAAATTAAATCATCATCGGTCTCGACAATAGCTAAATGTACTATTGGATCAAATTGTGTAAAGCTTGATGTTGCCTCGAAATGATAGTCGACACTTTCATTTAATGTAGTTGCTTCCTGTCCCGGTTTAGCACAGGATAGAAGAAAAAAGCAAAATAATATACTGCTGTAGATTCTAGTCATGTCTGATGAAATTATTGGTAACGGCCTTTGGTTTAAGCTTCGAAGCCTGATGGATTAAGTTAAAGGTATTGCTCTTTTTAGTAAACTCTAAACCCACCATTGCCCGTGAGGCGAGTCAGCTTGATTCGAAGACCACGAAGCGCAACGCTTGTAGTCGCCGAGTTTACGATCTCAATGACTTGAATCTGAAATGCTCGATAATATCCTCTTTTGACAACTCTTTTGTCAAGAATTTCAACACCATATCTGCTAACTCTTCATCATATGATTCTTCAATGGCAAATCCATTCAAATGCAAAAAAGTAAGAGCCGAAGCCAAAGCGGTGCGCTTATTGTCGTCAACAAATGGATGACGCATCGTCAAACAGGTGACATAACTTGCCGCCATTCCGAAAACATCATACAAAAACGCACCACCAAAACTGGCTTTAGGGGCGTCAACACATGCTTTGAGACCTTCTTTCTCTCGAATATTGGGCTCCCCACCGGAAATTTGTATCTCTTGCTGATGAATGAATAAAATGTCTTCTTTTGCCAGAAAGAAAGGGTCTGCCATTATTCTGCAAGTTTATCCAAAGATTTACGATGTTTTCTGCTGATTTGGCTATAAGCCGATTGGACGTTAACTTTCTTAATTAACAACCCGTCCTCATGAGGTATAACTTCTACACTATCTTCTTGATCAACTTTGAGAAGTTTCAAAAGAGGTTTCTCAAGAAGTATACCTCTGCTGTTTCCGATTTTTTGAAGTTTCTTAATCATAGTATTGAGATTCCGTTCTTACTTTGTTCTTACGGGAATAATACGAAGATAATGATTAAAAAGTATGGAGGAGGGTAAGATTTAGCATCGGCGACAACGGCTTTGGTTTAAGCTTCGAAGCCTGATGGATTAAGTAAAGGTATTGCTCTTTTTAGTAAACTCTAAACCCACCATTGCCTGTGAGGCGAGTCAGCTTGATTCGAAGACCGCGAAGCGCATGTTATGCATTTTTACTTTAACAACAATACTTTGTGTGATTGCATAAGTTCTCCTTGTATTACTCTCACAATATACACTCCACTACTCAGCGATCCTGCATCAAATGGTACCCGATGAATACCTGCATTTAATGTCCCATTATGAAGTCTAGCCACATTCTGGCCAATTTTATTATATATGTGTATTTGGGTTTGCCCACTTTCAGGAACATTAACTTCTAAAGTAGTTGTTGGGTTAAACGGATTCGGATAGCTTCGTACAGCCAGTTCATTCGGAATCTCACCACCAGTCTCCAGACTAGTAGGTACCGGAGCCACTTCGAATTCACCTAGCATCAATCCATCTATGGGCTTGTAACCAATCATGAACATACCTTTTCTCTGACTGAATATTGAGAACATTACACCCGCACCATCAATGTAGTAATAGGGAACTAGGTTTATGTATACAGTTTGCCCATAATTCATGTGGATTGGTATGTTCCATCCAACATCAACCATGTTCTCAATGAATTCCGAGACACTCATGTTAAATTCGTATAAGCCGGATGCTGTAACCCCACCATATATGATTCTGCGTAAAGGCCCATTCGGGAATGCTATTGTAGTATCGACAAATACAATTGGACGGGCCAGATTTTCACGTATATAGTTTATCGAGTAATCTGCAGTATAGTTCTCTAATACAATGTCTATACTATCGTTGACGGCCAGATTGAAATCCATTAACACGGAATACTCACCTTTTTTGTATTCAATAAGTCTAGATCTGTCCATTCTCTGATAAACCGTGTCTTTATGATTTATGGTATAGATTCCGTTATATGATGGAGAATATGACGACCGATAGATATCTATTTCAACGACAGCCCAAGTGGTGTCATTTATGATGACTTCGTCAATCACACGTTCAAATAGATATATGGGATTATCACGTATTCCGGTTGTTGGCATAAGTGGAAACGATACACCAGCCCCTTCTTCATTATAATACCGTTCGGTACCTATACGAAGATCATAATATTGAGCCTGAACTACTTCTAAATTAAGACCTAAGAATAGCACAATCCCAATAGCTATAATTGGAATTATATGATACGATGATTTGGAGTTTGTACGAATATTTGACATAGAGGCTAATGTAGTAACAATATCAATCAGACTTAAAATGCATAACGGCCCAGCGTTTAAGCGGCGATTCCTTACAAATTAATTTAAAGTATTTGTTCTTTTTAGCAAACTCTAAACCCACCAAAACCCGGTAGGCGAGTCGGCATGATACGAAGTACCGCGAAGCGAACCAGCGGTCGCGAAGCGAAACGCTTGATCTTTCCTAAAAGGATGTCCTGCCCTAGATTGTAATTCACAACAATCACTAAACCAGGGGGGACACCATGATTCACGTAGGAATCGATTTTCACTCACGTAATATGACACTTGCCGATCTACTACGAGCGGACTTGATCCCCACCGCACATCAACCTCCACTGGGTCAACGTGAGATCTTAGGCAGCCCGCTGGCAGTGAAATGACGATAGAATGTGACAACCAAGAATTAACCGTTACAATCTACGGGCAGGAACTAATACGTCCTATTGACTTTATCCTTTTAAAAGATGTTATATTTCTCGCTTAATGTATCTCTAGCTTCAACTTGCGACCTAAGGCACGTGCGTATTTTCGCAATGTCGACAAGCGGATGTCATCGGCATGGTTCTCCATGCGTGAAATCACTGATTTCGTAGTGTTCAACTTGTCGGCGACTTCTTGCTGGGTAATGCCCAATTCTTCACGTGCTTGGCGTAAAATGACTCCAATCTTGAAGTTCAAGTAACCTTCTTCAAAGTTATCGGCAAACTCTGGGCTTTCGGCTTTCTTCTTGTCGATAAATCGTTCTAAATCGTCACTCATGTTCTTTCCTCCTGAAATAATCACGTTTTCGTTCTTCAGCAATTTTAATTTCGTTTTGAGGTACTTTATTGGTCTTTTTAGCAAATCCATTAGTAGCAATGATGAGGTCGCTACCGTCGAAAAAGCATAATAGTCAGAATGTATTGGAACCCAAAGTAGCCCTTATTTCCCAAATGTCGTCAGTGTTGGTCAGTTTCTTAAAGTATTGAGCGGGAACCGGATTAACTTCTCTTACCGTTCGCATGACCCAAGCAATTTTCTTGGATGTCTTATCCGGCAAACTTTTTAAGAAGTCTTGTACCGGAGATTTACCATTTGAATTGTGGTAGAAGTTAATTTTCCGCATTTAATAAGTTAGCATATTTGCGAACTTTATTCAAGCTCTAATTCCTAGAAAGGTCCTTCAGATTGATTGAGTTTAGTCCTTTTTGATGAGGTGACCTTATAAATAGCAAAAAAAGTACTGATAAAGAGATATATACCCAAAGATCTTGCTGAAAGAGCAAACTCAGTATTTTGATAAATGCTATAGGGGAACTCAAAGATTACAGCGACCAAACAAATCCCTCCGAACATCCAAGCTAATTGATTAAAGAATTCTTTCATGATATTTCTAATTGTTTGTTAACGAATACTGTATTTACGTAATTTGCTCTAAATAAATAAAACTAGTTATTAAGCTGCACTTAGAATTTGTATTACGCCCATAATTAAGTAAATAAGCTATTTATATACAACTTATTTGGTGAAAAGAATCAATAAGTAAGAAATAAATTACTAATTTGATTGCATGGAATTGGTGTAATTCGACACTTTTTAAGTAGGTACATATTCGTCAAATCGTTTGATTTTTAAGAAAAAACGGACCCTCATTTCGTTCGAATTTGTTCATTCTGAACCCCTGATTTCACTACTCCCCTTCACGCGACTCTCTGGCTGTACAAATGCTGCTGGAACTCGATGAAGAGGCGGCTGATGTTGGCGACGTCGCCCAGGATTTCCTTGGCGTCTTCGAGGGAGTGGTATTTGTTTGTGAGTAATATCGGGAGTTTTTCCTGGTCGAGTTCATCGACGCCGGTTTCGATGTATTTGTTCAGGACAAAGGTGATGAATTCTCGCTGTTTGTCGTTGAGCAATGCAAATATGGTGGCTTCGGCGGCTTTGGCCCTGGCTTCGCGGGTCATGGCGATGTAGTCTCCGTTGAACACGTATTCCAACACGTCGTACAGGTCGCTTTTTTCCATGTCGACGAGCTTCTGAAGTAACATCAAGTCGTCTTTTGGATATCCCGCCGCATCAAGATTGTCTAATAACGTCCTTCGGGTTACCGGATTACTCCACAATTTTCTGAGTTCTTCTTCGTCTTTGAACAACTTGGGTAGTTCGCCAAATAGGTTGTTCAGAAATTCCTCGGCGGATATCGGTTTGCCATCGGCGCTCCAAAACGAGGTCGAAACCATGTGCATGATCTCTCTTTCTTTTCCGTTCCGAAGCTTGACTCTGACCTTGGGTTTGCGCTGTTTTGTATCCGGATCTTCGGGTTCCTTGGGATCTTTCGGTTTTTTGGGCTCTTTGGGGGTGTAGTCGTCCGGCGGCTCATTGACCACATCGGTCTCGTCTTCAGCGATGGGCTCACCGTCCCACTCGGGATCACTGAAATGCTTGTAGGCATCAACAAAATCGTAGATGGTGAAGAATTCTTTGCCGTCAAAGAGTCGGGTACCACGTCCTACGATTTGCTTGAACTCGATCATGGAGTTGACCGGACGTAGCAGGGCAATGTTGCGGATGTTTCTCGCATCTACGCCTGTGGATAGCTTTTGGGAGGTGGTCAGGATAGTGGGCAGTGTTTTTTCGTTGTCCTGAAACTCTCGGAGCATTCGCTCGCCTTCTTCTCCGTCATTGGCTGTCACTCGGACACAGTAAAAGGGATCTTTGCTTCGCGCATGTTGATTGACCAGGTCGCGGATCAGCGCCGCATGTCCCTGATTGGCGCAGAAAATAATAGCTTTTTCTTTCTGATTGACCTCATCCAGAAATATGTTCACGCGCTTGGCTTCCCGCTCAACGATTTCGATCGTTCGATTGAAATCTTTCTCCTCGTAGAGTTTGCCTTCTTCGATTTCGCCCTCAACTATGGTATCGTCTGAGGTGTATCGATAGTCGTCGAGGGTGGTTTTGATGCGTTTGACCTTGAAAGGAGTCAGGAATCCGTCGTTGATGCCTTCTTTGAGTGAGTAAATATAGACGGGTTCACCGAAATATCGGTAGGTATCTACGTTGTCTTGTCGCTTGGGAGTCGCGGTGAGTCCGAGTTGCACAGCGGGACTGAAATAGTCCAGAATGCCGCGCCAATTGCTTTCGTCATTTGCTCCGCCTCGGTGACACTCATCTATGATGATGAAATCAAAGTAATCGGATGGATATTCGCCGAAATTAGGTGCCGGATTCCCCTCAGCGTCTGTCCCGCTCATGAAGGTTTGGAAGATGGTGAAGAATATGCTGCCGTTGGTGGGGACTTTCCCTTTTTTCTTGATTTCGGTGGGCTTGATACGAACTAGCGCGTCTTCCGGAAACGAGGAAAAAGAATTGTATGCCTGATCGGCCAGGATGTTCCGGTCGGCCAAAAACAGAATCCGCGGTCGTCGGGCGATGTATTCTTGCCCGGCACTGTCGCCGGTTGGACCCGCTGCTCGTGCGGACAAATTCCAGCGGGTATGAAACAGTTTCCAAGCAATCTGAAAAGCGATGGCGGTCTTTCCGGTTCCCGTTGCGAGGGTCAGCAGGATTCGGTTCCTTCCCTGAGCGATTGCCTCCACAGTGCGCTGAACCGCGATTTCCTGATAATATCTGAGCTGCCAGCTTCCGCTTTTGTCCTCGAACGGAACATGGGCAAATTTTTCGCGCCATTGCTCAATATGCTCGAGTCGCACTTTTTCCTCTTCGGATGAGGATGCTGCTGAATCCACCGAAAACGTCTTATTCCATAGCGCATCGGGACTCAGGAAGTCCGCGACCGGACCCTCCTCGCCGGATTTCATACAGATTTGATAAATTTCGCGGCCGTTTGTGCTGTAGGTAGTGTCCAGCTGAAGCTTTTGGGCATACTTCTTTGCCTGCATCACGCCCTCGCCCACCGCATTCACATCGCTCTTCGCCTCGATCACAGCCAGTTTGATTCCCTTATACACCAGCACATAATCGGCGATCTCCCGCTTCCCACGACCGCCCGTCTGAATTCGTCCCGCTGTAATGGGATACTCACGAAGCACCTTAGAGCCCTCCACAACGCCCCAACCACAAGCCCGTAGCTTCGGATCAATCAGTTCCGCCCGTGTTTCTGCCTCGTTCATAATTTAAAGACCTAGTTCTTCATATCGTGAATCTCCATTTCACGATATATCTCTCTTGCGAGATTTTCGGCATGATCATCAGTTACAATATCGACTGTGAGATTATCCGTATTCACATGTAAATACTCCTCAACAAATGCCATTAAGTCTTTATGTTTTGGAGAAATGGATGTCAGCAACGTTAAATGCAAAGGCTCATTAGCCTGCTGTAACCCATTAATTCTACCTGCCCATTTATAGACTTTGTCTTTAATTGAGTCTTTTTCCTGAAGAACAAATGAGAGAGGTTCATAACAATGCCAAACTTCATTTTTCCAAGACCTTTGGAATGTGATCAGATCTCTTGGAACTTTTACGTCGTGTTGTTTCAGGCGTTTTTCTAGCCCATACTTCTCAAAATGAGATTTATACATTTTACGCCAGACATCTTCATCCAAAAGGGTTTGTTTACTTTTACTTTTGGGGATGTACTTCACAACAAGTGTATGGAAGAGGTCATCAATTGCGGCTTCCAGGCTAACATCAACGGCCAGTTTGGATTCAGTAAACTGTATCGACCCATTATCTTGAATCAGAATAGAACTGGTAATACTATCTAAAGTCTCAGGAGGAGTAAACAGAGTAACAAGATCTCTAGAAATTCTTTGTATTTGCTGATTGAAATTGACCAGCAAGCTTACGATCCACTTACCATCTGCCTCAGGAAACATTTGGGTGACACGCTGGTAACGGTTGGAAGTCATACTAGCCAGAAACCGATGTTCTTTAGAATAAACTACAACTCCCACATTAATATATTCACCGGTGAAGTGGTCGTGAATATATCTAATAATTTGATACTGATACTTCTTCATTAGACAAGGGTTTTATTGAGGGAATGAGCAAAATAAGCAAGATTCTGGACAATTGAACTCAGATAGGGACGAACTTCCAATACTTCGTCGTTGATCCATTCTGGCGGAAGTAAGTTATATACTTTGTCCCAGAACTCAGTATTAAAACGGTCAAGCATCATGACCTGTTGCGTTAAATCTGGTCTAGACTCTCTTAGATACTTGTAAAACAAATGTTTTTGGTACAGATCATTGGCAGTTTCGTTCAATATCCACGGCGTTTTATTACGAAAGAAGGACAGAATACGTGTAAAAGTAAACGCCATTTCGTGATCATAAATTAATAGGCTTGAGCCATTGAACTGTACATTATCTCGTTGATGTCCACGATCTGCATTTTCGATAAATATATCAAAAACATAGATCAGCTTGATTATTTCGGCATAGTCATCCAGAAAACTAAACGAGTTGTGAGGTATGTTTGCAAATCCTGATTGATATTTACTACCAAAATTTAGTCCCTCGCTTTGAATTGCAATTCTATAACCATTCCTCACCGTATCAATAAAATCTGTAGAAAAGTTAACCAATGCAGGTTCAACTACCGGCAACTCGAGCTCCATCGCCATCCACGCGCCAATAAGTTCAAAAGCAGAACTAGTTGTGCTCATCCTGTTTGAATTCTTCATCTTTACAACATACTGAGCACGCTCTCCACTCAGAGTATCTGCACCCCAAACTGCAATAGGTGCCGTTGTACCCTTATCAAGCAAATCAAACGCTGAAAATGCTTCAACTATTGGAAGACGATAATCTTGTTCAGAAATTTTTGCCATTAGCACTAACTAAGATTCATAAATAAGCTCATATCAACTGCGATGAACATCTCTCATACTCTTTAAAATTGGACGACAGCACTTTACAAAATTACACGTTCACCCGCAAATACCTTTTACCTTTGGTTTTAATTTGCCTAAGTTGGGTAGTGTCACTAACCAACTCAATCAATTTCATGGTAGGAATTAGCTATCGAGAGATAGAGACCATAGCCTCGGCGCCGGGCAACTCCCCCGCAAACGCCCGCTGCAAAATCGATTTCTTCAGCTCCTCCAGATCCTCGATCTTCTTTTTATACACCGCCTCCAGTTTTTGCGTTTCTGTCCGAAGCGCGTCGAGTTTCTGGACGATAGATTGTTGTTCGTGGAGGGGTGGGATGGGAATAGGCATATCTTTTAAGTCATTGATGGATAAATTTGGCTGCATTAGTGTATTGACATGTTTTAAAACATATTCAACAACTATATGCGTACATAAATAGTAATACAAATATTTGTCATTTACTTGTTCTTCATGTGGCACTAATGCTGCAACCCGTTGATTTAACAAAGCCCCATCATAACTTTTCGGAACTATAGCTACTTTTAATCCAGCCGAAATAATCGTCCTAGTTAAGGCAATAACAATATTTCCTTCTCTAACTATATAATCTTTCATTTTAAAGTTAAAATTTTCAGGTAAGTAGTTGTCTTCCTCTTCGACAAACTTATTCACTCCAACATTCGTAATCTTGACTGATTTGACAGTGTTATTAGGTTTAAAATCTTTACTTGAAAAAGCAAAACCATTAATGACTTTTGAGATTCCTTGAATAGTTTGCTTTTCCCAATCTCCATCATCACTCTCAAACACCCCCTCCAAATAACTCTCGAACAACTCCTTCGCGTTCTTCAGATTTTGTTCCGCGTTGGCCTTAGCCTTGTCGATCGCGGCGAAGCTTTCATCTAGAATAGAAACGATGCGTTGTTGTTCAGCGAGGGGTGGGATGGGGATTTCAAATTGACCCAAATCACCAAATTTTAAATTATTTATGTTTGCCCCGTCTGAAAGCTCATTGATAAACTTTTTGCAGTTGTCAGAAGTCATCAAGTAAAACAGAAACTTTGAGTCTAATTTCTGTTTTGGGTTGATAAGCCCCATAAAGCCACCAAAGGCATAATTGTAGTCGTCATCAATCAATGCAACTTTACCAAGATGGCTTTTACTTCCGTTAGCTGTGCAAATAAGTAGTGAACCCTTTTTAACTTTCTTGTTTTCAGGAATTTCAATCGAAGAGTTAATGTATTTCAATTCTGAAAAGTCCAGTTGATTTCTGAATAAATCAACATTGTTAGAACGCAACACTATGTTTTCAGAAAATTCAACTTCATCCTTTTTGGAATAAGTCAAACCACGTTGAAATTCAACTACATCATCTAATCTCTTTATTTCCCAGCCTTTTTTCATATCAGTTCCAAAATCGAATTCACAATATGTGAACTTTCTTCGTCGAGGGCTCGCATTTCATCCAGGATGACTTGGGGCGGACGTAGCGTCACTTCATCTTTTTTGTTCGGATTCTTCACGCTGAGATCGAAGGTCGTTTGATCAATGTCTTTGATATCGATTGTCCAGGAATTTTCACTGTCAGCAAAGGTTTTCTGTAGCTCGACAAACTCCGCCAGATCGTTTTCATTGAGCGGATTCGTCTTTCCGAGGTTACGATCCAGGTTCAACTGATAAAACCAGACATTTCGCGTGGGTTTCCCCTTCTCAAAAAACAGCACAACGGTTTTCACTCCTGCACCCGTGAACGTTCCGCCCGGCAAGTCCAGAACGGTGTGCAGATTGCAGTTTTCCAGCAGCGTTTTGCGAATAGCCACGGTGGCATTGTCGGTATTGCTCAGAAACGTGTTCTTGATCACCACGCCCGCCTTGCCTCCGGCCTTCAGAATCTTGATGAAATGCTGCAAGAAAAGCGACGCCGTTTCGCCCGTTTTGATCGGAAAATTCTGCTGCACCTCGGCGCGTTCTTTTCCACCGAAAGGCGGATTCGCGAGCACCACATCATAGCGGTCCTTCTCCTGAATATCGGCCAGATTCTCGGCCAGCGTATTGGTATGAATGATATTCGGAGCCTTCACACCGTGCAAAATCATGTTCATGATTCCGATGATATACGCCAGAGACTTCTTCTCCTTGCCATAAAACGTGCGTTTTTGCAGGATTTCCCACTCGGTGGAAGACAAACCGCCTCCTGAGCCAGCCGAAGGACGGTTTTTCAGATAATCGAACGCCTCGCAAAGGAATCCCGCGGATCCAACGGCACCATCATAGATCTTATCCCCAATTTTGGGAGCGACCACCTTCACAATCGTCGTAATCAGCGGACGCGGCGTGTAATATTCGCCCCCATTTCGTCCGGCGTTACCCATATTCTTGATCTTGTCCTCATACAGGTGGCTCATTTCGTGCTTCTCGGCATGCGTGCGGAAACGCAGCTCATCGATGCGATTAATCACCTCGCGCAGGTTGTATCCACTCTGAATCCGGTTCTTCAGCTCGCTGAAAATCTCCCCGATCTTATACTCGATCGTATCCGCGCTCTCGGCGCTCAACTTAAACTTCTTGAGATATGGAAACAGCTTGTTGTTCACGAAATCCGTCAGATCGTCGCCCGTCATCGCCCGGTGATGATCCAACTTCCCCTCCGAATCCTTCGGCATCGCCCACGAAGGCCACTGAAACTCCGGATCGATAATCGGAGCATACGCCTTACCCGTAAGCTCCGCCGCCGTCGCCCGATCCCTCTCCAGATCATCCAAATACTTCAAAAACAGAATCCACGACGTCTGCTCCACATAATCCAGCTCACTCCCGCACCCCGCATCCTTATGCAGAATATCATCAATATTTTTAAACGTCTGTTCGAACATGCGGGAAGTGGTTTAGGGGTTAGTGATTGTTGATTTGTGATGAAAAGTTGGATGGGAATATTATCATCAATCGTCAAAATTGCAACGCTGATTTACTGGTGAAGCTTACAGTAAAGACATCATTTATTAGTTTAGTACCGTATTTTAGATTTTGAACTGTTTTACTTAGGGTTGGCTGACCTGAAATCAGAAATAAAATTCATCATTAAAGATTCAAAAGCATTTCGCAAGTCATCTGAAAAACTACTTGAATTGGTATACATCCCATCAAGTTTTTCATACGTTGTAGTTGCAAATCTTATATTTGGATTTCGAATTAATGCAACTCCTTCAATTAATCTCAAATCTAATTGGTAGTATTGAATGGTTTCACCAATATCATAACGTTGTATCCTTTTAAGTGTGATAATAACTGTAGGGTAATTCCAATTATCAATAATTCCTAATCCAGCACTTCGAATTGTTGCTTCAATTCGAATCTGAAAGTCTTTATCGGAAATTTCACTGTAATACTCGTTATCGGGTACGAGATTAACATACGCAACATTAACTATTTCTAAACCCTTTAATGGGAGTACTTTTTCACTCGCCATTAATTGTTCTAAATCAGTATTCGAATGATTTTGCGAAAAACTATTCTCCGTAATCACCAATACCATTATTGATATGTAAACTATCCTAATTATAGTCATATTGTAACTGTTGATTTGAATTCAATTAATGTTCCTGTAATACTCCCAGTTAATTGGACCATTGGTTAAGTTTGTAAATTCACAAATAAACCAATAAATGCATATCCGGCAACAAAAATAACAAGTTATCCATTTTCGTCCTCGAGTAACATATATTCACCGGGTGAGCCTGTATTATCAATACTATTTTTTTCGAGGTATTGAAGAAGATCATCCTTGTCTTTTGATATAATTTTCATTGTATATTTTACTGAGTTCTAGTCTAATAATGAATTTGCATAGAATGGGTATACTGTAAGTGAAGAACAAGTTAGCAAATATATTCCGCTATCAACTAAGAAGAGAACGTATAAGTTTAGGTTAAAATCCATTTTGTTCTTACATAATTGATTCAGTAGGTTACGTTCACGCGTTTATGCCGTGATCTTATTCAGTTAAATTAATACATTTGAATCATTTGCCAAATGACAAACTTAAACATTGCATCTGAGGCGAATCTGTTAAAATGCTTATTACAGTTGGTCTGACAAAATCGTGAATTAAGTTAATATTTATTATGTTTTATGAAGAAAAAACACGTTAACCTATTAAACTGGCCAATTAACAAAACAACTAATCAATTAAAATGTCAATTTCTCAAAAAGACATTAAGCTCCTATGGGGTAGAGCCGCAAATCGTTGTTCCATTTGTAAGACTAAACTATCCCAAGGAATCAAGTCTTCTGTTAATTCTGATTTTACAATTGGAGAACAAGCTCATATAATAAGTGAGAAAGCAGACGGCCCCAGAGGCAGGAGTGCCATAAGTATCGATGAGCGTAATAGCTATCATAACCTAATTTTACTTTGCCCTAATCACCACACAGAAATTGATAAAAACGAATCAATATGGTCTGTTGAAAAGTTATACCTTACAAAATCAAAGCATGAGTTGTGGGTTGACGAGACTTTGAATGAAACCTCTGATAAGACGGCACTTGCAAAGCAAATGATTATCTCAAGCATTGTTGATTCAGCAGTTGAATTATGTAGATTTGAAGAGTGGCATATATGGACTGAAAATGCGCTGTCACCTGATCCTAATTGGGATGTTCATCATGCAGATCTGATATTTAGATTTATGGACAGAGTAAACCGGGCGATTTGGCCAAAAGAGTATGATGAATTTAAGAGATCAACTATAACATTAAGTATCGTTTTACAAAAAGCAGCGAATAAATTTATGGCCAATGCTGAGTATTGTGACAGACGAAATGTTTACAAACCTATAAAGTTCTATAAAGCATTAGCATTTAACCCTAATTATGATAGTGACTTACGGAAGTATACCGATTGGGTTAGATCTTGTTATGATCTAGTCTACGAAGCAACAAAGGCTGCAAATTGGTTTGCAGATGTAGTAAGAAGAGATGTAAATCCACTGTTTTATGCAACTGAAGGAAAGTTTTCGTTAATCAATGGTCCATTTCAAGGCGGTAGTTACTATGGTTCTATTCCTGAGTACACGGATTTGGAAAAGTTAGAATTGCCCAGTACTCTAAGTTTAGAGGAATAAAATTAATTCTTTAAATTAATGTAATTGTTGCTAAATCAATGAGCTTAATTTTACTCAGGTCAAAATGTATCGGCTTTAAGTCTGTGCGGTAAGGTATATCAATTTTGCTAAAGCATCGAAACCAGCACCTGTCCGCACGAGCTGAAAGTCACGAAGTGAAACCATTGATCTTTCCTAAAAGGATGTCCTGCCCTAGATTGTAATTCACAAC
>CAZDYD010000063.1:0-14476 GCA_964509715.1 uncultured Chitinophagales bacterium
TGCAGGACCATGATCAGAGCTGTGGCTTCTCAGGTGGGCGATCCTGCCGAGTGTCTGCGTCGTGTGAATATGATGTTGATTCCCGAAAGTGACCTGACTACATTTGTCACCGTGTTTTACGGAGTGTACAATATTCGAACAGGTGATGTGAGATATTGCAATGGCGGACATAATCTTCCTTACATCCTCAGGGCCGACCGGACTGTTGAAGAACTTCCGGCCACAGATGGACTACTCTTGGGTAAAATTCCTCATATTGAGTATGATTCAGCCAAAATAAAACTGAATCCCGGTGATAAACTGGTTGTTTTCAGTGATGGTGTGACGGAGGCGATGAATCCAGTTGGGGATATGTACGAAGAACCCCGTCTTGAACAATATTTGAGTCACTCAGATGCCAAAACATGTCAGGAGCTAACCCAACAGATTTTTGAAGATGTTCTTCGTTTTGCAGACGGTGCCGAACAATCAGACGATATCACTGTGTTGGTATTAGGTCGAAACTAATTGCTTTTCAGGAACTTTATTACGCATTTCATGGTAGTCTGTTGTACCTTAATCGAGGTTTAACAGTTTATTGAACAAGTAGTTTTACATGGATCAAAATCAGTTTCAGATTTCCGGGTTGACTGCACTTGTCACAGGCGCCGGATCAGGCATCGGACGTGCATGTGCTTTGGCATTGGCCGAAGCAGGGGCCAGCAGAGTCTATCTAACAGGTAGAAGGGTCCATTTGCTTGAAGAGACGTCACTCATGATGCGTTCACTGGCGCCCGAAACCGAGTGCCATATTCTATCTGGTGACATCAACTCATCCGCCTGGCGAAATCGTATTGCCGGTGAAATATTTGCACATGGACCACTCGACATCCTCGTGAATAATGCAGGGGTCTATCACTCCACGAAGTTTGAAGACATAAATGATGATGAATTCAGATCCATAATGCAAACAAATGTTGAGTCCGTTTTCGCACTTACAAGAGACCTGTTGCCATCACTTGAAAGAGCAACTTTCCCGGGTATAATCAACATCGGAAGCACTTTAAGTATGCGACCCATTGCCCAGGGAGCTACATATAACATAGCCAAGGCCGCCATTGATCATCTTACACGGAGTTTGGCACTTGAACTTGGCCCCCGTCGCATAAGGGTAAACTGTGTGTCACCCGGTATTGTGGAAACCCCCATGTACCGCGGGCGTTTTGAATCAGACGAATCGTATCGTGATGCAATAGATCAAGCTACAACATGGCATCCACTCGGACGTGTAGGAACCCCGGCTGACATCGCAAACGCCGTGGTATTTCTGGCAAGTCCTGCGGCATCCTGGATTACAGGAGTTGTTTTACCTGTGGATGGTGGATTATTGACCAGTTAGAACTATGATTCACTCCAACTCTGATAAACCACGCATTATCAATGTAATGGCTTCATCCATAGACGGGTTTGTAGCTGTTAACGACGGGCAGACCGATGAAGAGCGCCATGATCAGGGATTTACCACCTCCGACGATCGGCACCATCTCGATGAGTTGATCAGATCAGCAGATGCTATCTTACTTGGATCAAGAACCATGGCAACGGCAAACGGTGCATTGGATGTATCCAAAGAAGATGGTACCTACCCAGTCTGGATTACCTTCACCAATCGTGGTATTCCAGAAGACAACGGATTCTGGAGGCAACCACATATACCTCGATGGACCATTTCACATCAACCCTTGAAATCCCATCAACCCGATGTACTGAATTTCAGTTATGGGGAGGAAAACCTGGTCGATTTCACGATGCACCTATTGGAGAGCCATGGTTTTTCTCGGGTCTTGTTATTTGGTGGTGGAGAAGTGAATCGTTTGTTCTATGAACAACATGCCGTTGATGAGCTGATCGTGACCATTTGTCCGATTCTTGTTGCCAGTTCTAACGGTGTCCCGATCGTGAACCCCGGTATTCAAAGCCCCATACAAATGGATCTCATCAGTTTGAAGCAACAGAATAATCTGATTTTTGCACATTATACTATTCGAAAGGAAATATGACCAACGAATCATTTAAGGAGTTCGAGCACAAATATGTATTAGACCCGAATACAGATGTGGATGTCTTGTTTGAAAAATTGAGAACACTGCCTGGCGGTAAAGAAAAATCACTGGAGGTCAGCGATCACTACTATTACGATCCGAGTAATCCCGATTTTGTTTACAGACATAGAAAAGACCGCGAAATCCAACAACTCACGGTAAAATCCTACGGAGGTGATGCTCGCGATAGACTTGAAATCAACCTGGAGCTTTTAAATGACAGATCACAGGGCAAAGCTATAGAGTCGTTTTTTAAAACGATCGGAAATTATCAGAAACGGATCATCGAGAAATCGATTCGTGTTATCGATTTTCCTGATTGTGAGTGTGTGTACTATAAAGCAACCAACGGCATAGAAACAGTGTACTGTTTTGAATTTGAAGCGCTTGGGGTTGAAAATCTGGCCGATGCCATAAGGATTATGGATCGTTATGAAAAAATAACCGGATTTGATCCTGCTACCCGCTGCCATGATAGTCTTTTCGACCTACTGAAATCTTAGTAGAACATTCATAGTGAAATAAATTGAACTCAGACTCAGAAGTAATCAACAACGTGAGGAAATCAGAAATGGATATCATCAGTATCAACAATATGCATGTTCAATGCTACATCGGCATCCATCGTCATGAACGTCATGAGCGGCAGACACTGGTTTTGGATGTGGATATGCATATAGACTCAAATATTTCGATAGACAAGACCTTACTTCAAAACACGATTGATTACTCAAGGGTGTACGGTGAACTCAAATTCATACTGGAGGCCTCACATTTCAGGTTATTGGAGACGGCCGCTGAGGCACTGTGTAGCTACCTCATGGCTCCGGCATCACCCGATCGCCCGCAACCCCAAATCAGGGCGGTATCACTCAAACTCAGTAAACCATCGGCGCTTAAATCGGAGGCTATACCAAGCCTGAAAGTCCATCGAACCCATAATGATTATACTATGGGACATGAAAAAAATCATTTTGGAGAGGTCGATATTATCCACGAAAGCAGTGATTGTGGCATTTACAGACTCTTGATTCCAGCAGGTGGATGTATTCCTGCTCACTATCATGATATTATGGCTGAAGGGGAGATTGCACTAAGCGACGGACTTCTATTACAAGGCAAGCCATTGAAAGCGGGACTTGCTCATTATTGGCCTCAGAAATTTGTTCACGAATATCATAACCCGACCGATGTTGCCCGAACAGTCCTTTGCATAAACCGACCTGCATTTCTTCCCGAAGATGAAATTTTGGTCAAGACACCGTACGAGCTTTTAGATCCTCCAGCGGCAGTCAAAGTAAGGTATTTTTAATCCATCCGATTTTGATCGCTTGAATTGCCTGTGGTTATTATATTAAGGTCATCTCCTTATTGACCTAAATATAAACCAAGTTAACTATTATGCGAAAACTATATGGACTGAGCAGGACCATGGTTCCTGCGCTACTACTATTCTTTTTTATCGCTATGCCTGTTCTCGCTCAGAGAACACTAACAGCAGAAGACATTGCTGCAATTCAAAACGTGGGAGTCACGCAAATATCACCCGATGGTAAACACGTAGCTTATACATTGGTGGTCCCGGCGGATCCAAAAACTGAGAATCGTCCGGCATCCACACATTTATATGTCTACAATATTGAATCTGGAAGTAGCATGGCATTACTTACCAGTGGTGGTGGCATTGGAAATCTTGATTTCAGACCCGGCAAAGGCACTGTTACGTTCACATCTCGACGTGAAGGTGACAATACAACATCACTTTATGAAATTCAAGTTACCGGTGGGGACCCTGTGCGCCTCCATACCCATGAAACGAATATTATTTCGTATAGCTGGGCTTCTGATGGAGATCACCTACTCTACACTGCCAATGAAATCGTAGATCGTCCTTCAACCGGACTTCCTTATGAGCCCGAGTTGTATGAGCAATATGTACCGAACAGAAGATTGTTCGTTCAAAACGTAGCCAGCGAAGGACATGATCCGCATACGTTTGATCTTTACGGGACTGTCTATAATGCAGTATTTAGTCCCGACCGAAGTAAAATCGCTGTCTCTGTGGCACCAACACCCCATGTCGATGACCAATATATGTCGCAGAGAATATATGTATTAGACTACCGAAACAGAGAAGTCATCGCGACCATCGACAATGCAGGCAAATTGGGTGAAATCCACTGGAGTCCCAACGGACAGCAATTGGCACTTCGCGCTGCACATGATCTGAACGATCCCACCGATGGCCGACTGTTGATCGTTTCAGCTAACGGTGGTAAGCCAGTGAATATAGCACCTGAATTCAAAGGTAAGTTTGAGCAACTTCGATGGGCTGATGCCAATACCATTCAGTTCATTGCCAGTGAAGGTGTCTGGAGTACTTTCGGAACGATTCGTCCGGATGGATCACGTTTCACCAGAATCATTGAGCCGGGCGGACCCATTCTCACCCGATTTACGGTAGCATCCAATGGCACGATCGCATTTACGGCAAACTCATCAACCCACCCATCTGAGCTCTATATCTACAGAAATGTTCGACGCAACAACTGGGAACTCACCCGGGCGACCAACTCCAACCCTTGGTTCTCAGAGATTCAGTTCGCTACGCAGGAAGTAGTTACATACACGGCTCGTGATGGCAAGTTTGACATCGAAGGGATCTTGTTCAGACCTATTGGTGAAGAATCTGGGAAGAAGTATCCATTGATCACAGTGGTGCATGGTGGTCCTGAGGCACATTTCAGCAATGGATGGCTCACAAGCTACTCAAACCCAGGTCACTTTGGTGCAGGATTGGGGTATGCGGTATTTTATCCAAATTACAGAGGCAGTACTGGACGAGGAATTGAGTTCGTGTATTCGAGTCAGGCTGACCTTGCCGGTAAGGAGTTTGATGATGTCGTTGATGGAGTAGATCACCTGATCGAAAAGGGCCTGGTTGACCGAAACAGAGTAGGTGTGACCGGTGGATCCTATGGTGGATATGCTACGGCCTGGATGAGCACATATTACTCTGATCGTTTTGCGGCCGGTGTGATGTTTGTAGGTATCTCCAACAATTTATCGAAATGGGGGACAAGCGACATCCCCGAAGAGCTGTATCATGTACATGCCAGAAAGCGTATTTGGGATGATTGGGAAGGCAAACTCAAGACATCACCTATATACTGGGTAGAGCGATCACAGACACCGTTGTTGATCATGCATGGAAAAGAAGATACCAGAGTCCATCCTGCACAATCGTTGGAATTGTATCGTCACCTGAGAGTTCGCAAACCACAGTTACCTGTTCAATTGGTACTTTATCCTGGCGAGGGACATGGTAATGCCCGAAGTACAGCCAGGTATGATTATACACTCAGGATGATTGACTGGTTCAATACGCATTTATCTTCAAATGAAATCCAGAGAAGCAGACCTGTTGGAGGTCAATAGGATTAGATTATGGATCGAAGGACTGTAACTTGATTATATGCTACAATTTTTTGATCTACGAATTAATACTAGATAAAAAAAGCCGGCCCCTGTGAAGAGGCCGGCTTTTTTATTGGTCGTTGATCGATTAGTTGTAACCTGGGTTTTGAGTCAGGTTTGAGTTAACGATCATTTCACGATCAGGTACAGGGAATACGAGACGATCGGCATTCCAAGGTATGTTTGCTGCAGTTACAGCACTTGTGGTTCCTTGGGTACGTTTGAGGTCAAGTAGTCCAACACCTTCAAATGCCAACTCAAGCTTACGCTCACGAAGGATACTTTCAAGTGTAACTGACTCAACCGGTGCGAGTCCGACTCGTGCACGGATGACGTTGATATCCTGAGCAGGAGTTACTCCTCCAACACCAGCAGCATTACCGGTCAGACGGAAGTTGGCTTCAGCTCGGACCAAATACATTTCTGCAAGACGAAGAACAGTGATGTTTCTTCTCGATACATTGTATTTGGTAGTCATTCGTCCACGACCTGTCATAACAAACAGTCCAGCACGTGCGTCACCATCTTCATATAGGGCCAAGTGACCATCCTGAATTGGGATGTCGGCACGACCAACCGGAGTTGGAGCATGGTATGTCGTCATGTCGTTGGTTCCCGTAGAAGGAGTGACTTGCATCGCGAAGATGGTTTCAGCACCGTTTACCTGACGATTGAAGTTGTCTGCTATGTTCGGGAACAAAGAGTAGCTACTCTGTGACAGAACACGGTTTGCTTCAGCAGCAGCGGCAGCGTAATTACCCATTGCCAGGTGGACGCGTGTCAGTAATGCAGATGCAGTAAACGTATTGGCATAGAAACCATTAGTTGCAGGAAGACCATCACGTGCGGCTGTAAGGTCGGCCACAACTTGCTGGTAGACTTCAGCAACACTGTTTCGAGGTACTTCCAACGAAGCATCGATAACTCGAGTCGGTGTGAGCACAATAGGTACACCAGGATTGGATCCTGGATTTCCATCGTTGTACGCTTTACCGAAGGCCTGAATCAGGTTAAAGTAAGCAGCACCACGAAGGAATCGTGCGTTCGCTTCGGCTCTGTTTCTTCGTGCAGTTTCAGAACCGAAAACATCAAGTGCAGACAGAACATTGTTCGCTCTGTTGATCACTGTGTAGCTGGTTGACCAATATCCGTTGATGAAGCTGTTTGTAGTAAGAATAGCCTTACCAAAAACCTCACCTGGTTGGATAAATGTTCCGATCCAGTTCATTTCGGTTGTACTACCACCCAAAAGCTCGGTCAGGTAGATATAGCTACCACCGTAGGCGTTACCACTACCGAGTCCTGCATAACCACCCACTACGGCGGTCTCAACATTGTCTGGTGTTGACAATGCGACATCATCTGAAATAGATGCTTGTGGTTCAAGCTCAAGTAGATTTTCGCAACCTGTGAAGATCACTCCAATCATCAGAGCAAGAATAAATATACTTTGTTTTTTCATAGTTGTTTATTTAAATCCTTGTGTATGATTTCGTTCACAGGTTAGAATCCGATATCGATTCCGAACGTGATTGTTCTGGATTGTGGAGCTGTGTAGAACTCATTACCAAGACTAATATTTGAGGCAAGGTAGTCAGTGTTCATTTCAGGATCCCAACCAATAAAGTCGGTCCATGTGATCAGGTTTACACCGGTAACATACAGACGCATTTTGGTGAGTCCAGTGTTTGCGAGTGCACGTTGTGGCAATGCATAACCAAGGGTCACGTTTTTCAGACGAACATAAGATCCATCAGAAATGTAACGGGATGAGTGCTGGTTACCGTTAGCCAATAAGTATCTGTTTTCAGGTACATTGGTATTTGGATTGGAAGGTGACCAAGCGTTCAACTGATCGCGGAAGGAGTTATCTTCGTAGATACCACTACCACGGCTGAATCGTCCGCTACCACCAACATATAGATCTACATCCTGAACGAACTGAAGCAATACATTCAATTCAAACCCTTTATAGGTAAAGGTATTTCCAAAACCACCTGTAAACTTAGGATTCGGATTACCGATCACACACTCAGTTGCAGAATTGTAGGAAGATGTAGTCTGGATCACGTTTTTGCAATCTTCATCATAAATGTTGAACAAAGCGTTTCCGTTTGCAGGATCGACACCGGCAAAAGTACGTCCGTAGTAAACTCCAATCGCGTGACCTTCTATGGCACGGTTGATGAATCCACCAGAAATAACCTGTCCATCAAGGTCGGTTACTTTATTTTTGTTCATCGAGATGTTGAAATTGGAATTCCAGCGGAAATCACCGGTATTGATGTTGAAACTGTTCAACACAAATTCCCAACCTTTGTTTTCCATCTTACCTACGTTACGGAGGGAAGTACTGAAACCGGAAGTAGCGGGGATTTGAACACTAAGCAGGAGGTCTTCGGTATTTTTAACATAGTAATCAAACTCACCGGTTATTCTGTTGTTGAACAATCCGAAATCAAATCCGATGTCCACCTGACGAGTAGTTTCCCATGAAAGGTTCGGGTTCGGGATCTGAGTCGGGTTGATACCTGACAATCCACCATATGCGGTACCACCCCAGAGTCCGAGTGATCCGAAGTTAACAATACCGGCATTACCAGTAATACCATAGCTGGCACGTAGTTTCAGGTAAGGGACATATCTAAGCATTCCTTCTGCGAATGATTCTTCAGTGATTACCCATCCAACAGAACCGGCTGGGAAGAAACCATAACGGTTATCAGCACCAAATCGTGAAGACCCATCCAAACGACCACTCAACGATACAAGATATTTATCCTGGATATTGTAGTTGGTACGCAAGAAATAGGAAAGGAAGCTGTATTCTTGTCCGGTAGACGAAGCCGTGAGAGGCTCTGCAGCACTGGTCAGACGCTGGAACGAATCGTTCGGGAATCGTTGTGCATCAGTATAGGTGTACAAGTAATCGTTATACTGGTAGCTCATACCGAAGTCAGCTGTCAACGCATGTCCTTCCATGACGTTGGTAGCGAAATTGAAGAACTGGTTCGTGCTGTAGGAAGCAGTTTGCTGCCAAGCACTGGAACCGTAACCACCATTAGCCGCAGCAGCAATTGTACGTGCGGTTTTTGGTCCGTACCACTGATCATCGTTACCGGTCATGATGTCGGCCGATACTTCAGAACGGAACTGTAGGGATGGAAGCAGTCTGTATGTCATATAACCAGTTCCTGTTGATCGGATGGTAGTGACATTATACTTCACGTTAGCAGCGTGCAACAGACCATTGGGGTATGGAGTGTTGTTGTTGAACTCACCTGTAGCCACATAATTTGGCAATGCAGATTGATCTGGAGCGTAGACCGGAGAAACCGGAGGTAGTGCGATCAACTGTAAAGGTGTTGAGAACGCATTGTCGTTCGATACACGCTCATGGAATGTACGTCCGGCGCTGATGTTCATCCCCAAAGTGATACGATCGTTAGCCTGGTGATCCAAACGCAAACGTGTAGAAATTCTTTGGAAACGATCATTGATCAGGATACCGTCTTGATCGCTATAGTGACCACTAACATAAAATGTAGTACGGTCAGATCCACCGGAAGCGGATAGATCGTGTGAGAACATTCCGGCATCCTGGAAGGCCAGATCTTGCCAGTTTGTGTTTACAGCACATTCCTGAAGTGAATTCAGACATCCTCTCCAGTTGGTTCCTTGAGCAAAATAATCGAGGTCGTCTTGGATCCAGGAAGCGACCATGTTGGTAGCACCCAAGACACGGTCGGAGTTAATACCTGCCTGAAGCATGTATTCAACATACTCTTTGGCGTTCATGAGCTCAACCTTGTTGGTCGGCTCACTGGTACCGAACTGATAGGTATAATTGAAATTCGTGCGACCCTGGCGTCCTTGTTTGGTGGTAATAAGAACAACACCGTTCGCTGCACGAGATCCGTAGATCGCTGCTGCTGAAGCGTCTTTGAGTACCTGGATGGATTCAACATCATTAAAGTTGAACTGTGACAGCGGGTTTGTCGCTGCTGAACTCAATGAGAAGTTATCCATAATGATCGGAACACCGTCCACAACGTACAATGGTTGGTTACTCGCAGTAACCGATGCTGATCCACGGACTCGCATTTGGATTCCCTGACCTAATTTTCCGTTGTTCTGCTGGATATGAACACCAGCCAGACGTCCTTGCATGGCATTCTCAATGGTGTTAACAGGAGCGAATTGTATTTCATCGCCACGGATGGATGCAATCGATCCGGTTATTTCACGTCTTGAGATCTCACCATAACCAACGACAACGACTTGGTCGAGACCAACCACGTCAGCCTCAAGGGCGAAATCCATGGTTACGTTGGCATTAGTAATAGTTACCGAACGGGTAATCCGACGATAACCAACATAAGTTGTAACTACGGAATAGTTGCCTGGTGATAAATTTATTGAATAACGACCGTTGATATCGGTTACAGATCCCCGGTTCAGGTTAGGAATAGCAACGTTGACACCAACAAGTGCTTCACCTGATGAAGCGTCTGTCACAGTACCCGAAAGGGTAAAATTCTGCGCAAAAGCCTCACCAACTGTCAAGCACAATAGAGCCAACAGAATGGTATAGATTTTCCTTTTCATATTGTATTGTTTTGGTTCTTAATTGTTCGACACAATTTATATCTCTAATCACACCTCATTTGCAGTGCGGATTGTAGGATGACGACTGCAAAATTACAGCTCATGTACGATACCTAATCATTCAGACTCTTCCAAGTAAAAAATGTGAAATTGGGTAAGAAATGCTGTAAAAAACATAGGTTTGGATAAAAAATGAAAGCGCTTCCGTTTTTAGAACTTAATAGTATTTGTTAAAACTACGTAAAAAGACGTATACAAATACAAATAGAATCAGTCGATTTTTTTAACACAAAAAACGAAAAAACTTGTTGCATTTACCGCTTAGATTGCACACATTATGCGACCGCTATATATCGAATGATATGTGTGGTAAACAACAACGATAATAACGGATGTGTCTTAGATTCCAGGGATAAGAGAAAAGTCGTCATGGCTGCATAGTTTCGTCAATACTATGTATTTCTTATCGTTTGATTTGAGGCATGTTTATTTCAGAAACAATAATTGAGGTCACTTTATGGTCAAAAAACTGCTTATGGCAGTGCTAGTGGTGCTGTTGGCTGTTCCTGCTGCCCTGTCTGCACAGACGGGTTCCGTAGCTGGAAAGGTCACAGATGCTACATCTGGCGCTGAATTAACAGGAGCCAATGTCTTCATACAGCAACTAAGTTTAGGTGCTGTCACTGATTTGGATGGTAACTACTCCATCCCCAACGTTCCGGCTGGAACATATTCTGTACGAGTAACTTTTGTGGGTTACCGTGCTGTCAACACAACTGTTGCCGTTACTGGTGGACAGACTGCTGTGTTGAACATTTCTATGAATGCTGATTTGCTCAACCTCGATGATCTTGTGGTAACTGCCTATGGTATTGCCCGTGAAGAGAAATCGGTTGGTTATGCGATCCAGCAGATTTCAGGTAGCGATGTTGCTGGTATCGATCAGGGTAACCTGGTGGGTGCATTAGCCGGTAAGATCGCGGGTGTTCAGGTTATCGGTTCTGCCGGTGCCAACATCGGGGGATCTGAAAAGATCCGTATTCGTGGTGCGAACGGTTTGTCCGATTCACAACCACTTTTCGTAATCGATGGTACACCGGTATCCAACACCACTTTCTCTGCTGCTGGCGGTGGACGTGACTATGGTAACCTGATTTCAGATTTGAACCTTCAGGATGTTGAGTCTATCTCCGTACTGAAAGGTGCTGCTGCTGCTGCACTTTATGGTAACCGTGCATCTGGTGGTGTAATCATCATCAATACAAAACGCGGTACGATGTCACCAGGTGGTACTAGCTTCCGTGTAGATTTCAGCAACAGTACACATTTTGACAATGTATATATACTGCCTGATTATCAGAACGAATATGCCGGTGGATACACCATGGATTGGATCAACCAGGTTGACCCACGTGATGGTCAGACATATCGTCGTCTGAACTACGCTGCGGATGAGAGCTGGGGACCAAAAATGGATGGTACACTTTATCGTCCTTGGTGGTCATGGTTCGATCATGATTTCACAGGTGATGGTGTAAGTGATTATGGAAAAACCATTCCATTGAATCCACAACCAAACAACGTTCGTGATTTCTATGATACAGGTGTTCGTATTTCGAACAACTTGTCTATCAGTGGCGGATCCAGCAACGCGGCCTTCCGTCTTGGAATTGGTAACAGCACCCAAAATGGTGTCATGCCAAATTCTTCATTGGATCGTTCAAATGTGAACTTCAATGGCTCACTTAGCCATAACGATCGTTTCACATCTTCGATCAGTTTCAACTATACCAACACAAAAGGTAGCGGACGTCCGGCTCAGGGATATAGCCCTGTTCAAGGTAACGTAGCTCAGCAGTTCAACCAGTGGTTCCAGCGTCAGTTGGATATGGACAAACTGCGTCAGTACCGTCTGCCTGATGGAACAATTGCATCCTGGAACATCCGTTCAGCAACTGACCTTCGTCCGTTGTACTGGGATAGCCCGTTCTTCAGTGTTTACGAAAACGTTGCAACTGATGACCGTAACCGTTTCTTCGGTAACTTTGCACTTTCCTATCGTGTAAGTGACAACATGGAAGTAACTGGTAAGATTCACCTCGACAGCTACGATTTGGTTATTAACGACCGTATTGCTACCGGTGGACTTGAGCAGGACAGATTCTCAACCAGTACTCGTACAAACCGCGAGAACAACTATGAATTGGGACTCCGTTATTCAAAAGACTTCCAGGACCTGTCATTCAGTGGATTCTTCGGTGCCAACTATCGTATCGAAAAATATACTCTGAACAGTATGCAGACCGTGGGTGGATTGTCATCTGCTAACTTCTTTAACATTGCAGCTTCTGTTGGTCGTCCATCAACGACAAACACCTTGCAGGAAAAAGAAGTAGGATCACTCTTTGGAACTGTTACTTTAGGATATCGTGACCTCGTTTATGTTGACCTTACAGGTCGTAATGACTGGTCATCGGCTCTTCCAGAAGACAACAACTCTTATTTCTACTACGGAATTTCATCAAGTTTGGTCTTCTCTGAACTGAATTTCTTCAGAAATCAGAACGTGTTGAGCTTTGGTAAGATTCGTGCGTCACTTGCGCAAGTAGGTGCTGACGTATCTCCATACAACATTTTCAGTACATGGAGCTCCGGTACTTCATACGGATCACTTCCAACACAAACCCTTCCGAATACCATCAACAACCCGAACCTCAAAGCGGCAATTTCTTCCGATTATGAGTTTGGTATTGACTTGAGATTCCTCGAGGGTCGTGTACGTACTGACCTGACCTACTATCAGTCTATCAAGGAAGATGAAATTCTTTCACTGACTGTTCCTGGTTCATCAGGTTTCTCTACAGCTATTGTAAACGCTGGTAAGTTCACTACCAAAGGTTGGGAACTTCAATTGGCGGGTACACCAGTACAAAGACGTGATTTTTCAGTTGACATGACATTAAACTGGGCAACCAGTTACTCAGAAGTTAACAAACTTGCTGAAGGTCTGACTGCACGTCAGCTCGAAGGTGCTTCCTTCGGACTTGCTCTTTTTGCTCGTGAGGGTGAAGAGTGGGGTAAATTGGTTACCACAGGTAGCTTCGGTGGATACCTCTACCATGAAAATGGTCAGAAAATTGTTGGAACCAACGGTCAATACACTCGTCAGTCTAACAAAGACCTGGGTGGGATCCTTCCTGATTGGACAGGTGGTTTCAGAACTGATGTTCGTTACCAGAACTTCTCACTTGGTGCTTTTATTGAGTTCCAAAAAGGTGGTCAGTTCTACTCGATCTCCAAAATGTTTGGTGCATATTCAGGTATGACCACAGAAACAGTGGGTAACAACGTAATCGGTAATCCACAGCGTGATCCAGTGCTTAATGCAGCTGGTCAAGTGGTCACTACTGTATTGCTTTCCAATGCAGCACCTAACTCTGGTGGTGTTCACGTTTCTGGTGTTAACGCACAAGGCCAACCTGTTGAGTACCTCACAAATGCAGTTACCTACTGGGGTAACATGTATCTGAACAAAGAGGCATGGTTGTATGATGCTTCTTTCATTAAATTGAAAGAAATCAAGCTTACTTACAACGTTCCTGGAGCCATGTTGAACAGAACTCCATTGAAGAGAGCAAGTGTATCATTAGACATGTACAACGTACTTCTTCTGTATGCTTCTACCAGCGGAGTTGATCCTTCGATCATTCAGAATGGTACAGCCGGATTCTCCTTCTGGGAGGGTGGTGGTCTGCCAGGCACCCGTTCAATCGGATTTAACATCAATGTTGGTTTTTAATCCGAACGGAGCATGAATATGAACACAATTCAAAGAAAATCTATGAAGCTTATCAAAAGCTCACGAGCCATCGCAGTACTGTTAGCCTTTGTTTTGGTTAGCTGTGACTTCGGTGACATCAACGTGAACCCGAACTCACCTTCAGTTGTAAAAACGGATCTTTTGATCACGAATACTCTGCGGTCTGTGAGTGACGTTGTTGGAGGATCCGCTTTGACTGGGACAATCTTGACCCAGCAAATTGCAGAGACTCAATACAATGATGCATCTCGTTATTCGTCAACTACATTTGACTTTAACGGTTGGTACACTGGTCCTTTGATGGATCTTCAGACAATCATCAACCTGAACACAGATCCAGGTACAGCGCGTGATGCCCTCTCTGGTGGTAGCAATGCTAACCAGATAGCTTATGCACGTATCATGAAGGTGTATTTCTTCAATACACTTACAGATCGTTGGGGAATGATTCCTTATTCTGAGTCACTCAAAGGAACTGACAACCTGAATC
>CAZDYD010000064.1:0-14097 GCA_964509715.1 uncultured Chitinophagales bacterium
CCTCAAACAAATGGCGGTGGTTAAGGCAAATGCCTACGGACACGGGGCCGTTGATGTCGCTATTGCTGTGCGTGATCAGGTCCAGTGGTTTGGGGTATCATCAGTACGGGAAGGGATGGAGCTGCGTCAAGCGGGAATAATGAAACCCATTATGGTATTTGGAACTCCGTTTTCGGAGAGTGTCCGTTTTTATACGGAATACGGTCTGACTGCGGTTTTATCACAGCTACATCACTTTGATATTCTGATCCCCGGGACATCCTATCACATTAAATTCGATACTGGTATGGGGCGCGTCGGATTCCGTCCAGAACAGCTGGATGATGTTCTGAGGGCAGTAGAATCACGAATGGATGTACACCTCGGTGGCGTTATGACACACTTTGCATCTGCCGAGGAGTCCGATGCTCACGTTTTTGATCAACAACTCAGTACGTTCAATTCGATCAGGAAATCCTTTGGTAAACAGGTAATGATACATGCGGCAAACTCAGCAGCCAGTCTTCATCAGCAAGGAGTTGGGTTTGACATGATCAGGAGTGGGGTGGCGATGTACGGTTTTGATCCACGGGGGAACTATAATCCAGCACTCAAACCAGCAATGGAGTGGTATAGTCGGCTTGCCCAGGTCCGTTTCATGAGGAAGGGAGAAGGTGTAAGTTATTCACATTCCTTTCATCTACCTGATGACGGGTATATTGGAGTTATACCCGTGGGATATGCAGACGGACTCCCACGTAGATTAAGGAACAGGTTGCATGTTAAGATCGGGGATAAGGTTTATCCTCAGGTTGGCAATGTAACTATGGACCAGATTATGGTGTATCTGGGCCAAGATCAACCTGACACATCTGAGCCTGTTTTATTGATGGGAGGGACATCAGAACACAGTGTATATCGATGGGCAGAACTCCTCGAAACTATTCCGTATGAAGTAACCAGTGTCATAGGGAATAGGGTCAAACGAGAGTATTTTTGATCGATCAAATACTATAAATCGTTCATTAATTTGTACCGGGTCACTTGCCAAAAAAAAAGGGTGCCAGATTGTGGTCAGACACCCTTTACAAGCGAAAATAAAAGCTAAAATGCTATTCCAAGATGGTGTCAATCAACACATCGTAGTATAGCGTATCATTGCGAAATGCACTGGTAGGTGAATCGCCATAACCGAGTGCCGGTGGGATCACCAACGTTCTTCTGGCTCCATTTTTTGCCCCGACAAGTCCTTCTCTAAAACCACGGACAGTTCCTGAAAGTGTGAATTCATCTGGAAAGAATCTGCCATTCGCATACGTACTTTGAACGATGGTTCCATCTTTCAAGCGGAAGGTGTAATACAAAAGCACACGGTCTCGTTCAGTTAGTGTAAATTCTCCGATACCTTCACTATGGATGTATATAATCAATCCGTTGGGTCTGATTATACGTTCGGCGGTAGTTGTGTCATAGGGAGCTGGCACGGTACTGAAATCGTCGCTAAAGTCAAAGGGGTCTTCATTGCACGACGCAAGTGTGACCGTGATAAAAAGTGCGGAAAATATGATCCAGGTTTTTTTCATGATAAAAATTATGTTCCTCAAAATGATTGTCTCAGATCAATGATCTGAATGTGTCGATATCTTTTTCCGGATTGTGGCATGCAAAGTTTTTGCAAACGTAAGCATGTGATCCGTCCGAAGGTGAAACCTTACCCTTGAGTGTGATCCAATCGGACGTTTCAAAACTATTCCCACAAACCACCAACTTAAAAGGACTGTACTCGTTACGTAGCACATCCAGAAATTTGTCGTTTTCGGTACCTAAAATAACAATTTCCGCTGCATTATGTGCCAACTTATCTGAAATAATTTGCAACAGATAACTAAACGATAATGCATGGTCGGATAGTATGCTACCCAGTGATTCTATACATAGATCAGCAATTTCGGAAAACCGACTATCTCCTGTAAGTCGACCTAATCCAAACAGAGCTGCAATGGCTGCTGAATTTGCCGAAGGGGTAACATTGTCGAAAAGATCCTTTTTCCTGACAATCAGATTCTTTTCCGATTCATGTGTAAAATGAAAGGCATGAGTTTGCTCGTCGTAAAAGTGCAGAATCATCTTGTTGGCGATGGTGACCGATCTTTGTAACCAGATTTCATTACCTGTTACTTTAAACACCCATTGAAAGGCTTCGGATAGAGTTGCATAGTCGTCACAAAAACCTGATTCCTGATGAGCTACCCGCTTTATGTCACCATCATCGTAAACATTCGCTACTAAAAACTCAGCATTTCTTATAATCATCGCATGAATGGATGGATCACCGGTTAAAAACCAATACTTGCAAAGTGATTTGAGTAGCATCGCATTCCAGCTTGTTATGACTTTTTGGTCAGTTACCGGAGCTACACGCTCTGATCGATGATGCATCAGTATGGTCCGCCACTTTTCTACTCTCTGACAGAATTCGTCATGATTTGCCTGTGTAAGGATGCTAAAATCAAGCGATGAACAGGTACGGTTCAGAATGATATTGCCCTCCCAATTTCCATCTGGAAATACATCATAATAGGCCGAAAATTCCGGGAAATCATCCTCATCTATGAGGCTTTTTAGCTCCTCGTAGCTCCAAATATAGTAGATGCCTTCTTCACCACCGGAGTCGGCATCGATCGAGGCATAAAATTCTCCTTCAGACCCTGTCATATCACGCTTGATGAATGCAATGGTCTCTGTTAGAGTCTGTTCAAAAAGAGGGTCTTTGCTTACTTGCCAGGCATCACACAATGCTGATATCAATAATGCGTTGTCGTACAGCATCTTTTCAAAATGAGGGACCAGCCACTTCTTGTCGGTACTATATCTGTGAAAACCACCTCCAAGTTGGTCATAGATACCACCAAGACACATTTTTCGTAATGTGTACAAGGCCATGGTTCGGGCAGATTCATCACCTACCAGTTTATCAAACCTCATAAGAAATTCGATGTGCATGGAAGATGGGAATTTCGGAGCATTTGAGAACCCTCCATGATCTGGCTCGTAATGCTTTTGTGTAGTGGTCAATGACTGTTTAAGTGTAGAAAGTGTCACTTGTGATCGTTCTACATGATTCAACACTTCTTGGGTCAATGCTTTTGTGACTTCTGCGGATCGTTTGGCTATCTTATCTGGATCTTGTTGGAAGATTTCAGCCATTCTGACAAGTACATCTATGAATCCAGGTCTGTGATGATTCGATTCCAACGGGAAATAAGTACCACCATAAATCGGGACCAAATCTGGTGTGAGCCAAACATTCAGTGGCCATCCCCCGTGTCCGGTCATCATCTGTACAGCCTCCATATATATCGCATCGATGTCGGGTCGTTCTTCTCTATCGACTTTGATACTTACATAATGGTGGTTCATCACTGAGGCTACTTCATCATTTTCAAATGATTCATGCTCCATAACATGGCACCAATGACATGAAGCATACCCGATACTGAGTAGTATTAACTTGTTTTCGTCACGTGCTTTGGTCAACGCTTCATCACCCCAAGGATACCAATTAACCGGATTGGTTGCGTGTTGTCTCAGGTATAATGATTGTTGGTTTTGAAGTCTGTTCAATGCTTCGTGTGTAAATTGAAGTTGATTTGCCGATAAATCTGTATGTGGCATTTCGCCATTCTAATATAGAATGATACTCAGGAACCAGGAGGTCCCTGTGCACCCCAAATTTCCTTGTTTCTACGATTCACCGTGATCTTACTGATGAAAATTCCAATTTCATACAGGATAATGAGTGGGACAGCAATCATGAACTGAGATACAGGATCGGGAGGTGTCAGAAATGCACCAAGGATAAAACACATCACAATGGCAATTCTTCGGTGTTTTCTCATGAATTCGGGTGTAAGCAGTCCAATTTTTGACAAACTGTAACTCACAAACGGTAGCTGGAAAATAATTCCACATGTGATGGTCCACATGGTAAGGGAAGAAAAATATGCCGTAATATCAAAATCATTTCGGACGGCTTCAGATATCTGGAATTTTGCAAAGAATTGAAGTGCAAAAGGGGTCATGATCAGATATCCGAAGAGCAACCCCAGAGTGAACATGCCTGTAATTGCAGTCACAACCAGTGTGGAGCTTTTTTTCTCTTTTTGTTCGAGTGCAGGTTCGATAAATGACCATAGCTGGTAGAAGAAAATAGGCGAGCCAATAATCAATCCAACTACAAACAAAGTACCCATGTAGCTGAAAAACTGTCCGGGTAGTGTTCGATTCTGCAGGACAAGATCAACGGCGTCGATACCGATAAGTTTGTATACAAAGAAATCGGATTTTGCCGGACCCAACAGAACTTCGTCAATGAAAAATTCACTGAAAATGAACGCTATCACGACTCCGACAAATACCCCGGCGAGTCCCTTCAAAATTCTGATGCGCAGTTCTTCCAAATGGTCAAGAAACGACATCTCCACCACCAATTTTGCAGGTTCTGCTTTTGGTGGTTGACCCTCCATAATCTGTCTTTGCATCGACTCGGTATCGTTCATTTAGTACTCTGAAATCAGGCTGTTACAAAATCGTATAATGGGAATTGTTTGCAGATGTCATGTACTTCAGCTTTGACTTTAGTGATGATATCCTGGTTGTCATTATTGGTGATAACCATATCCATGAGTTCTGCGATACGTCTGAACTGATCTTCTTTGAGTCCACGTGTAGTCATTGCCGGGGCCCCGACTCTGATTCCTGAGGTTACGAACGGACTTTCAGTATCGAATGGAACCATATTCTTATTTACGGTAATCTCTGCCTGTCCGAGCGCTTCTTCCGCCAATTTCCCAGTCACACCTTTATTTCGGAGATCGATAAGAATCAAATGATTATCCGTCCCACCGCTTATGAGGTTATAACCCAGTTCACTGAAACGCTCACCCATCGCCTTGGCATTTGCAATCACCTGCTTCTGATATATTTTGAATTCCGGTTTCAGGGCTTCTCCAAATGCAACGGCTTTGGATGCAATGATGTGAACGAGTGGCCCACCCTGGGTACCTGGAAATACTCCTGAATCAAGCAACTCCGACCATTTTTTGACTCGTCCCGATTTAGGAGCTACAATACCAAGAGTGTTCTCAGCATCATTTCCTACCAGTATCATCCCCCCACGTGGTCCTCTCAGAGTTTTGTGAGTTGTAGTGGTAACAACATGGCAATGTGGCATCGGATTGTTCAGCAGACCGGCAGCGATCAGTCCGGCCGTATGTGCCATATCCATCCATAATAGTGCTCCTATTTCGTCTGCGATTTCTCGAAACGTTTTGTAATCGAAGTCACGGGTATAAGCCGATGCACCGATTGAAATCATCTTAGGTTTGAATTTCAGCGCAGCTTCACGAATTTTGTTCATATCGAGTCTGCCCGTTGATTCCTCCACGCCATAGAATTTGGCGTCATAAGTGAGGCCTGAAAAATTCACAGGGGAACCATGAGTGAGGTGTCCACCATGGCTCAGGTCAAGGCCAAGCAGTGTTTCACCGGGCTTCATGAGAGCCAGATAGACTGCAGCATTCGCAGTAGCTCCAGAATGGGGCTGTACATTCACCCAGTCTGCTCCGAACAGCTCTTTTGCCCGTTCACGTGCCAGATCTTCGATTTGATCTACAAATTCACAACCACCATAGTAGCGTTTGCCTGGCAAGCCCTCAGCATATTTATTGGTCAGGGTAGATCCTGCGGCTTCCATTACGGCTCTGGATGTAAAATTTTCCGAAGCGATCAATTCCAGACCGAAATTTTGTCGATGTGTTTCTTTTTCGATGAGTGAAAATAATTCAGGATCTTGCTGTTTGAGCTGACTCATTGTATATGGATTGATTTAGTCGATGTGTGGTTTTGTTAATGAGCTGATTTTATCTACTCTGGTTTGATGTCGTCCGCCTTCAAATGAGGCTTCCAGCCATGAAATCAGGATTTTTTGGATATCTTCGGTCGATAAATAGCGTCCCGGTAGACACAGTACATTTGAGTTGTTATGTTGGACAGATAGGGCGGCAAGTTCCTCATTCCAGACCAGGGCAGCTCTAACATTGTTGAATTTGTTTGCGGTCATACACATACCCTGACCACTTCCGCACACCAATATACCACGTTCGTACTCACCGGATGAAACGGCATTCGCTACTTGAATGGCATAATCGGGGTAGTCAACTGATTCCTCAGAGTGTGTGCCAAAGTCGAGAGTCAGATATCCCATAGACTCAAGTATTTTTTTTACTTCTGTTTTGGCTTTGTAACCCGCGTGATCGCTTGCGATTGGAATAATCATAGTGCCTGTGGTTCATTAATTCGGTAAACCCCAAATATCCTGATATTTCCGCTGAAAATAAACTGAATACTTCCAGCAATCTAAATTAAAATCTTCATCCCAATATCAGGAATTCTCATTATATAAGGGTCTAACACTCATTCAAAAATACGAAATCAATTCAACAATCGGCTGGAAGTGAGGGCATAGATTAGAATATTTGCTCCCATCTGTAATGCTTGCTGCCTCAACGGTTCAGGGACACCATGAACCCCTGCATCTGTCCATCCGTCTGAAATATTTGACTCATAACCATAAAACACTACAAGCCGCCCATCACGGAATATTCCAAATCCTTGAGGCGGAAGATTGTCATGCTCATGAATTTTGGGCAATCCGGGTCCTATGTTGAATGCCTGGTGGAAAATAGGATGATCATGAGGGATTTCGATCAAATCCTCTTCAGGGAATATCTGTTTTAGAACCGGCCTGATAAAAGAATCAAGTCCATAATCATCATCAATAAAAAGGAATCCACCCTGATCAAGATATCTTCTCATATTTTGGGCTTCAGAAGAATTGACGACGATGTTTCCGTGTCCTGTTAGAAACAAAAAAGGATACTTGAACAGGTCTCGACTTCCAATTGAAACATCATCATATCTGGTATTGATGTTGACCGGGAGGTTTTCATTCGCAAAGCGGATGAGGTTGGTCAGGGCTGAGGGGTCATTGTACCAGTCGCCACCACCACGATACTGTACTCTGGCCAGCCTGAAATCGGCTTCGGTATGCCCATTTGATTGTGCAACAGCGTATTCGGTCGATGATTGTACGATTACTAATACGATCAACGAAAATAATGCCCAATAAACCGGAGTATTTTTTAAATTCATACATCAAAAATACTCATTTTTATTTCATATATCATGAAAAGTCGCATTCTATTCGTACTGTCGTTTATTTTCCTTTTATCCGGTGGAGTGGTCGCCCAGACAATTAAGATTGATCGTCTGGAGCCTATGAACTGGTGGGTCGGGTTTAACAATCCCGAATTACAGCTAATCGTCTATGGTGACAAAATATCCGAAGCCCGGGTATCGGTCACTTATCCCGGAGTCAGATTGAAATCGGTTCAGATCCCTGAAAATCCCAATTATGTCTTCCTGAACCTTGAAATTTCTCCAGACACCAGACCCGGGACAATGAAGATCAATTTTCAGCGTGGTAGAAATTCACATACTGTAGATTATACATTGTTGGAACGCTCTGCCTCAATCACACGTGCCCAGGGATTCGATGCTTCAGATGTTATCTATCTCATTATGCCCGACCGATTCGCCAATGGTGATGAATCAAACGACAACATCCCGGGAATGCTTGAGGGTACCGACAGAAGCCAATTGTTTGGTAGACATGGTGGTGATATCAAGGGCATCCTTGATAATCTTGATTATATCGCCGATTTGGGTATGACCGCGCTTTGGGTGAATCCGGTTTTCGAAAACGATATGCCTCCAAACCATAGAATCGGTGCCGGATTTTATCATGGATATGCCGCGACCGATATGTACAAAGTGGACCGTAGATTCGGTTCCAATGATGATTTCCGCCATTTAGTGGAAGAATCACAAAGACGTGGCTTGAAAGTGATCATGGATATGATTCATAATCATGTTGGTACACACCATTGGTTTATCAAGGACATGCCATCCAAAGATTGGGTGCATGATCAGGCGGTCCATGGGAATACGAATTATCGTACCAGCACGATCATGGATCCCTATGCGAGTGATTTCGATAAAAATTCAACTGTGAAAGGGTGGTTTGTGGATGAAATGCCTGATTTAGACCAGAGAAATCCATTTTTGGCCACTTATCTGATCCAAAATACCCTATGGTGGATCGAGTACTCAGGAATTGATGGAATCCGAATGGACACGCATCCATATCCATATAAGGAATTTATGGCAGAATGGACACGTAGAGTTCTGGAAGAGTTTCCTGATTTCAATATAGTTGGGGAGGCTTGGATGCCGAATGTGGCTACAACAGCATTCTGGCAATATGACTTTCCCGATCGAAATGGATACAACTCATTTTTGCCAAGTGTGACAGATTTTCCATTGTACTATGCCATTAATCAGGCGTTTATGGAAGAACCAGGCTGGGATACCGGGATCGCGAAATTGTATTACACGCTTAGCCAGGATTTTCTGTACACAGATCCACTCCTGAACGTAATATTTCTGGACAATCACGATCTTGATCGATATTTCTCATCAGTGGGTGAGGACGTCGACAAGTTCAAGCTTGGGGTCGCTTTTATCCTAACCACACGTGGTATACCACAGATCTATTATGGGACTGAAATTTTGAAGTCGGGTGCCGGAAGAGATCCGTTGAAAAGAAAAGATTTCCCTGGTGGATGGGCCGGTGATCCTCACAATGCCTTTACTGAAGAGGGTAGAATTTCATTAGGTCTGGAGAGGGGCTTGCCGGTACAGGAAGTGTACGATTATGTCCGTACAATCTCACATTGGAGAAAATCAGCCAGCGCAATCCATTTCGGTAAACTCACACATTTTGTCCCTGTGGGGAATACCTATGTTTACTTCAGGTATGATGATGATCAACGTGTAATGGTGATTTTGAATGCAAGTGATGATGAGGTCCGGTTGCCTACCAACAGATATCAGGAACTATTGAATGGGTACGAATCGGGTAAGGATATCATTACCGGTCAAACCTACCTTATCGGTGATTTCCTGGTAGTACCTGGGAAGACAGCTGTAATTCTCGAATTAGACTGATCTGCACTATTCAGAAACTAAAAAGTCACGGTTCATCACCGTGACTTTTTTACTCTTTGGATCTTTGGATCGTTGTATCGTTGTATCGGTTATGGTTTGGTAACCGTGACATCTACATAGACGTCAGCATAGCTACCGAACACTCCAATTCCGCCTTCGACATTGGATATGAAATTCTGGATTTCACCCGGAGAAATATTGCTTCCGCCTCCCTGTGTTGAAATCGATCGGATAAAATCATACATATTATCATCGATTGCCGCCGCTCTTAACCTATTCGGTCCATAAAAAGCAATCCCAATCCAGGGGAACTTAAGTTCAACCAGTGCGTTACCGTTTTGTCCAGTACTGGTTTCGTTCACAATACCTGAAGAAATTCGGTAGAAGTCTTCTCTGTCGCCACTTGCATCCGCATAGAATGGCGTCATCTCCGCGTTCAATGGATCAAGTGTTTCGTTCGAGAAAACGTAGTATCCTTGTCGTCCCGGGTAAAACGATGGAGTTAGTTTCAATTCGAATTGTTGTGGACTTTGATAGGGGAGAGATATGGCATTTATGCTCGAAAGGACAAAGGTATCAGGCACAACGGTAGAAGCCCGGATCAGTTTGTCTGCCAAAGTGATTTCAAGATCATACCTATATCTTGGTTTAACCAGGTTATCGGGCGAATCTGCAGAATATCTTCCATTACCTGAGTAGGAGTATGTGAACAATTGTACCAGATTCGAGTTCTGATCAAACTCCCGAACAACAACAGATGCTCCTGAAACACCGCGCTGTGACAGGTCAAAAACCTCATTGATTGGGGCGGTTCGGGTTAACTGGATATCGGCCAGAGGATGCAATGCCACCTGATATGATTCAACAACATATTGCTCGACATAGTCGTCCTGGTCGTAAAGCTCACATGACGTAACAATTAGGGCAGTGAATATGATGTAATAAAGCTTTTTCATGGTTTTCATCAGAATAATATCGTATAAGATAGAGTTGGAAGAATAGGAAGTAATGGTACTTCTGATCGTGTGGCCGGATTATCTTCAAGGTCAAACTGATAGAACCAGATATTTCGTCTCGAATATACGTTTATGATCTGGATCTGAAATTCTGATTTTCCAAGATTGAAGAACTTTCCTTCACGAGTAAAACCCAAATCAAGTCGGTGATAGTCAGGTAATCTGGAAGCGTTGACTTTTCCGGCGATGATCGGTCGGTATGGATTTGAGCCGAATGGGTTTCCAATTTCAGTACGACCCAAGGCCTCTGTGTAAGCTTGTCCCGTGGCATAATTAAACACAGCTGTGGATCTCCATCTACGACTTAATCTATAGTTTAGGACCAGGTTTACATCATGTGTCCGATCATATTTCGGGGGATAAAAATTGTCGTTGTTGAAGCCGAAAAACTTACGACGTGTTACAGACCATGTATATCCGATGAAACCGTTCAGCCTACCGGATGATTTTTCCAGCACCAATTCAGTTCCGTAGGCATAGCCACGCCCAAACCTGAATAGGTCTGCATAATCGAGTCCTGTGACATCTGGTATACGCGGATCAAGCTCAAATAGATCGTTCATATCACGATAGTACACTTCGAACTCGATGTTGTAGCCTTGCCAAGGATAGATTTTTGCTCCCAGTACATATTGGTCACCCCAGGATGGTGGGACCCCAATATCGGTAGTGAGCCACGTATCGAAACCTGAAAACGCTTCATTGGTTATCAAAGTAAGAAACTGATAGTACCTGCCGTAGCTGGCTTGCAGTCGCAACGATGGATTTGGACTGAATTCGGTTGAAATACGTGGTTCAAACTTCAGGTAATCCCCTTTTGAGAAGTAATTCATTCTCACCCCGGCATTCACACTCCAGTTGCGTGTTATCTGGATGTCGTCTTGCAGGAAAGTAGTAAAATATTGTGTTTGGATCCGCGACCGAAACGATTCCTCATTATCGAAGGAATCCTTGAGTCTGAGAGTCAAGTTTCCAGTCCAGATACCTGCCTTTACAGTGTGTCCGGCACCAGCCATCCATTCAAGATCACTTTTTACTGAAACGTCATCTACCGTATTGTTTCGTTCGATTGGAGTCCCTGCGATACTGAAGTTAGGTGTGTTGAAATAATGTGAGTTTGTGACGGTAAATGTGGTAAATAATCGTTGAGACCGGATGCTCGTCCAGGTTGAGCTCATGGTACGATTTCCATATTTGAGCTTAAACCTGAGATCCTCGGCAAATGGAAAGTCAACGTTATCCTCCCCTCCATAAAATGCCACATTGAACCGATTGTTCTCATCCAGATCGAAGTTGATTTTACCATTCAGGTCAATGAAATAAAATCCATCAGGCAACGTGTCAAATGATCCACGAAGTGCGGCAAGTACAGGTTCTATGGTCGATCTTCTGATGGCAAACATGTATGAGCCTTTAGAGTACGGACCTTCGATCATCGCACGTGAAGATAGCATACCAAGGCTAACAACACCGGATCTTTCCACACGATTCCCATCTTTATTGTAAATGTCGATCACAGACCCCAATCTACCACCGTACTCGGCCGGAAATCCACCTTTGTACAATCGAACATCCTTAATGGCATCCGGATTGAAAGTGCTAAAAAAACCGAAGAAGTGGGTCGGGTTGTATACGGTCGTGCGGTCAAGCAGGATAAGAGTCTGATCTGGTCCGCCACCCCGAATGTACAGCCCGGACGAGAAATCCGAGGCAGCTTTCACTCCAGGTAGAAGTTGAACGGATCGGAACACGTCGGCTTGAAGTACAGCAGGTACTTGCTTGATCAGTGCCGTGCTCACTTGTGCGGTTCCAATATTTCTGGCTTCCTCTCTTTGCTCGGCGTCGGCACTTACGACTACTTCCTCCAAAGCAAGGCTACTTTCTGTAAGTGCTATGTCTATGCGCAACGATTGTCCCGGTTCGAAAGTTATCATCCTTTCAATAGGATCAAATCCTATGTAGGAGAAGATCACTGTGTATGTGCCCGGAGGAATACCTACTATATTGTAAAATCCAGCAGTGTTTGTCCGTCCACCGATTTGAGTGCCATTCAAGATCACATTGGCAGCAATGAGGGTTTCTCCTGATGCCTGATCGGTAATATAACCGTTTAACGATGCTCTGGGTTGGGACTTTAATGGATATGCTAACGAAAATAAGAACACCAGCAGGGCCAGTGAACTGAGAAGTTTTTTCATGATGAATGATTGGGAATAATAATTTGTCTGTATTACGATGAAAAATATTGTCACATTGTGAAACCACAATACGCGATTATACGTTTCAGTAATAAGACATGTTGCTGATTTATTTGCAAAAAAAGTCTACATTGTCTGCATAACAAATTTTTAAACTATGATGAACAGAACAAACACATCCCGAACTAATCCGCTGCTCCGAATCCGAATTGGATTCTATGGGCTTTTGTTTATGATGTTGTTTTTTGCAGCGGCATTCAATGAGGCCGATGATGACACTCTTGTAACAGAACCCGGTTCAGTTTACCTGATACATGTAGAGGGGCTCATCGATAATGGATTACACAAATACATCCAACGTGGATTAACCCTGGCTGAACGAAATGAAGCAGCGGGAGTTGTTTTATACATCGATACATTCGGTGGACTTGTTGATGCGGCCGACAAAATCCGTAAGAATCTTTTAGATGCAAATATTCCCATCATATCATTTATCGACAAAAATGCGGCCTCGGCCGGAGCTTTGATCGCTATTGCCACCGATTCCATCTACATGGCTCCGGGAGCCTCTATCGGTGCAGCCACCGTTGTGGATGGTAGTGGACAATATGCCGCTGAAAAGATGCAAAGTTATATGCGTGGATTGATGCGTTCGACCGCTGAAGCTAAAAATCGCGATCCACGTATTGCAGAAGCTATGGTAGATGAAAGCATTGAAATCGAAGGAATTATTGAAGAAGGTAAATTATTGACACTAAGTGCTGACGAAGCCGTTGAGCTCGGATTGGCCGAAGGTAAGTTCCGTACACTGGATGAAGTGCTCAAGCATATGGAATGGGATCAAAAACCATTGGTGGACCTTCAGGAACATTGGGCTGAATCAGTATTGAGATTTCTTTCTAATCCTGTAGTGAGTAGTATTTTGATGCTGATGATGCTTGGTGGGCTGTATTTCGAATTGCAGTCGCCAGGAGTAGGTTTCCCTGGAATCGTTTCAGGTATTGGAGCCATGCTGTTTTTTGCGCCTTTGTATATTATGGGATTGGCGCAAAGCTGGGAAATCGTATTGTTTTTCTTGGGTGTTGTACTTATCGTGGTGGAGGTATTCGTCATACCTGGATTCGGTGTGCCCGGGTTGGTCGGTATCACACTCGTGATCGTCAGCTTGGCATCATCGCTCATAGGTAATGTCGGATTTTCCTATCCTGAACTTCATCAAATATCACAAGCCATATGGACCATGGCGATTACACTGATTCTTGGAATCGGGTTGATCGCATCAATGATAAGATATATGCCACAGAATCGATTATTCAGTAAACTAATTTTAGCCGATTCTACTGATCGGGAGCATGGATACACATCCTCTACATCTAAGGATGATCTAATTGGACTGGAAGGTGTTGCAATGACTCCACTTCGTCCTTCTGGTACGGTACTTATCGAAGACAGACGTATCGATGTTGTAACCTCCGGTGACTTTATAGAAAAAGGGGCCAGGGTGAGGGTTACAGATACTACGTCAAGTAGAGTTGTCGTTGATAGAGTCAACGGTTAAGGTCAATTCTTATCTGATATAGGTCACTTCGGGTTTGTAATGTAACCCCGTGACCGTATATTAAAACATAAACTAACAACTGACTAATTATTACATAAATGGAAGCATATTTTGGAATGGGGCTAATACTCGCAATTATATTTGCGATATTTGTCTTCTTTTATTTTGTCCCGTTGGGACTTTGGGTCACAGCATATTTCTCTGGTGTCAAGGTATC
>CAZDYD010000065.1:0-13732 GCA_964509715.1 uncultured Chitinophagales bacterium
TTCCAGTAATTACGGCAATCGAATGTTTAAAATACTTGTATGGTTGAAATCTGGAGTGGATTACGAAATATAACCCTCCACCTATGAGCAAGATAAGTAGTGGCATGCCCCAGGCATAATCTCCGAAGGCAACGAATATAGTTTCAAGAAATTCAAGTATATCAGTCAAAATACGTGTATCTGTATTGCGGTTTCTATTGACCTCGCAATATAAAAAAAACGTACTTTAAATCGATTTAAAAGTGTTTCTTATCAACCACCGAATATCGGCCTGATTCCGTTGATGATAAACTGTACCCCAATACATAGGGCAATGAACCCCATCATCCTGGTAAACCCAGCCATTCCGGTTTTACCCAGTAACTTCATAAACTGAGGGGCGATTCGAAGTACTATGTATGCACCAAGCGAGCATAAAATGATGGCTGCTGTTAGTAGCGCATAGTTGGAAAAGGATAGTTCCTGTGAAGCGAAACTCAGAACGACGGCTATTGATCCCGGGCCCGAAAGCAATGGCATAGCCATGGGACTAAATGAAATATCCGGTTTTTCCTTCGCGGCTGTCTCGTCCTCATCGCTCAGTTTTCGTCCACCTTCTTTTGGATTCAACAACGAGAAAGCCCAACTCATGATCATTAGCCCTCCGGCAATTCGAATTCCCTCGAGGCTGATGCCGAAAAAACTGATGATATATGTTCCGCCGAACAAAAAGCTGAGTAGAATGCCAGACATGTAAATGGAGGCTTTCATTGCCTGTTGATTTCGGCGATCCATAGAATCATTTTCGGTCAAAACCAGAAACACAGGCATGGCCGTGACGGGGTTTACGATCGCGAAAATGGCTATGAAATAACCAAATAGCAGTGATATGAGTGATACAGTGGATTCCAAACGGCAGTTCTTATAGATTTGAATATGAGATTCAATTTACGACTTTTTACGTTGACAAGAAACCCAATGAAAAGGATGACGGTATTTTTGACTACAAATTCAGCAGTGGTCGTAGATATCGTCCGGTATGTGAACCCGGTATCTTTGCAATTTCTTCGGGAGTCCCACAGCCCATAATGTTGCCGCCTTCAAATCCGCCCTCTGGACCAACATCAATAATCCAGTCCGCCGATTTGATGATATCCAGATTATGCTCAATAATGATAACAGAATGTCCCTTATCGATAAGTCTGTTAAATGAGCTCAGCAATCTGAAGGTATCCTCGAAATGCAAACCCGTAGTAGGTTCATCAAAAAAGTATAATGTATGGTCGCTTTCGTCACGTGCCAGAAAACGAGCCAGTTTAACACGTTGAGCCTCTCCACCTGACAGCGTTGTGCCACTTTGTCCAAGTTTTAAATACCCAAGCCCAACATCTTCCAGAACCCGCAGCTTGTTTGTGATATTGTCGATACCCTCAAAGAATCCAAGTGCATCAGAAACCGACATTTCAAGAACATCATAAATGTTTTGGCCCTGATGCTTCACAGAAAGGATATCCTTACGATACCTCATACCATTACAAGCTTCACATGGAAGCTCTATGTCGGCCAGGAACTGCATTTCGATGGTTTGAACTCCTTCACCCTGACATGTTTCACACCTTCCGCCCGGTACATTGAACGAAAAATGTCCCGGTGTGAATCCCATGATTTTGGCCTGACGTGTGGTTGCAAATAAATCGCGAATGCCATCGAATGCTTTGGTATAAGTTGCAGGATTGGAACGTGTAGATCTTCCAATGGGTGTCTGATCTACCATTTCAACGCTCGCTACATTCACAAGTCCGCTAAGTTTTTTAAATCTTCCAACTTTGCCACTCCAAGATCCGATTTCTTTCATGATACCAGCGTAAAGAGTATCATGAACAAGGGTAGATTTACCAGAACCACTGACTCCTGTCACACAGACAAGTTTTCCAAGCGGAAAATCAACATCTACATATTTCAGATTGTTTTCAGAAGCGCCTCGAATTTCGATCTTTTTTCCATTGCCTTTTCTTCGGACCTCCGGTATTGGAATGGTTTTTCTACCACTCATGAATTTACCCGTGAGGCCGTTGGACTTCAAAAGTTCATCATATGACCCACTGAAAACCACTTCACCACCATATGTCCCTGCGAATGGCCCAATATCTATGATGTTGTCGGCAGCAATAATCATTTCAGGATCATGCTCAACGACAAGAACTGTATTTCCAATATCTCTGAGTGATTTTAAGATTGAAATCAATCGATCGTTGTCTCGTGGATGCAGACCAATAGTAGGTTCATCCAAAACATACAAACTGCCAATTAGACTACTACCCAGTGCGTTTGCCAGATTAATACGCTGAGCCTCTCCTCCCGAAAGGGTATTTGTGAGACGATCAAGCGTCAAATAGTGGAGTCCTACTTCATCAAGATACTTTAAACGTTTTCTGATTTCGAAAAGAATCTGGCTAGCGACTGACATCTCATATGGTGTGAGCTCAAGTTCATCAAACCATTGTCTTGCATGACCTATAGACATCTCGGCAATCTGAGCTATCTGAAGTCCCTTGATCTTAACATACTGGGCATCTTTCCTGATTCTATAACCATCACATTCAGGACACCGAGAGTAACCTCTGTATCGGGCATAGAACACCCGCATGTGGACTTTGTAAAACTCTGATTTAACTTCTTCAAAAAATGCATGTACTCCGCCGTACTCGTCTTTACCCTTCCAAATAACATCTCTGAATTCTTTGGATATAGAATGATATGGGATGTCAATCGGGTAACCATATCTGGCACATACTTTGATCAGATCTCGTAACCATAAATTGTTTTTGGGGCCATTAAATGGAGCTATAGCACCACCACGAATGGTCAAATCTGGATCTGGGATAACCTTGTCCTCATCGATTCCCGCTACTTTTCCAAAGCCCTCACAAGCGGTACACGCTCCATATGGATTATTGAACGAGAACATTTGGGGTGTGGGTTCCGTGAAATCTATATCGTCAATTTCGAACCTGTCACTAAACTTGAATGAGTCCCCGTTCCGTTTTTTCAATATGCACCGGCCAAGCCCCTCTCTGAACGCAAGTTCAAGCGAGTCAGCTAACCTGGATCTGGCGTCAGGATCATCTTTTTTCAATGCCAGACGATCGACTAACACGAGATGAGTATCGGGCGAAATACCCTTGTACTTGGTGCCGATTTCGTTCAGATCGATGATCTGTTCATCGGGTCCCAACAGGCGAGTGAATCCCCGTTCAACTAGAGCCGCTATTTCCTCTGATATTTTCTGTTTGTCGTGTCGGGGGAACTCGAAAAGTATATAAAATCTCTCGCCTTCGTCCCATTCTTTATAAATATCGTCTATAACAGTAGTCGGTGTATCTTTTTTGACTTCTTTTCCAGAAACCGGGGAGAACGTTTTGCCGATTCTGGCATACATCAACCTCAAGTAATCATATATTTCAGTGGTTGTACCAACCGTTGAACGTGGATTACTGGTCGTGTTTTTTTGTTGGATGGCCATTGCAGGAGAGATACCCTGCATGAAATCCACATCCGGCTTATCCATTCTTTCTAAAAACTGCCGGGCATAGCTTGATAAGCTTTCTACATATCGACGCTGTCCCTCAGCATAAATGGTATCAAATGCCAGGCTTGACTTTCCTGATCCAGATACCCCGGTAATCACCGTTAATTTGTTCCTGGGTATGGTGACATCAATGTTTTTTAGATTGTGTACTCTCGCCCCTTTAATAATCAGAGGTCGGTCCGTTGCAGGATGCGGACTATCTTGAGATACCGATACTGAGTTATTTGACATCAAATCATTTCTCTGCCTGATTTACCAGCGTATTTATGACTTTCATTTCCATTCCAGATTTGATCTCACGACGAACGGCATCCGGGTCATCGTTATCGATGTACATACAATGTATAAACAAAGTTTTATGATCTTCAGATACATCCAGACTCAATGTTCCTGGAGTAAGGGAGATCATATTTGCCAAAAATGTAATTTGAAAATCTGTTTTGACATCCAATGGAACTCCAACAACACCTGAATGCATTTTGAACTCACCAGGTCTGATTACATCCATGGCGACCCTGATACTTGAAACAAACAGTTCCTTAATAAAATAAAAGAACAGCCCGATCACGAGCCTGAACTTCTTGGTATATCCGTCAGTATCGATTACGGGCCCGGCTATGTGTAAAACAGCATAACCCAAAAAGAAACCAATGGTGAGGGATACAAAGCTGAAATTACCCGTGACGGCAGTCCAGATGAATGCGATTATGAAATTGGTCAATAATAGTTTCATGGTCTCAAAACAGCTTCAATGTATTCGGTTCTGCTTAATAGTTGTTGTGCCGCATCCATAGAAAAATCATAGAATGGTTGTGGATTCAATCCTATTACCAGTGTCAATGTAGCTAAAAGTACAATTGGAAACACAAGATAGAACAGATGGACTTTAGAAATTCGTTTCGTGAAATCGGAGGTATTTGCTTCATGATTATCAGGCAGAGGAGCCCAGAATGCATTTGCCCAGATTTTTGTCATCGAGAACAGCGTGAGTAGACCCACGACCAGTGCTACAGCAAGAATGGTCCACGACTCAATTTCTACAGCGGCATACATCAGAGTGAATTTGGCCCAAAATCCCGAAAGTGGCGGGAAGCCAGCCAGTGAGAATGCCGGAATCAGGAACAAAACTCCTAACCATGGATAATATCTGTACAGTCCACCCATTTTGTACAGATCATAAGATCCGACAAGTTTGCTTGCGACACCTCCGATGAGGAATAAATTGGTTTTCACAATAATGTGATGGACGATGTAGAATACCGAACCTATAATTCCGATAGGAGTGTACAATGCAAGCCCCATGATCATATAACCTATCTGTGATATGATGTGGAAAGACAGAATTTTTCGAACTTCCATTTGGGCTGCTGCACCCAATACTCCAGTAACCATTGTGAGTCCGGCAATCCAAAGTAATATGGTATGCGTGTAACCGGTATCACCGATAAAGATGAGTGTAAACATTCTGATCATTACATATACACCCACTTTGGTGAGCATTCCTGCAAAAATGGCTGATATTGCGATCGGAGGAGTATGATATGACGCCGGCAACCAGAAAAACAGTGGAAAGACAGCGGCTTTGATACCAAATGATACCATAAACAGAATGGATACAGCTGTCACAAGTCCGGTATTCTCAACCAGAGCTATTTTTTCAGCCAGATCTGCCATGTTCAATGTCCCGGTCATCCCATAAAGGATACCAATTGCAAGCAAGAATACGGCAGAGGAGAATAGGTTAATGATAACGTACTTGATGGCACCATCCAGTTGGTCTCTTCCATTTCCAAGTGCTAACAAAGCAAAGCTTGAGATAAGCATCACCTCGAACCAAACATACATATTGAAGAGGTCACCGGTCAAAAACGTACCGTTAATCCCCATCAATAGAATGTGAAATAGCGGATAATAGCCGAATTTCTCTCGTTTCTCATCAATATCGCCCATGGAATAGACCGCAACGGCAAATCCCATAATTCCCGAGATGAGCACCATAACCGCTCCAAGTAGATCGGCAACGAGTGTAATACCAAAAGGTGCCATCCAATTACCCATCTGAATAACCAAAATCCCCTCAGAATAGACCTCCGAGAAAATCCATCCGGCAAAGATGAGCTGAATAATGGTTCCGAACAGGCTTATAATTTTTTGTGCCCCCGTCGACTTGTACGCCATCAGTGCTATGGCACCGGTGAGCATAGGCAATAGAATCGGGAAAATGAGTAGTGTGTTACCCATTATTCTCCTCCCTTCTCTGAGGAGATGGCAACTTTGTCATACGGTATCTCCGCATCTAACATTTTGTCTGAATCAAGGTTTTTGGATTCTTTGAAATATCTGTAAATCAGTACCAACGAAAAGGCGAAAAGGCCAAATCCGATAACTATGGCGGTTAATATCAACGCTTGTGGCAGTGGATTTGCGATTCCTTGTGCGGCTACGGTGGCATTTGATTCAATGAGTGGTGGTGCACCTCGTGTGAGGCGACCCATAGTGAAAATCAAAAGATTCACAGCGTTACTCATGATCAACACTCCAAGTACGATTCTCACCAGACTTTTTTTCATCAGTAGGTACATACTGGAGGCAAACAGAACGCCGATTAAAACTGACAGTATTACTTCCATTTATTTCTCTTCTTCCAGTGAAAAAATTACGGCCAATGTGAAACCTACAACAACAAGGTACACTCCAATATCAAAGATGAGAGGTGTTCCTAAATGTAGTTCGGACCCGAATATCGTTGGCATGGTCCAAACTCCGGTCAGAAAGGGAATTCCCATTATCATTGGAATGATACCTGATGCCGCAGCAAATAATAGTCCTAATCCCATGAGCACTCTTGGTTTTAATCGAAGGATGTCACGTGCTTTGTCTACACCAAAAGCTATGGAGAACAACACAAACGCCGTTGCACCTATGAGTCCACCGATGAATCCACCTCCGGGTTCATTGTGCCCCCTGAAAAACAGGAACACAGAAAAAACCAGTAGTAGCGCAAATAATAATCGTGTCGCAGTTCTGAGAATCAGTGAATTCATGCGTTTTGATCCTCCTTTTTACTTTTCATAATCAATTTGATTAAAGAAATGATTCCTACACCGGCAACAGCAAGAACCGTGATCTCACCCATCGTATCAAGTGCTCTGAAATCAACCAGTATCACGTTAACAATGTTTTTACCATGAGCCAGTACGTACGATGTTTCTCCGAAGTACTCGCTCAGAGTCATGTCAAGGTCGTTGTTCAGGACGGCAAGCATGATGAATGTTATGACCAGTCCAAATGTCCCAGCTATCAATCCATCACGGACTTTTACAGAAATTGATTCATCCATACTTGGCTTAGGAAGCTTAATTAGCACCAGTGCGGCCAAAATTACGGTTAATGTTTCAACCAAAAACTGTGTGATGGCGAGGTCCGGTGCACTGAAAAGTACATAGAATAACGCCACACAATACCCCACCATTCCGAGTGCGGTTATTGCCACCAATGCTGTTTTGGCTCTTACGGCAGCAACAGCACTTACTACCATCAGAATGCCGATGAGTAGTTCATAAATTGTGAATCCGGTTTGAGACTCAGGAATGAAAATGTCAGCTCTACTGAACAGAGTTATACCGGTGCCCAATGCCGTGATTGCAATGAGTGAGATCATGTAGATGTGCAGATATCCACTTTGAAACACATTGGTCTGAAACTTGGCTAATTTCAACATTCCACTCACCGTTGAATCATACCCTCTTTCAGGTGCACCCGCGAACAATCTACCATAGGCCTGAAATGCACCAGATTCTCTGATGGAATCCCAGTATTTGAATACCAGTAATCCAGCTAATAATGTTACAACACTTAGTATGAGAGGAAGGTTTATTCCATGCCATAGCGAAAGATAATAGTTCATCTCATAACCGGCGATGGATGTAGACATGGCGCTGAAAAAGGACCGATCAAATAAAAACGGTAGCAATCCAATCAAGAGTCCGGTGACGGACAATACGGCCGGACCCAACCACATTGAGACCGGGGCTTCATGTGCATGATGTGGAGTTTCCTTGTATTCACCGTAAAATGGTCTGATTGCCACAATTGCTGATGACGCTACTACAGCAACATTAGCCAGTACTGCCATAACGATTAAAATCACTGGTGCGGTAGCAAAACCAAGAGCTGCTTCATACACAAGTTCTTTTCCGAGAAAACCGAGCATAGGAGGGATACCGCCCATAGAAAGTGCTGCAATTGCTGCAAATGCCGCAGTAAGTGGCATCAATTTTCTAAGTCCACCGAGTTTAAGTACATCCCTGGTACCCGCTTCATGGTCTACGGTACCTGCAACCATAAACAAAGCACCTTTATACAGTGAGTGTCCAACGATGAATATAGCAGCAGCTTTAAACGCATATTCATGTCCCATTCCGATTAACATTGTAATAGTACCAAGTGCCATTACGGTTGAGTAGGCGAGGACGCGCTTCAAATCAGTGTATACCAATGCCAACCAGGCACCGATAAGCATGGTCACGGCACCAAATCCGGTTACGGTGTACATCCAGACATCGGTTCCGCCTAAAGCGGGACTCATCCTTGCCAGTAAATATACACCTGCTTTAACCATCGTGGCCGAATGAAGATATGCACTCACCGGAGTAGGTGCAGCCATTGCGCCCGGAAGCCAAAAATGAAACGGGAATTGTGCGGATTTGGTAAATGCTCCTGCAAAGAACAGTATGATGATTGCCAGATACCATGGATGTTCACGAATGATATCACCTTGCATTAATATCTCGGATATCGTCATATTACCATCAACCACAAACGACAACAATACGGCGCCTGCAAGAAGTGCGAGTCCTCCCGTGCCGGTTATCAGCAATGCCTGAAGTGCAGCGGCTCTCGAATCCTCTTTTTCATTATTGAATCCGATCAGAAGGTAAGAGGTAAAGCTGGTCAGTTCCCAAAACACAAACAATGCCAGCAGATTGTTTGACAACACGACCCCGAGCATCGAGCCCATGAACATTAATAGACTCAAATAAAACCTACCCAGATAGTCGTGACCCTTCAGGTATCCCCCCCCGTAAATTACGATAAACGTACCTATTCCGGTGATGATTAGCGCGAAGGCGAGACTTAGCCCATCAAGATAAAAAGACATATTGATATTGAGGGCCGGGAACCAAAGTGTCTCTTCAATAATGTTGTTTCCGGAGGTAACTTCTCCGTATTTGGATAAGAAATAGGCGAAGAGTCCTGCCGGCAAGGTAGCCAATACCCAACCGGAGTAGTCTTTCGCCCACCGGACAATGAAGGGGGCGATGAACGCTATAATAAATGCTAATAGTACTGCCTGAAGCATTCCCATGTTATTGTGCTGTTATTGATTTCAAAATGAGTTCAGGTTATTTCTTCTTTTTAGAAATACCTTCTTTGTCAATATGTTCTCTGAATTCGTCGATTACGGTATTCTTCCATAATTTTGTCCCCACCACATAAGATGCCCGACCAATGAGGTGAGCCGCTACGGGTGCTGTGATAATTAGGAACACAATTGTGGCCAATGCCCGTGTTATTACACCAATATCTGATGTCATAAAAGTTATTGCCAACAGTATAAATCCGGTTCCGAGGGTCCCGGCCTTTGTCGATGCATGCATTCGCATCAGTACATCGGGCAATCTATATACACCGATAGCTGCAACCAATGAAAAAAATGCACCGAATATCAATAGTACAGATGCTATAATTTGGGCAATAGTCATTTCGTATCTCCTTCTGTTTTCTTACTTGCATTCTGAACATATCGCGCGAACGCAAGTGTTCCCAGAAATGCAATTAGTGCAAGAACAGTCGCGGCATCCAGCAGCACCAGTTTATCAAATGCGACTGCATAGGTGCCAACGAATCCAATGGTTAAATAGGCTATTAGGTCAAGTGCAATTACCCTATCTGGTAGGGTAGGGCCTTTTAGCAATCGGATGGCGGCAAAGATGAGTGATATTACCAGTGTAATCATCACTAGATAAGTTACCCAACCGAACAAATCTGATTCTGGAAAAATCATTAGTTATGTGTTCTTAATTTTGGATCGGTTTTAGATGACTCTAACACGATGGCTTGATGACTCAATTATTTGTGGTAAGCCATAAAAACGGTTATAGTATTTAATGTTTCCCTACAAAAGACCAACAAATATAATGATACGCCCTTGAATCGACAAGAAATTCCGGTATTAAACAGTCGTTTAAACACGCTTTAACTGATTTTTACTAAAACAAAAATGCCCTGCAAGTGTACACTTACAGGGCATTAGTATAGAAAATGCAGTTACTTAATGCGGTTAATGCGGTTAATGCGATTAATTCCAGTTAAGATTAACACTACCACCGCTTGTGCGCATTGTAACTTTATGTCCGCCTCCATTCATTGAACCGGAAACTCTGTTACGTCTTGTTTCGCCGGTGAAGTTCTGTAATGGGACATTCACACTGTTTCCCGACAGATCGAGGTCTAATCCGATTCCAGCTGGGATTGAAGCTGTTACTGTGCCTCCACTGGTTCTGAGCGATAGGTCGCCATCAAGTTTCAACACTTTGGCTCGAATACTTCCGCCACTCGTAGAAGCGTCTATTTTTCCGGTGATGTCGTCAAGATTGATACTTCCACCAGATGTTCTTAATTCCATATCACCAGCTGTCGTCTTGACAGTAATACTGCCACCGCTGGTCCGAGCGCTTATAGATCCACCGGACTCGGCAATTGATATGCTACCACCGCTCGTTCTTACATCAACTGTACCGCCCAGATTATTCAGACTGATTGAACCGCCGGATGTTCTCCCCACAAGATTACCTGTGATTTCATCCAGTTTTATGCTACCACCACTAGTGTTCACATTTATATTGAATCTGTCTGGAATCAGTACCTCAAATGAAATGGATTCATTATTTCGTGATAATATTGTGTTTCTTACTTGCTCTCGTCTTGCACTTGCAATTACAGTATTGCCACGCTTTGTAATCTCGATTTCAAAGTTACTTAAATCTGTATCGGAGGGTTTCAGAATGCGACCATTACGTCTCACGTACATACGTACTTCAACTTCGTCTACATCTGCTCCTTTAACACTTATGCTACCTCCGGATGTATGAACTTCAAGGTTCTCACCCTTGGATGCAGCAAATCGGTGAACACTGTATGCATCACCTGGATCATTATTTTTATAGTTGAAAAAAATGTGTTCCAATCGGCTGTCGAGAAATGCCAATTGTTTCGAATTCATCGTGTTTGTAATCAACACGAAACCAATAATCAGGAGTAGAGATATTTTTGTAACAGTTTTCATAGTTCTGGCCTCATCATAACATTTAGGATAATGGGGTTTTATACGAGGATTACCGTAAAATGTTAAGAATTAATTCAAGTCCTCTTTTTCGTCCGTTTTTTTGCCTAACTTTAGCAGCATTTATCCCTTAACCCATTCTTCTATTATAATTCCATGAAACTTCCATTTGCGCTTGCAAAAAGATTTGTAGCCGGTGAGGCATTCGGCCAGGCAGTACCAAAAGTAAAAGAACTCAACGATAAAGGCATTGCGGTAACACTTGACCTCCTTGGTGAGAACGTTAAAAGTAGAAAAGTTGCTGATGATACTCGCGAAGAGTACATTGACCTGATTAAAGGGATCTCTGATTTGGGTATTAATTCAAGCATATCCATCAAACTTACCATGATGGGTCTCGATATTGATCCTAAGTATACTCGCGATAACTTATTCTCTTTGCTCGAAGTCGCTCGTCAGAATGATTCTTTTGTTAGAATCGATATGGAGGGATCTGATTATACACAACAGACAGTAGATATATTCAAGGAAGCGCATAATGAGTTTGGTAAACATGTCGGTATCGTAATTCAGGCATACCTGCATAGAACAAAACAGGATATTGCTGATTTGGCCGACATGGGGGCCGATGTTCGATTGTGTAAGGGAGCTTATAGCGAACCTGAACGAATTGCAATTCAGAAAATGCCTGCAATCCGTGAGGCTTACAAAGATCATGCAAAGGTACTATTTGCAAAGACCCCATTTCCAAGAATGGCTACTCATGATGATCAGTTAATTGATTGGATCAAAGAGTATACCGACTCTAATGGTATTGGTAAGTCCAGATTTGAATATCAAATGCTTTATGGTCTTCGTCAGGATACGTGTGAGCAAATGGCAGCTGATGGTTACAATGTGAGGGTCTATGTGCCTTACGGTACGATGTGGGTCCCCTATTTTACCCGAAGATTAAAAGAAAGAAAAGAAAACGTATTCTTTGTACTGAGCAATCTGTTCAAGAAGTAAAGCACAACGTAATCAAGCGAGTCAACTATTAATAAAATACCTGAACATCGCTTATCTATTTTATTGCTGATCAGTGGGATAATAACTTGTTTTATCCCATTGATCGGTGACTTTTATCTTGAGACGGCTTCTTTTAGTGCACTCATATTTTCCCTCTGGATCTGTATTTCAAAAAGAGCAGATTCCACTCTTCATGGGGATGATTCGAATGACAAACTTGCGACGGGGAAAAAGCCCCTCACTCCTGAGGTATTTTCAGTATTGAGGGACCTCTCTGACAATATTCTTTACTATTTCATCCTTTTATTACTATTTCTGATCCCCATAGCCATTAAGGCTATTATTACTCAGTGTTTTAACCTCCAGGGACTTCTTTTCATTATAACCATCCCTTTTTCCACCATCATTCTATTCTCTGCAATTACAATATGTACATCCATCTTATTCAAACGTAATCAAATATGGAATGTAATCATTTGGGTACTTTTATCGGCTATCATTCCACTTCTGATTTTACTCTTTGTCCCCCATATTTATCTGTATAATTCTGTCTGGGGTTGGTTTCCGGGACCCATATACGATGAACAAGTCGTGTTTAGTGAGCTGTTGTTATATCATCGAATCTTTGTAATCACGGTCTCTGCGCTTACTGTCACTACTACGATACTTTATATCGGACATCGAAAAAATTACATGCGTATAGCACTCTTTGTACTATGCATAGTTTCAATAAGTCTTGCGTACTCACTTTATCGTGGAGGAATCATTCGGACAATTTCTCAGATTCAAAGTGAAATGGGTCGTTCAATTGAAACGGAACACTTCAACATCATTTTTGATAATAATATAGCTTTAACAGACCAAGAAATGCAGTATTGGTCCTTTTGGCATGAATTTCATGCACATGAGTTAAGAGAACTTCTGAATGTGGAGGCATACAGTATTCCGATTCAATCTTTCATGTACTCTGATGTTTGGCAAAAGAAGCACTTTACTGGAGCCAAATTCACAAGCTATGTTCCAACCTGGAATTCAAGTCCTCAGTTGCATTTAGACAGACAAACTGGACATTATATCCTCAGACACGAATTGGTACATGTATACTCGCGAATGTTTGGAATGCCACTGATCAAAGCCAATATCAATATGGGTCTAACAGAGGGCTTGGCAGTCGCATTCGAAGACCCTCGTAGTCTAAACAATACCCGAGATGAGTTGATTGTTAATTCCGGGGTAGAAATTAATGCGGATTTGGTTAGTAATTTTATGGGCTATCTGGGTTTTTATTCTGGTCGATCATTTGTTAATTATTCGGTAAGCGGATCATTCATTAACTATTTGGCAACAGAATTAGATATCGAACACCTGAAATGTGCTTACTCAAGTTTTAGAATTGGACAATGCATCGATAATATAGATGAGATGAAGTGTGCTTGGGCTGATAGGTTGAACTCTATACCTGTAGATTCAACTCTACGACCATTGGCCAGGTCTTTATTTGCAAGAGAATCCATTTTCGAAAAGAAATGTGCAAGATTCATTTCACATGCAGAGTCTGAAATGGATCAGATTCAGAAGTTACTATATAGAGATCAGAGAACTGAAGCGTATGATAGGCTTAATGTCCTCCATGGACAGTACCCAGGTAGTCTGAGTATATGGTTGCAAAAAACAATGGTAGGTATGTATATAGGTGAGCCTATGGATCTCACACATCAATTGATGCTAACTACCCCGGGAGATTCAATACAATATTATCTCCGTTTATCCGACATTCTGATCTACTCTAATGAATATGACGAAGCGACACA
>CAZDYD010000066.1:0-13477 GCA_964509715.1 uncultured Chitinophagales bacterium
CCAGTTTTTCGATATACTTGCGTTGCATTTCCAAAAAATATTCTGGAATTGTATTTCGAAAATGATAGCTCACAAAGAATGGTATTCTCAACGTATGGTCAGCATGCCGCTTTGTTCATTGATAAATTCCAGAATCCACAACGATTAAATTCAGCAGTATTTTTTGAACATCTGAAAGGACTTAGACTTTTTGAAATTGAGTTAGCTGATCGTGATCGATACATTACGTTTCAATTCGAAAATGACTATAAACTAATTTTTTTATTGTATTCCAATCATGCAAATGCCTTTTTGGTGCATGAAAATCTGGTGATCGAAGCTTATAAAAAAGACCGAAGTTTGGCCGGACAACCCGCACCTCTTCCTGCCCCTGTCTCAGGATCGGCATCAATCACGTCTGATTTTGTTTCGACCGATATGAATACTCTGATTCGATTGACCGACCCGTTGCTACCACGACCAGTTCTAAAATCTGTCATCCCTAAATCCGTCCTCAGTAATAATGTTGATTCAGTTACGAACAAAATCAACAGGATTTCGGAACAACTGAATCAGAGAGCCATACCACATTTCACCGAGCAATACGGATTTTCAATCATTGACCCGGAGATCACGGGTATCCATCCTACAAGACGGTTCACTTCCGTAAATGAAGCTGTTGCATACTCGTTCTACCAATGGGTGCGCTATGAGGACTTTGAAACCAGAAAGAAAGAACTCATGTTGCGTTTGGATAGATCATTGATACGCGTAAGATCTGCGCTTGCAGAGTTGAAAAATGCCACGTTATCTGAAGACAAAGCCGGACTCTATGAGAAGTTTGGACATTTGCTTATGTCAATGCCAAACAAGACCACTACTACTGACAAATTGGTCGTTGATGATTATTTTAATCCCGGCCAGCGCATTGAAATCCCTGTGACAGTGAATGAGGATTTGATCTTTAATGCAAAAAAATATTACGATAAAGCGAAGAAAACCCGAAGAGAAGCCTCCTCATTAGAAGGCAGGATCAAAGATTTTGAGAAAAGGGAGCTTGAACTGATCCAAACCAAAGAATCCCTTCAGGCCATTCAGTATGGTAAAGAACTCGACAAATGGGTCAGGCAGCATCAGGCAATTTTAAAACGTATAGGTCATACAGAATCGGGAGAAACACAAACTGCCCAACACTATCGATCCACTCAAATAGGGAAATATGAAATAAGAATCGGGAAAAGCGCAGTTTCGAATGATGAACTTCTAAGAATATCGCATAAGGAAGATATATGGTTACATGCCAGAGCAGTGTCAGGATCGCATGTGGTCATTTGTATGAATCGGGATCTGGGAATGCCACCTAAAGATATTATTGATAAAGCAGCTTCATTTGCAGCTTTTTACTCTAAATTGAGGGGATCTTCACTTGTACCGGTTATATTCACAAAAAAGAAATATGTCAGGAAATCAAAAGGCTTGCCTGCTGGTGCAGTCATGGTCGACAAAGAACAGGTTGTATTAGTACCTCCAGAATCACCGAATATATTGGAAAATGAAGAGAAATAGTTTCGTGTTATGCGGATTTATGGGGTCAGGCAAAAGCCGAATAGGCAGATTACTTGCCGGACGTTTGGGGCTTCGCTTCGAAGATCTTGATGAATCTATTGTGGATGTCGCCGGTGATTCGATCAAAACAATATTCTCAACTGTCGGAGAAGCTAAATTCCGCGAAATGGAGTTAGATTTGTTAAATTCCAAGCTTCAGGATACTCATAGAGTATTATCACTGGGAGGTGGTACTCTTTCTTCCGTACAGATTGTCGAAAAAATCAAAGCGGATAATGTACTCGTGTTCATCTCCCCACCATTCGATGAGTTATTGATCCGGATCCAGGGTAACAAAAAGAGGCCCTTGGTTCTCGATTCCAACGGTAATCCCAAATCAATTCAAGAACTGGATAGAGATTTGAAGCCTCTGTATGATGAAAGATATAAACTGTATTCAAAAGCAGATGTTGTGTTCAATACAAATCCGGCATGGGATCCATATCGAGCAACATCAGAGTTATTACAACTTTTAAAACAAGAAGGTTATGCTGATTGAGTTGAATACCAAGAGATCCAAATCTACGATTATCAGAATTGGTGTTGATTTTATTGAAACAGAGTTCCAACGTCTTAAGGAAAGCTTTGGTAGCAAGGCAATCTTAATCGTAGATGAGCAAGTAGATAGATTCCATCCACAATTAGTTGCCAATCTCGGAAAATTACACGATGATTTGTTGAAAATAGTTGTCCCTGCCGGTGAGACGAGTAAATCACTGTCGATGTTCAATCAGATTCTTGATAAAGCCCTGGAGCACGGGGTCAGGCGTAGTACAGTAGTTTATGTTGCTGGTGGAGGTGTGACAGGTGATCTTGGGGCGTTTGTTGCAGCATCATTGTTGCGTGGACTACCGCTGATCCATATTCCCACTACGCTGCTTGCCATGGTCGATAGTTCAATTGGAGGGAAAACCGGAATCAACCATCATACCGGAAAAAACCTGATTGGAGCTTTTTATCAACCTGAGGCTGTGTTAATGGATATTTCCCTGCTCTCAACACTACCCCAAAAGGAATGGAATTGTGGAATGGGTGAGATTCTGAAATATGCCTGCATCTCCGATCCAACCATCTTCACAATGGGTGGCGATGAAGTATCGTTAAAAACTCCAGATTTATTATGCGATTTGGTGTTCAGGTGCGCGAAAATTAAATCGGATATCGTACAAGAGGATGAACTCGAGTCTGGAAAACGAGCTTTTTTGAATTTTGGCCATACTTTCGCCCATGCATTGGAATCATTCACAGAATATCAAAGATATGCACATGGGGAAGCCGTGTATATCGGATTGGTGGCCGCTACCTGGCTTTCAAGGCAATTGGGAGCAGATGTTGATGCGAGTAGACTATTACAGTGGAAAAATACGTTTAACCTAAACACTCGGGATCTTATTGGTTATGCGTTGGAAATCATCAAAAAAATGGAACACGATAAAAAGAATACTGAATCAACGTTAAGATTAATTCTTTTACGGAGCTGGGGTGAACCATATATAACCGATTTTGAAGATGTTGACCTGTTGCATAAAGCGTGGATCTTTGCACTTGAAAATGTGGATCATAGCCAAGTCTAATACATAGTTGTTTCTTCAAGCGTTATATATCATATGGAAATACTTGTTACGAACCGTAGCCGTGGGAATTGTATTTTTTCTTGTTTCGGTTTTTATCGTAATGCTTTGGCTTCAGCTACCTTATACGCGCGATTATTTGGTCAGATCCGTCGAGTCGAGTTTCAGGACCAATTATTATGGTGAATTGCATATTGGTCAGGTATCTGGTTTTATACCTTTCTCAGGTACACTTAAAGATGTGAAAATCGTACTTCAAAACGAATTTACGGCATCTTCCGATACTCTCATTTCTGTGGAATCCATCTCTGTAGTATTAAATCCTTTTGATCTACTATCCAACAAACTGAGCATGAATTCCATGGTGATCAATCACCCTGAAGTCATTCTCAAATTTGATCAGGAACAGAAGTTTTATACCATCAATCGTGCATTTCAACGCAGAGGAACGCAGCAGGGTACACCTGAAAATGTGGTGAGAAAAATTGAAGTTCTTTCACCATTTTTTTCTGTTAAAGATGGTTATCTATTGGTTGAGTTACCCGATCATACCGGACTCTACTCCAAGGGATTTGAAAAGTTTGAGATCACGGGTATAGAATTAAGCTCCTTCATTGAATTTACTGAGGACATCAGATTGATCGATCTTCAATATCTTTTTGCTGAAGTTGATGCAATAGATCAGATATTCTCAATAAAAGGCCAGATTTATGCAGACCACCAGTTCTTGGAATTCAACGGATTCAGACTGAATCACGGACAAAATACAATCGGATTGACCGGTGAAATTCGCAACATTGACATTTTGGATGCTTCACGCTGGGATCACTTGGATACCGCTGAGTATGGATTGAAAATCGATTCACTTAATGTTGTCCTCAGTGATTATAGTAAGTTTGAGAGCTCTTTAAGTCGATACTCAGATAAATTGAACATACATGCAGAGTTCAATGGTTCGCTGGATGACATCAAGATTGATTTTCTGGAGATCGGATATGGTTCCAGTGGATTACGTGCAGTAGGGGAGCTTCAGAATCTTACTGATGACCAAAATATCACGTATCTGATTGACTTTAGGGACTTAAGTGTGAATTCCGTCGAGCTACTACATTTGTTTGAGGAACTTGATCCTCGAATCAGGGTACTCGATAAAGTGACATCGAGTGGCCGGATAAGCGGGAGTTTGTCATCAACCGATTTATTGATGAATCTGCGCTCAGGAGACTCTCAACTCCGGGCCAATGGCAAAATTAACTGGGAAAATATACCTCAATATTCACTTGAGATTGTTACAACTGGATTTGATCTCAGAGATCTGAACCTGCCAGACCTTCCTGCTACTACCTTGAATTCAGTGGTCAGTTTCAATGGGTCAGGTTTAGATTTTCAGAATATAAATCTGAACATGGATCTTCGGGTTAACAGATCTATAATCAATGATTGGGAGGTTGAGTCTCTTGGAATTGTTGGGTCTTACTCTGACTATCAGTTATCAAGTAGAGTTCTTTATCGCGAAGGAAGATCTACCCTGACAGGTTTTTTTGATCTAAATCATGAGAATATCCCGGATGTCAGTCTTCGTGGACGATTTACTCAAGTAGATTTAAGTAAGTATCTACCCGATGGAATTCTTGAAAATACCGACCATGATTTTGAGTTAAATCTATATGCTCGTGGCGACGATCTTAATAACCTGACCGGGCGTATAAATCTTGATATCGATAAGGCTATCATTTCTGGAGACACCCTCGCTCCCCATCAGTTTTATGCAGATTTATCGGATATAAGTCCGGGACAAAGAGAGTTTCGATTCACCAGTACACTGTTGGACTTTAATCTTAGAGGTGATATCGACACCAGGAGAATCACTGAATTAACAACACATTGGAGTTCATATCTCCAGGAAAGATTGAAGGAAGAACTACTCTTCGATTCAACCCTTTCACATAGGTCACCTTATGTCCTCATCGAAGATAATGAAATATCGCTCGATTTCTCCATGGTGGTCAAGGAAGCTCCACTTGTAAGGAAATATCTTGTTGAGCTTCCCTATCTGGATGTAGATATGGCTGTGAACGGAAATCTCAAGGCAGATAACGAACGACTGTTGATCAATGCTGCGATAGAAGGGTCACGTATTACCGTTGGTCAGAGCACATTGAATGGATATTCAATCATTAATACAATGAGCCTGCAACATGGTGAATCCCTGAAAAATTTCTCAATCGTCGATATGGTTGTAAGAGCCAATCAGTTTGTATATAATGATACCAATATGCAGGATATAAGTCTTGCTGTCTCGATGAACAACGACCATATCAAAGGTGACACACGGATCGGGAGAATCGGTAATGGAGATTATGGAGGTGAGGCGACATTTGATGTGGTCTACTCTGATTCTTTACTCACGATCGAGTTAAGAGATTTTCAACTTGGTTCTACTGCTTATCAATGGAGAAATGCAGGGTTGAATGTCATCAGTATTGACCGGGACAGACGCTACATATTCGATACATTTACATTAGTCAATAATCAACAGAGCATTGAAATTGATGGGGTTTACTCCAAAGATCCGAATGATCTGATAACGGTAACCCTGAACGAGCTGAATTTGTCGATGTTGTCTGCCATTTTCGATGGGAGGAGCAGTTTTTCAGGAATAGTAAATGGAAAGTTCCAGACTTCCATGTTGTTCGTAGATCCTGTTATATCAGGGGACCTCTTTGTAGACCATTTCAGGTTGGATAACAGAACCATTGGAGATATATCGTTCAACAGTGTATTCAATTCCGATTTGAATCGTTTTGATGCAACGATGCATATTTACACAGATCCTGATAAATATTCGACCTATTTATCAGCTAACAATAATATTGGACAGAATATTCATCTGAATGGATGGATCAATGCACCCGACAATACATCCTTTGCCGATACCCTGTTCTATTTTGACGTTGATCTGCCACAGATAGATGCTTGGATCATTACCCCTATAGTCCCCGATGTGTTTGTATCCTCAGAAGGCCTTGGCAAAGGGAAAGGGAATGTATGGGGACGTGCCGACTACCTTGATTTTAATGCTTCGTTTGAAGTGGAAGATATCAGAGTTGTCACCGATTTCTTATATACACAATACACTCTGAACGGTGTTGTTGAACTGGACAGGCACGAAGGTATTTCATTTAGAGAAATTCAGGTACGTGATCGAAGAAATGGCAGAGGTGTGCTCAACGGGAATATTGGATTTAATGAATTCCGACCGGAACGTCCCTTTAATCTGACTCTGGACATGAGTCAGCTCGAATTTTTGAATAATACTTTCGATCCTGATGTGCCATTCTATGGAACAGTATCCGGTTCGGGAAGGGTAAGTCTTACCGGATCCAATCAATCCCCATTTTTACGAACCCTGACCCCGGTCACGACCACATCAGATTCCAGATTGTCTATACCACTGTTGGATGAAACTTCGGTCGAAGATCAGGCACGATTTATTCAATTTGTCACCAGCTTTTCACAGATTTATGAACCTCGCTCTGAGGTGGATGGTGAATTTGATTATCAGCCCGAGAACAGATTTATTGACATCATGAGAATGGATCTGCAGTTTATTGCACCCGTGAACTCCTCCGTACAGTTGGTTTTTGATCCACTCACAGGTGAAATTCTGACCGCCCGTGGTAGTGGAAGGATCAGGATCACCCTCGAAGATCAAAATTTCCAGATGTTCGGAAGTTTCAATGTGAACTCAGGTGAGTATGTGTTTGTGGGTGGGGATATTTTTGTGAGAAGGTTTCAGCTTAGAGACGGAGGTACGATAAGTTGGGATGGTGATCCTGGCAATGCCAGACTAAATATCACAACAGCGTACAGAACAAGACCCAATATTGGAGTGATGTCACCCACACTCAGAGACCAGCAGGTGCGTATCCCAGTCGATTTAATGCTTGTGATTACAGGGACGATTGAAAGTATAGAGAATGATTTCTACTTTGAGTTTCCAAACGCTACCGATGTGTCCCAAAACGCAACCGCCTTATCATTGTTGAATAGTGAGGACCAAAAACTGATTCAAGCAACAAGTTTGTTGTTCACTGGTGGATTTATCCCGGTTGGGGTATCAGGGCAAGGACAGTCATCTGAATTAGGTGCTTCCATTCAGGCACGAGCTGGACAAGTTGGACTTTCCCAATTGCTTTCAAATCAGATTAACGCCATATTAAACAGCAGTCTCAGCAATCTTGATATTGACTTGAATCTCACCGGATTTGATCAGGCAGATATTGGAATTGCATTGCGGTTGTTTGATGACAGGTTAATTTTACGTGGAGAAAGTCAGTATTCTGCTGCGGCAGAGACAGGTGCGGAGACCATGCTTGGAGATTTTGGGATAACTTATAGAATTAATCGGTCGTTATCACTTGAAGTATTTCATAGAAGAGATCCAACGTTGCGCTCGATTGTTGGAAATCAATCTCAGGCAGAAAGTATTAACGGCGTTGGTCTTGAGGCACAATATCAGTTTAATTCCTGGAGAGAATTTCGTGTTCGTTTTGTTGGACAGATCAGGCGAATATTCGGAATCAGATCTCAGGAACCAGGTTTAGAATTTTCATAATAAAAATAGGTGTTTACATGGCAAAAAAAGGAAAAAGTAGTCTTGAAAAGGTGATTATTGACTTTCTGGACCACTATCCGGATATGTATGTCCCCGTAGACCTTATCGCATCGGCATTAAGAATCAAGGATGCCCGTGAGATGAAACGTCTGAACAATACAGTTCAGAAAATGATAGTCAGGCAAATGCTGAAGACAAACAAGTCCGGGCACGTGAAACCATCTATCAATGAGCAGGATTCAAGCATTCTGGAAGGTATTCTTGATATCAACAGGCATGGTACCGGGTTTGTATCGGTACTTGGCTATGACCAGGATATCAGGATTCCAGGGAAAAAAACAGGAGTGGCTTTACCCGGTGACCTGGTTCGAATCAAGATCACCGGAAAATCAAGATCTGATAATCGTCCCGAAGGCCGGGTCGTTGAAATCAAAAAAAGATCCAACAGGATATTTGTTGGGACATTGGTCCGAGAAAAAAGCGGCACCTGTTATATCGTACCTGATGAAAAATCAGCAACCATTGATTTCTTCGTCCATCCTGACAATACTCTCGGCGCGAATAACAATGATAAAGTTATTTTCAAATTATTGGATTGGATCAATCCCAGAACCTCTCCAGAAGCCACGATCATTCAAAGCCTCGGTAATAAATCGACGAATGATGCTGCAGTATTGTCTATTCTGGCTGAAAATCAGATTGTTAGTACCTTCCCCAAAGAAGTGGATGAATTTGCTGACTCAATCGCCACTGAGATTCCCGCCCAGGAGTACAAGAGAAGACTGGATATCCGTGATTGGGTAGTGTTTACCATAGATCCTGTTGACGCGAAAGATTTTGACGATGCTCTGAGTATAAGAGTGCAGGAGAATGGAAACTATTACCTCGGAGTACACATTGCCGACGTAACCCATTACGTCAAGACAGATACGATCCTCGATCGCGAGGCGCATGAGAGGGGGACAAGTGTCTATTTGGTTGATCGTGTAATTCCAATGTTGCCCGAATCATTGAGTAATGGAGTCTGTAGCTTGCGTCCTGATGAAGATAAATTATGTTACAGTTGTTTCATGGAGGTGAATGAAGAAGGTAAGGTGATTGATTATGAAATCAGAGAAACTGTAATCCGTTCTAAGTTTCGATTTACCTATGAACAAGCTCAGGAAGTAATTGATGGTAAGGAGCACCAGTTCGAACCTGAGATGAAACTATTGCATGCTCTTTCGAAAATGCTCACTGATAAAAGGTTCAAACAAGGGGCTATGGACTTTGAATCGCCAGAGCCCAGATTTCAACTCGATGAAAAAGGACATCCTATCAGTGTGGTGATCAAAGAAAGATTGGATGCCCATAGACTGGTAGAGGAATGTATGCTACTTGCAAACAAAACAGTGGCATTACATATTGAAAACCTTAGATCTGGAGCATCCAAAACCAAAATCAAGGACAAGAATCTGTATCCGTTTTTCTATCGTGTCCACGATAAACCAGATCCAGAGAAATTGATGAATGTAGCGGAGAATGTGGGTCCAATTGGGATTAAATTTAAGCTCAATCCAGATAAGATCACTTCAAAAGTGATCAATGAGCTCTTGACTGCAGTGAAGGGACACCCACTTCAGAACACGATCAATGAACTTGTGCTCCGGTCGATGGCTAAGGCTGTTTACAGTCCTAAAAATATCGGACACTTTGGGTTGCATTTCAAACATTATGCCCATTTTACCAGTCCGATTCGCCGATACCCAGATGTCATCGTGCACCGACTTCTAAAAAACTATGCCTCTGGTGTGCCAACTTACCGGTATGCGGAACTTGAGGAGCTTGGAATGCATTGTAGTGAAAGGGAGAAAATGGCGGTCAGCGCAGAACGTGACTCCATCAAACTCAAGCAGGTCGAATTCATGTCCGACAAAATTGGACAGGTATTTGACGGAACAATAAGTGGTGTTACTGATAAGGGACTTTTCGTGGTACTCAAAGATGTTTACTGTGAAGGGTTGGTACGAATTAGTGACCTTGATGACGATTACTATGTTTATGTTGCAAACCGCCATGTTTTACAGGGACGGTCCAGAGGAAAATCGTACCGATTGGGTGAATCAATCAAAGTGAGGGTATTCGCCACCAATCTGGAACAACGTACAATAGATTTTGTTTTGGCAAAATGATTTTTGTTGATGCTAAAATCAAATGAATTCCGTTTTTTACTGATGAATACTTTTAAAGCTAAACCTCGCATGAAAGCAAAGCTATTTATTCCATTACTTGTGCTCGGAATGACGTTTTTGATGGCAGACATTGCCTCAGGGCAGTTCAGTTTCGGCAAGAACAGAGTACAATACAATACATTTGATTGGAGATATATCCAATCAGATCATTTTGATATTTACTATTACGATTCCGAGAACTACTATTTGGCTGAGTTCTCTGCATACGCACTGGAAGGAGCTTACAAACAGTTAATGAATGATTTCAGGCATGAAATCACCGACCGGATTCAGGTTATCATTTATGCGTCACACTCTGAGTTTTCAGAGACCAATGTGGTACCATTACCGGTTGATGCCCAGGGTATAGGTGGTGTAACCGACAAATTCAAAAACCGGATTACCATGCCTTTTCAGGGTGATTACGCTGAGTTCAGAAGAATCCTTCAACACGAGCTGCTTCACGCTGTTTTCAATGATATGTTTTACGGTGGTACGGTCCAATCGATAGTTCAGAACAATATTCAACTGGTATTCCCTCTGTGGTTTGAGGAAGGACTTGCAGAGTATATGGCCCTGGGTTGGGATTCGAACACCGATATGTTTATCAGAGACGCTGTTATGAACGCATATCTGCCACCATTACCTCAACTTGGTGGATATTTTGCATACAGAGGTGGACAATCTTTCTGGTATTATATCGCTGAAGAGTATGGCCGGGAAAAAATCGGCGAGATACTACAGCGCATCAAAACAACCAGAAGTGTAGAAGCCGGACTTAGACAGTCTTTGGGGGTGAATATCAACGATTTGTCTGATCGTTGGCTGGAGTGGCTCAGAAAGAGATACTGGCCTGAAATTACCAATCGCGAATCGCTCAGAGAAGTAAGTACACCTATTACCAAGCGTGAGATTGCAGGGTCATACAATACGAGTCCAGCAATATCTCCTCAAGGGGATCGTATTGCACTTATCACGAATAAACGTGGTTATTTTGATGTAATTGTTATCAACTCATTCGATGGACGCATTCTCAAAACATTGATCCGTGGTGAGGATAACGTGAATTTTGAGGAACTGAATATCCTTCGCCCAAACCTGAGTTGGTCACCCGATGGACGGAATGTTGTATTATCAACAAGGTCTCAAGGACAAAACGACATCACTATCGTGGATTATGAAACCGGTAATATTCGAAAACTCAGGTTCAATGATCTGAATTCGATTGGCTCAGTTGCATGGTCACCAGATGGTAAGAAAATCGCGTTTGACGGTACAAACGGGCCTTTGGTGAGTATCTATATTTACGATATGGAATCCGAGATTCTGCATTCGATCACCAACGATGTTTTCAGCGATCGTGAACCAGCATGGGACGCAAACTCAGAGTACGTTTACTTCGTGTCCGACCGGGGTGAAAAAAACCAGGTAAATACGTATCGTGAGAACTTTAGCATGCTGCTTAATCCTTCACTCAATCAATCGGATATTTATCGCGCCCGAATCGGGGATGAATTCGTAGAAAGAGTTACACAGACCGATGGATGGTCTGAATCACGACCTCAATTGACCCGCGACGATAAAATGTACTATATCTTCGATGAGAATGGTATCCAGAACATATTTGTGATGGATCTGGTAACTCGTGAAGTTGCCCCGATTACAAACTTGCTCAGTGGAGTCATGCAAATGTCAATCAGCCGTGATGGTACCAGAATGGCCATAAACAGCATCAACGGCGGTTATCTGGATATTTTCTTGATCCAAAATCCGTATAACCGGAAGAAATCAGAGCCATTGGTGCCCAATTCATGGGCATTATATCGTGACCAGGTTAGCGATTATCGACGTGTTCCGGCTATCATCCATTCCCGTGATTTGGTCACAAGAGATAAGATCCAGTTCGGATTGATTTCCGAAGTTGCTCAGGATAGTACTGATGCCCCTGATGTTACAGTACAAACTCCTGAACCTGTGGTATCAGATGACCCAGTAACTAACCGATCGGAGTTTGATTTCCGGAATTATGTTTTTGGCGATCTTACCGATCCGGAAACAGGTGAACCACTTATCACCGATGTATTCAACCTCCAGGATACAAGAATGGAAGATGGGCGGTTTATACCCAATCGTTATCGCCTCAGGTTTACACCAGACTTTACATACGCCGGAGGGGCATTATCAACAGGATATGGTGTATTTGCTCTTACTCAGTTGGTATTTAGCGACCTGATGGGGGACCATCAAATCGGAATTGCATCTAATATGGTGTTTGATCTCCGAAACAGCGATTACGTCTTGTCTTATGGCTATTTCAAGAATAGAACAAATCTGTTTTTGAATTACTTCCATACGTCCAGAAACTTTCAATACTTCAGTGGTGAAATTGTACGATTCAGGTATTATGGCGGGGGAGTCACCTTCAGCAGACCCTTCAATAAGTTTGAACGGTTTGATTATGGTGCCAGCTTTATTACCATATCGAGGGACTTTAGCAACATCCTGAATTCCGAAAGAGACAATGAAAAAGGATACTTCCTATACCCACAGGTCACGTACACCAAAGACATCACATTACCAGGATTTATCAGTCCGATAGGTGGAAGACGTTATGCTATAGGATTGTCTGGAAGTCCGCCACTTGGTGGTGATGTTCTTCAGTTCGCTTCTATCAATGGAGATTTCCGCCAGTACTTTGGTTTTATGCGTGGAATGTACAGCTTTGCATTCAGGGCATCAGGAGCTGCATCTGTGGGACGTGATAAACAAACTTTTTTTCTTGGTGGTATCGACAATTGGATCAATTATGCATGGGCGAGTGGAGAACTACCGCTTGACAGGCTTGAAGACATGTTCTTTACATTGCCGGCAATTCCAATGCGTGGACACCTCTACAATGCAGTTAATGGAGACAAGTTCGCACTCTTAAACGCTGAATTCAGATTTCCACTTGTAGCAGCGCTTTTGCCTGGTCCCATACCTATCTTGCCATTATATAACATCACAGGTACATCATTTGTGGATGTTGGTACAGCATGGCGCGGAAATGAAAGACAGGACGTCCTGGTTGGTGCAGGACTTGGACTCAGAACGATCCTGTTGGGATTACCATTCAGATGGGATGTTGGATGGCCTTATGATGGAAAGTTTGGCCGCAGAGTCCATTATTTCAGTATTGGTCTTGATTTCTGATGTAAAAACCGAGTGATGATCAGTGTTATTAATCACTGATCATCACACTTGTACTTACCAGTTTATCGTAGTGGAAGGTATTATCCCTTAGATACACCAAGACATGATATTCATGCCGTGTCGATGCGAACGATGCGTCCAAAATAGTATCATTGACCCTGTTGCCTTCCAATACTACATATTTGTAGGCGTAAGTCCCTTCTTTAACGATTGCCTCTCCTGAAAACAATCCGGTGGTCGCATCAAAATACATTTGGTTGGAAGGATTAATGCTCCAATTATTGAACCCTCCAACCAGATAT
>CAZDYD010000067.1:0-12961 GCA_964509715.1 uncultured Chitinophagales bacterium
ATTCAAAATGTCTTATATACGCCCTAATTTTATTGAATAATTGAGTAATTCCTTTGGACCGAAGGACTCCGGATACGACATTAATTTTCCGGTGTCAATCTTTGCACGAACCACATCCGGTATAAATCTGAGTTGCATCCGCACCGATGGGCGACTTATCCCACGCATGAATATTTCATGCAACCATGTACTGCGAGCATGATTTACCATGTCTGCCTCCCAAATTGGAATCAAATGTCTAAGGACACGTTTCCTCTGTTTTGAACTCAATGCTTCTCGATCGTCGAGCAGTTCTGATATGAGCTCCCTTCCAAGTGTAAGGGTATTGGTGAGTCCCGATTGAGCGAACCTCTCCTCCATGATTTTTCTGGTCTCCGGACCTTCCCACGCCATTTTTTGGTCGAATAAATCCAATTCCAGTACATGACGGAAACTCTTCCAGTACTCCTTTCCTCCATGGTGGACAACCGTCATCCAAATGGTATCGATCAGACCGGGCATGAGTGTTTTTGTACCAAATAAGGAGCGTATTTCAGCCCGTTCAAAAACCTGGTCGGTATTCAAGGGAATCCCATAATATGGCTGAGCGATTCCCCAGTGGACATCAAGGCTGAGGCTCCCGTTGGATAACGGAAGCTCTGACTGATATGGACTCTCCACGATCTTGCGAACCAGTTCATCCTGATGTCGGACCGCATGCGGATACTCATCGGATCGCAATGTGTATCCAATTCGCTTGAGCACAGTGACCGCTTGAACAACATCTTCTCGTTTCAACAGAAGATCGATGTCACCCACCTCACGCAGTTGCTCATTTCTATACAGTTCCTGAACCAACAAATTGCCCTTCATCGGAATCAGTTCTATTCCCTCTCTGGCCAGCTCTTCTGTTACCACTCGCAAGGCATGAATCTGTAATTCACTATGCCTTACCTGCACCATTTGATAGGCTTCAAGTCGGGTGCGATCCGTGGCACTTAAAAAACCTACGTGACGGTCATATTCCAACAGGATCGGGCGCAGTCGATGCTTCGCAGCAAGAAACATCAGCTGATGGGCATTATAGTTTGGGATGTCCACACTATTCTGAACGCTTGAGCGAGACGAAATTGTACTATGTTCGGACACGTCAAGGTCGGACACGCCTAGATCGGGCACCCCCTGATTGGACAAGGACCCACCTACACGAAAATCCAGTCGTCCCCCATTTCGGGAAACATGGCGCATAGCCAGGTTCAAGACCTGAAGTTCGGGAGATAAATGAGCAAACAAGGTGTCCATGAACTGGAAGCAAATAAATTTAAAATGAATTTCCGTGCTTAAAATTAATTGTACATGCTCAAGATAACAGTTATTTTTTGAGTAATGGTATTATCAGCTGTTCTGATATGTTTCTCTAATTTCATTCAATCTGTGCCAATCAAAAATCAATCGTTCGTCACTAACCACCCCCGCATTGCGCTGGAATCCATCAATGGAGAAACCATTATCATTGATTTTGAAACCGGACTCTATTATAGCGCCAGAAACGAAGCGTACATCATTATTGAACTGATGCTCTCCGGATTATCACTTCAAGAAATCATGGACACATGTGTTCAATATTCGAAGCTCGATGCAGAGCTCGTATTTCCTCTGGTTGAGGGTTATATAGCTGCACTTTTGGAGGCCGAAATCATTGTCCCAGCAGCCGAAGCAACACAAGTAACCGACCTAACCGAAACATCGGCAACGAAAGAACAGGATGCTTCCTTGTTGAACCACGCTATTTGGACTACTGGAACATTCAATGCACCGGTTTTGGAGTCCTTCAAGGATATGCAAGAGCTTTTATTGATGGACCCAATCCACGACACCACCCCCAAGGGCTGGCCGGAAAAGAAGTGATTTAGCTAAGTGGTATAAATAAATTTGTGTCAATTACTGTCATCATTCCTACTTATAACTACGGTCGATTTATCGAATCAGCACTGTTAAGTGTACTTTTGCAGGATTTCCGCCCCCTGGAGGTGATTGTAGTGAATGATGGTTCAACCGATGACACCGATCTGGTATGTGAGAAGGTCCGGAAGTGGCTGACTGACCATCAACACACTAAACCCGATGTATATCAGGATGTCACGTTGATGTTGGTACATCGGGAAAATGACGGACCTTCCGCTGCCCGCAACACAGGACTTAACCTTGCTACCGGCGATTACATCGCCTTTCTGGACGCTGATGATCTATATCCTGCCGGACGACTCTCCGATATGGTCGATTTTCTCGAAGAAAATCCATCCTATGATATGGTCTTTGGTCTTGCACAAATCATTCCCGATGCATTCATGTCCCAAATCGAAATACATTGCGAGGATTTGAATGCAAAGCACCCAGACATCCACCATCCGATCAACAACACATTCCAAACGAAACGCATGCCGGGGGTCCACACCGGAGTTTACAGGAAAAAAGCCTTCTCAAAAGTCGGGAAATTTGATGAATCTTTACGATACTATGAAGACATAGACTGGCTCCTCAGGGCCGAACACACAGGTATGGAGATGTTTTTTACCGAGCAGGTCGTTTTATACCACAGAAATCATGCGGGAAGCATGACTTCCAACATACATGAAATGCGCAAAGGACATCTGAACTTTATCAGAAAGCTCAGAAACTCGAATCAAACACTACCGGATTCATTTAACATCAAATGGAATTTCAGTCCATGAACACCATTAGTGCCATCATCCCGGTCTATAATGGCCGAGCATTTATCAGATCCACTATGGAATCGGTGTGGAATCAAACCCTACCACCATCCGAAATCGTTCTGGTGGATGATGGATCCGTCGATGGATCCATTCAGCTATTGCAAGAACTTGCCGAAGAGTCTCCTATTCCCTGCACTATTTTTCAGCAGGCCAACAAGGGTCCGGCAAGCTCCAGAAACCTGGCTGTACGCCACTCCACCGGTAGTATTATCGCATTCCTGGATCAGGACGATATCTGGCATCCTGAGTACCTGGCCACACAAGTCCAACGAATTTCCCTGACACCCTATGAATCGTATAGCATCTGCCATTTTAATTATTTTGTGGATGCCGGTTATCTACAGCGTCACGGCGAGATTCCGGCCTGGGTTCGTCCAGAGTTTTTGACAAGACCCCAACCCGGATACCTTCCAAGTTGTATGGTCATGTACAAAGATGTCTTTTTGAAGGTTGGAAACTTTGATGAATCGTTACGCAGTGGCTATGATACCGACTGGATTGTGCGCGCGATTGATTCCGGTGTCGAATTAGATATCAATACAGAGGTGCTGGTCGATCGTCGAATCCACAGTGAAAATCAGACTTCCAATGTAGCTGCACTTCACAAGGACGCCATCAGAATGGTCCATAAAATGATATTGCGAAGAAGGGCATTATCCACGGATTCAAACCCACAAAATCAGTAAACGGATGGAGCACTATGACGACTCATACCATTGATGTTTTGATCCCAGTGCATAATGGCGCTGATTATATTGCTGCAGCAATTGATAGCGTCCGCAAACAGACGTTTACAGATTATGGAATCATCGTAATTGACGATGCCTCAACTGATGGATCGGCAGACATTGCTCGTAGTTATGATGACGTCACGGTTCTCCAACCGGGACGGGTACGTCAATCGGGTGCCTTGAATGCCGGATTGAAATTCAGCAGCGCTCCTTTTGTTGCATTTTTGGATGCCGATGATCTATGGACTCCCGAAAAACTGGAAATTCAGCTAAACTACTTGACCGACCATCCAAAGACTGATGGGGTTTTCGGTGCTACGCGACAATTTATATCCGGCCCGGACCAGAATGCGTCCGACTCCATGCAATGGCAGGGGGACTCCCAACTCGGATTGCTACTTCCCACGCTACTCATGCGCAGGGACTCTTTCGACAAAGTTGGATTCTTTAACGAAGATCACAACGTAAATTCATTTCTTGAATGGTACTCAAGAGCCCAGGTTTGCCGAATCGTATTTGATCCTGTTCCAGAGACTGTCCTGTACCGAAGGGTCCATGCCCAAAACATGACCCGGGTAGATCGGACCAATGTGGTAAAAGGATACATGAGCGCACTGAGAACCAGACTGAATCAGCAGCGGACAAATTCAGATTCTGATGGATGATATGAGGGTATTGCCAACATATTCGAATGTAACAGACCCTTTTGAGGCTTATGCCGGACGAATGAGTGAGGTGTGTGATCAATTTCAGCAACGATTTGCATCCACATCTTTTGAGTCCCCTGTGAACGGCCATCCGATCGTGGTGTATCATGACAACACCCCCGAAGCGGAATCCTATCTCTCTTCGCTGATGCACCTTCGTTGTGAAAACTTGGGTGATAACAGGACAGGTACCATTGTATGGGTTGATCGAGGCAGTGTAAACGAACACATCCCCTTCCCACCGTTCAAAGAGCATCAGTACACCGGGTATGGACAACGCGGATTTACACAGAAAAAAGACTGGAAGTTTCTACATGCCCCAACGGTTGGACTCGAAATGGGGTATCATCCACCTACGAAACGTGGATTTGTAATAACCAATGGGATGGACCATCTGTCCATCTACGATCGTGCGACACCTTTTCAGTCTGTGATACACTGGATGTTGGAGCCATCGGGATGGCACATGGCTCATGCTGCCGTGGTTGGCGCTAATGGAAAAGGAGCCATGTTGGTCGGCAGTTCGGGATCCGGAAAGTCCACAACCGCTTTAAGTTGCCTTGTGCATCCCGAAATGGATTATTTGTGTGATGACAAGTGCATGCTCAGTTTGGATCCCGATCCACAAGCCTTTGCCATATTCAACGCCGTAAAACTGAATCATGATGTCAAAGATTGGTTCCCGTTTTTTAACGACATTATTGTAGGCAAGGACGAAATCGCAAAAAAAGGTAAGAATTTGGCATTTTTATATCCGAAGTATCGGGATAACATGGTCAAATCGCTTCCGATTCAAACAATTCTGATCCCCCGCATGGGCTCTGCGACCAGCTATGGAATATCACCTGCACGTGCGGCGGATGCCTTTCGCGTGTTTGGTCCAAGTACCTCAATATGGGTGCCATTATCCGGTCCCTCCAATTTCCGATTTTTGCGTGAGTTCACCGAAAAACTTCCCTGTTATTTCCTGGACTTACATCCAGAAATCGCAATAAACGCCCAGATCATCAAACGTCATTTAGAGGAAATGAAATGAGTAGGTCGGCGGAATCAGCGGTGGTCCTTCGTGCTGAGGTACGCAACTATCCCAGGACAAAAACTTTTACATCCAAAGACATCCTGTGTCTTAATATGGTACTTGGAAATAATGCGATACTCCGAACCCATTGGGAGACCTTATGGGATGGAGTAGAATCTTATGACGACCTGCCTTCAGGCTACAAAATGCTGCTGCCCCAATTGATAAGAAAGGTCCAGCCATTGAACTGGAGTCCACCTTGGCACACCATCGGATCTACGAACATCGAATTTCTTGCCGGAGTGCCACGTTATGCATGGACCAAATGTCAGAAGCTGAAGCGAGATACCAAAGAACTTGTTGCGTTCTTTTCAGACATGAAGCTTCCATTCGTTGGTATGTATGGACTTGCGGATATTCTAAGTGAGCCTGAAACTGAATGGAATCGACTGAACCCTGAGATCGAGCTGTTGGTGGACAGAAAGTCCTACCTCACAATCAAGCCAGGATTACTAAAATCAGGGTATCAACATGTAAAATCAATACCGTGGTCCATAGGGGGACAGTTTGCTGGTGTCAAACGGCAATTCATTCATAAAACAACGTACACGAAATGTCATTTGTACGTTCTATACACCGAACTGGATCCGTCATTCAGGAATTTGTACGATGATGTTTGTTTACATGGACAACCTGTTAAGCAGGATGACATTTGCTGCGACAACCTACTGATACCGAAAATCGAACACCGGATGTTGTTCGCTATCAATCGGGTATTTGAGGTTAGAAACTGGGAGTCGGACGCTCATCTGATGTATATAAAAGATGCGTTGAAACTATTTGGAGAAATGGATCCGGGCGAACGTGAAGAACTGGAATCCTTGCTTGTCAATGACAACATATCCGCATCCAAAATTGCGCGGTTCATTGAATCGGGCGTGGTGCTGATATCATGGATCACCGAATTGATCAAGCTTGAAAGTCAATTACGGCATATCGGCTTGTCAGGTACCATAGAGTCACAGGGAAAAGCTGCATCTGGATTCGGGTCAGAGTTAGTCCCAAAGCCCGGGATCCTGGAACGATTGATAGTTGCCTACGATCATGGGATTATGTTGTTGAAATGGTTGAAGCAGGAAGCAGGAAGCGGATAGCGGTGAGCGGGGAGCGGACTACTTGCCAACAACCCTAAATAACGGTATCATCACAGCGTTCGATTCACAACAATATTCTCTACATTTTCATGCTGTTCAACACAGTAACATTTACCCTGTTTTTTCTGGCGGTCCTGGCTACTTACTGGACGATCGGCAGAAAAAACATCCGGTTCCAGAATCTTTTCCTGATCGCCGCGAGCTATTTCTTCTATGCCCAGTGGGACGTCCGATTCCTCGGTTTGATTATCTTCAGCACCCTGCTCGATTACTTGGTCGGACTCGGATTCCACAAGTATTCCCAGCCACGTATCCGAAAACTCCTGCTCCTTACCAGTCTCACAGGAAATCTGAGTGTTCTATTCTATTTCAAGTATTTCAATTTCTTCATCGATAGCTTCATCACGTTGTTTTCCCAGATCGGAGTCAACGTCCATTACTCCACAGCCGTCATCATTCTACCCGTTGGCATCAGCTTCTACACATTTCAGACACTAAGCTATTCTATTGACATCTACCGTCAACGTCTGAAACCCACTACCGACCTGATTTCCTTCACTGCGTTCGTGGCCTTTTTCCCGCAACTGGTGGCCGGACCCATTGAACGTGCAAGAAATCTCATACCTCAGTTCCAATCCGTTCGCTCCATCCAACCCCAACAACTGATCGAAGGCTTTGAACTCATCATCTGGGGACTGTTCAAAAAAATGGTCATCGCCGACCAAAGCGCCGTTTACGTGAACCAAATCTTCGCCGATTCAGCCAATCTGAACGGCATCACGCTGCTCATCGGAGCCCTTCTCTTTATGAACCAGCTCTACATGGACTTCTCCGCCTATTCCGACATTGCCATCGGGATCAGCCGGTTTTTTGGTTTCAACCTGATGCGGAACTTTGCCTATCCCTACTTCTCGCGCGACATAGCCGAGTCGTGGAGTCGTTGGCACATCTCCCTGACCACCTGGTTCCGCGACTATGTGTTTGTCCCCCTCGCCATCGGGAAGTCGGACCAAAAATGGCGCAAATTTATTGCCGTACTCATGGTCTTTGGCCTCTGCGGACTCTGGCACGGACCCAAATGGAACTTCGTTATCTGGGGACTCCTGTTCGCCATCATGTACTCACGCCATATTTTCTGGAAACGAAGAACCGCCCGAACCGCGATCGTTGCTGAAAACACCTTCTTCCCTACGCTCACCGAACTACGCCAGATGATCCTGACCACCCTTGCCGTCACCATACCGGGCATCTTCTTCCGGTCGGAATCCGCCTCCCAGGGACTACACATCATCCTGGAAATATTCTCGTTCTCCCTGTTTGAATTACCCGAAATCTATCCAACCAAGTCCCTCATCCTTCTCATCGTCTTCTTTTTCTGCATCGAATGGATAGGCCGACACCATTGGTCCCCACTCACCTTTTTTCATCGATATCCCTACTGGACCCAATGGGCCGTTTATCAGATCGTGATCGCACTCACTTGGTATTATCGTGCAACAGACAATATCAACTTTATTTATTTTCAATTCTGATCGATGAAATCCAAGCAAGACCAACGAACATGGACAAAACAAGAAGCTCTGCCGTCTGATGCACCAACGATGAAAACCACACAACAATTACCTACCTCGACAAAGTCAGAAACACCATAGACTGATGCACCAACGATGAAATCCAATCAACACCAACCAAGCACAGTCCGAAAAGCACTCATCCGCATCGTTGTGGCCAGCATCCCTATCGTGATTTTCCTGGGAATCATCGAGATTAGTCTGCCCGAAGAACCCATCATGTTCTTCCAGAAAAGTGAGTACATAAAACAGAATAGGGACGATATCGAAATCCTGTACCTGGGCGATTCGGCCATGTACTCTGCCATCATACCCGACTCCGTGCATACCGCGTCCTACAACTTGGGACTCCCCGTCGAACACCCGGTAATGTCGTTGGAACTCGCCATGCACCTGTCCCATGAACTCCCCAAACTCCACACCGTCGTACTCGGACTCCACCACTCGAGTCTATTTATCGTACCGGAAGCCAAACACCATAACGCACCGGTCTATTGGAGGCATTTCGACATCAAACCTGAAAAACCCTTAGACAACTATCTGATCAGCCTGCATGTCAGACCTCATTACCTGATGAATAGACTTGGACAAAAATTACAACCCGAATCCTTACAAGAACTACAGACCGAACCATCTGAACTCGTGGAGACCTCCAAAGGACACAGGTACAACATCAGACAACCCAAAAACCTTGAAAGAACAGCATCCAGGCTATTCGACAATCACCTATCCAAGACCACCGAAAATACCATTGGACAAAATGTAGAACAGATGGCGGAGCTAATACAAAAACTGAACGAACGGGGGGTCCGGGTCATTCTGATCAGATTGCCGGTATCCGAAATCTATAAGCGTCTCGAATTACCAGACAGAAATACAGCACATGACCGTGCGATTGCCAGCCTGACCACGCAATGCTCCAACTGTGCATCCTTTGATTATAGCAACAATGAGGAACTCATCAAAAACGACCTCTATTCGGATGGGTTCCACCTTAACTTAGATGGAGCCGCAAGACTCTCATCCATATTCAGAAACGACCTCAAGTTGGATGATAGATGAGTCCAACAGCCATAGAGCCGTGACAAAAACGACCTCAAGTTGGATGATAAAAAATTTACAGACTTGACCTAAAAATCAACTACCCTGAAATTGTGTGCCATCAGCTAAAGAGCCAACAGTGTTTTCAATTTCCATAACCTGAACAACGGGAACAACCCAAACTTTTTTCATAAATCAATTAGCTAGAATTTTTAGACAATAATTTGTTTTGATAAACCTTGAGATACTTCGATAAACTTCGCCATGAAGATACGCCATAAACATAGCCGAAAACAACATCCCCGCCGGATATATTTTCCCAAAAAATTACATTACACTAAGGACTTGCTGAATTTCAAGAAATTGAACGATCCTATGTACTCAGGGAGTGTTTATTACAGGTCAAGTACACATTTTTTGGGATAGAATAGCACTGGCCACATCCGAACTTATCCCAACTCTACTCGCGACAGTCAATAAATCATTTCTTGTCGGATTTCCATTACCATTTACTGAAGTAGTGTGTTCTCCATTGAATCCTGAGCTCGGAAGCAAATCATAAGCAGGTGCAAGTTTCCATTCATCATCCACATACTGAAACGAAAAATTTTTTGCATGATCATCTTTATTTTTAATAACCACATTAAACACCATGATGCGAAATAACTTGATCACCTCACCCATGTTTCTTGTGAGATGAAAAGTTGCATTCAATAGTGATTCATAATCCAATGATGGTTCACGATAATTCGCATTTAAGAGTCCAGCTGCACTTATTGTATGAACTTTTCCCGACTGAGTTCGGTCAAATCGCTTTACACCGAAATATTTTCCCTCAAACAAATGAGTATCGGGCATATCAATACCGAAATTTTTTGCAAGGATGGAGTACTCATATTCAACCTGACCAATATTCATCGGATCTTGTGACGCTTTAAACTTCACTAACCACTCTTGACCATCAATGGTTACAAAAACTTTCGGCCTGGCACCACCTGGAGATCCGCCAAACTTGTACAGATCATCAATACCTGCCCCTGAGTACTCAGTTGTAAGGATTTTCTCAGCCTCATTAGCAAGGACATTAAATTCATACATGTTTTCCCTGCTGATTTCACTTAAATCTGGGTAAAACTCTAACGCACCTCTACCAGCGGTTCCGACCAAAGCCATTCTTTGAAGCAATGTCAGCTCATCACTATTGATTCCTTTTCGTTTCAAGTAACGATCTAGAATTAGGTTACCCCACCCATCTGGTAGACAATCATCAAACACACCGAATCCGCCTCTAAACGGATCTCGTTTGGCTATAAACACCTCTTTTCGAAGTGGCAGATAGAATGGAGCGATCGAAAATCCATGTTTCAGCCAATAAGAGCTGTACTCAAACGCACAAAGTCCACTTGGGGTCAGGGCCAATCTACCAACATCCATGCCATTCATGGAAACTGTTATCTCTTTGATCGCTTTCATTTTTTTGAAGCGCGTTGGCGATAAATCGTTTCTTCAGTGTGAACTAATTCATCGATACTTTGGTAAGATGTACGGGCAAAAATGGAATCTAAGACATCTTCATCACCCAAAACAAAAGCACAAAGTATTAAATTCTTTACCGACGAATCGCCAGAAGTTTCAAATGAGCGATAGGCATCATAACCGATACCAGCACGCTTAGCGAACTCACGTTGAGTCAGATTCTTCTCCAGTCTACGGAGTTTGAGTCGCTTTGCGATCCCAAATTGAATATCCTCGATAGAGTTTAATTTAAATGTGTATTTTTCCATAATTATATACAATTATTTATTTCAATTGTGGAAATATACCCATTTAATCTCGATATATCAATAGTAGAAGCGGGGAGCGGGGAGCGGGGAGCGGAGAGCGGGGAGAAAAGCGGGGCTTATTTCAAAAAATTCTGAATTGCCTTAGAAAATGACCTAAAGTCCGATAAGTCCGATACATAATGGTATAATTGTTCAATTTCAATCTGTACATAATCGTGCACCAAAATATTTCTCAATCCAACCATTTTTTTGAGTTTCAAACCCAAATCTTCATCAAATACATTAAATTTTACCAGAGCATCAATACAGTCCCTGTAAGTATTGGTATTTCCAAAGTTGTTTTGGGACACGAGATGACAAGAAATGTCAATCAAAATCTGAATTGACTCAAACAAACCATATCGAAGTGCCCATTGGTTTGTAGTTTTAGACATCAATTCGTCTATACTTATATTGGATACCAATTTTTCCATCTCAGCAATGTTGGTATCGAGATGTTGTAGCCGTTCAATAAGCATAATTTCTTTTCCCCAAGTCTCCAGATTCAACCCGATTGATGAGAGCATCTCGGGACAATTTTCTCAAATATCGGGTATCTTCGTAGTGTTTAATACAATTCACTTTAAAGTTTACCCAAGTTGACTTATCATCGTCACCAGATACACCCTTCACATTACCCAAAACTCCGGTTGAGATGATAGTATGGGCAAAAGCAGGGTTCTTCGTATACAATTTGTTCAATACAACCACGTCAGATTTTTTACCAGATAAAACCTCAATTTCACCAACTAATTCCCCAATTCTGAGTAGATCATAGGTGTCATTTCTAAAATAAACCGCAACATCAACATCATTAAAATACTCTGATGTCAATACTGAACCAAACACATAGAAAAACACAAGGTCCTGTTGAACTTCAAGAAATTGAACGATCTTATGTAATAATAGAATATTCATCACAGATAAAGTACACATTTTTGGGATAAAATAGCATTGGCCACATCCGAACTTACCCCAACACAGATTGTGAAAGTTAATTAATCACAATCGTGGAAGCCCCCGCTCACTGCTCTCCGCTCACCGCTCACCGCTCTCTGCTTCCCCTTTCTTCCCGCTCCCCGCTCCCCGCTCCCCGCTCTCTGCTCTCCGTTATCATTTCAACCAACGGCGTTTTTTTCACAAAATATGTCTCCGGTAGAAAGGAAGTTCCCCCATGTGGACGCAACTCAACCAGTCCAAAATAATTCAGAAACAGCTCGAACGTCCGATAGGTATACGCATGAACAGCCATTTCCTCCGGCGACATGTACACACCACCAAAATCATTAATCAGCATCGGAAACGCTTTTATATATTTTTTTGCATAAAAAGCAGCATCCCGCTCCACATCCCCGAATTTGGATAACAAGAAGACAGAAAATCCCCAACCGAATTGAGCAAATTGTTCACTATGATACATATCCAGATAAGCCCAACTGAATTTTTCGGTAAATGTATGAAATATGACGTCAAACAGAGCCTTATTATTATTTACGATATTCATTTTCGACTTCACCAGGACCAACTTACCATGCTGTTTACGCACCAATCCACTCAACTCAACTAATATCCGGGTCATATGTACTGATCTCGAATCCATCTCTTTATTGAGCTTCTGGTGACCCAATTCCACATAGTTATCCGTGATAAAACCCTGTGCATAAAGATCCTTCACCACTCGGACCGGCAAATATCCGGCCTGGGTTAATTTGATTCCGCCCGCCCCTTCGATCTCCCGTAACAACCACAACACCTGATTGAACAACGGAATTTGGTGATATTGCTCAGCCGACAATAACTTCAAACGGATGGGACTCGCCTCTCCGAGTGGAAAATGCAACAATTGATGCATCTTATCCGGCGATAATCCTTCAAAATCGGCCACTGGACGACTATTGATCGTTGTCATCTTTTCGCCAAGCATTTTGTTCAGGTCATCAATACTATTGGCGCCACCTTTTTCATTGATATCATCTATAGTCTTACTCAGATAGCGGCGAAGTTCTTCAAGATCCATGGTAATAATTGAATTATTGTTTATGCATGACTTTTGTTCAGAAAGATTACATAAATATAGGTTAGCATTCAACACGAAGGCTCTTTTCATCGTAGCCAATATCAAAATACTGCCATTCCTAAGAATTCATATATTAAAAAAAATAT
>CAZDYD010000068.1:0-12600 GCA_964509715.1 uncultured Chitinophagales bacterium
CGTGAGGGTGGACGTACCGTAGGTGCAGGTGTCGTAACTAAAATTCTGAAGTAATCCTAAAGTCAGAAATTCGTGGCAACACAACAAAAAATCAGAATCAAGCTGAAATCATACGATCACAATCTGATCGATAAATCAGCTGAAAAAATCATAAAAACAGTAAAATCAACTGGTGCAGTTGTATCGGGACCTATCCCTTTGCCAACTGACAAGTCAATCTTTACTGTAAACCGATCTGTTCACGTTGACAAAAAATCACGTGAGCAGTTTGAAACAAGATCACACAAACGCCTCATCGATATCCTGTCTACTGGTTCACAAACCGTAGACGCATTGATGAAACTGGAATTACCTTCCGGTGTTGACGTGGAAATTAAAGTATAATCCAGATCGAATTTTAAAGACATGAGTGGATTAATTGGAAAAAAATTAGGCATGACAAGCATCTTTGATGCTGCCGGTAACCATGTAGCTGTTACAGTGATCGAAGTTGAACCAAATGTGGTTACACAGATCAAAACTGAAGACGCCGACGGTTATACAGCACTTCAGCTGTCTGCTTTTGATAAAAAAGAAAAAAATACAACCAAAGCGTTGCAAGGTCACTTTGCTAAAGCAAATACCTCGCCAAAGCGATACGTTGTTGAATTCCGTGATTTCCTGCCAGAAGGTGTGAACCTTGGTGACGTTCTCAATATTGAGGATGTATTTACAGAGGGAACTGCAGTTAATGTAGTTGGAACCTCCAAAGGTAAAGGATTTCAGGGTGTTGTTAAACGTCACGGATTTAGTGGTGTCGGTGGAAGAACCCACGGACAGCATAACCGTCAAAGAGCTCCAGGATCTATCGGACAGGCATCAGACCCGTCACGTGTATTCAAAGGCATCAGAATGGCGGGCCGTACCGGTAACGAACGAGTTAAGCAAAAGAATTCAGTAATCGTAAAGATACTCAGTGATTCCAATCTGCTTTTGATTCGTGGATCTGTTCCCGGACCAGTAGGTCGCGTAGTACAAATTCACAACAGAGCATAAGGAAAGAAAGCATTATGAAAGTAAATGTTCTGAAATTAAACGGTACAGAATCCGGAACTACTGTTGAACTTAACGACAGCATCTTCCAGATTGAGCCTAATGATGCATTGGTATATGAAGATATACGCTCATATACAGCTGCACAACGTCAAGGTACTGCAAAAACCAAAGGACGTACTGAAGTCAGAGGTGGTGGAAAGAAAGCCTTCAAACAAAAAGGTACTGGTGGAGCACGTAGAGGTAGCCTCAGATCACCACTCCTCAAAGGTGGAGGAACTGTTTTCGGTCCAGAACCACGCGATTATGTTGTACGTCTGACCAAAAAAATGAAACAGATTGCACGTAAATCTGCTCTTACTTACAAAGCAAATGAAAATGCGATCATCGTAGTTGAGGACTTCAATTTCGAAGCTCCAAAAACCAAAGAAATGATTCAGATCATCGACGCTTTGAAGTTGGATGGTAAAAAAGTTCTTCTACTCACCAACGGTGAAGGGAAAAACGTTTATCTGTCAAGCAGAAACTTGCCGAAAGTATCTACACTCGAAGCTAACAAGCCATCTACCTACGAAATCGTACATGCAGATGTACTTGTTATTCAACAAAGCGCGATTGAAACCCTTGAAGGTACATTCACAACACAAGGAGTAGAGGCATGAGCAGTGTAATCATTCGACCATTAGTTACTGAAAAATTGACCATGCTTCAGGAGAAGCAAAATCGGTACACATTCGAAATTGATGTTAAAGCTACCAAAGCTGAAGTCAAAGCAGCTCTCGAATCGATTTATCCTGAAGTTAACGTGGTTAAAGTCAACACGATCGTAATGCCAACCAAGCCTAAAGGTAGATTTACCAAAGGTGGTTATGTTCGTGGACGTACCAATATCAGAAAAAAAGCAATTGTCACGCTGAAAGCCGGACAAGAAATCGATTTTTTCAGCGAAATTTAATATTCAGAAAGAATGGCAACTCGTAAGCTAAAACCAAACACACCCGGAACCAGACACAGGATCGCTCCTGTATTTGATGATATTACAACATCATCACCAGAGCGACGTCTTGTTGTTAGTGTCAAGAATAAAGGTGGTAGAAACAACCGTGGCCGTATGACGGTCCGTCATCAGGGTGGTGGACACAAGCGCCGTTACAGAATTATCGACTTCAAAAGAGATAAATTCGATATACCGGCAACCGTGAAAACTATCGAGTACGATCCGAACAGAACTGCACGTATCGCACTTTTGGCATATGCTGATGGTGAAAAACGTTATATCATTGCTCCTGACAAACTTCAGGTTGGTACAACAGTAATCAACTCCGCAACGGCTCAGCCAGAGGTTGGAAACTGCATGCCAATGATGAACATGCCACTTGGTACCGTTCTTCACAACATTGAAATGAAACCAGGTAAAGGCGGACAAATTGTCCGTAGTGCTGGAACCAGTGCTCAGTTGGTAGCAAAAACAGACAGATATGTTACTGTCAAGCTTCCATCAGGCGAAACCCGTATGATCTTGGGAGTGTGTGTTGCTACAGTCGGTACTGTAAGTAACATCGACCACATGAACGTTACGCTTGGTAAAGCTGGTAGAAGTCGCTGGAAAGGTGTAAGACCATCTGTTCGTGGTGTTGCCATGAACCCGGTAGATCACCCAATGGGTGGTGGTGAAGGTAAAGCTTCTGGAGGTCTCCCACGTTCACCATGGGGACAATACGCCAAGGGCAAAAAGACCCGATCACCTAAGAAATTGTCATCGAAATACATCGTTCGTAAACGAAACGAAAAATAATTTAAGGTATGCCAAGATCATTAAAAAAAGGACCCTTTATTCATTACAAACTTCAACGTAAAGTTGATGATATGAATAACAGTGGGTCAAAAAAGGTCATCAAGACCTGGTCGAGAACCTCAATGATATCTCCGGATTTCGTAGGACTCACATTTGCTGTTCATAACGGCAAACAATTCATTCCGGTGTATGTTACGGAAAACATGGTAGGCCATAAACTCGGTGAGTTTGCCCCGACCCGTATCTTCCGCGGACATCCACAAAAGAAAGCAGATAAAAAGAAGTAATTGATTCATGGAAACTACAGTACTCTTAGAAGCACGCGCGGTTCAAAAGCACCTGAGACGTTCGCCTCGCAAGGTTAGACTCGTTGCTGATGCTGTTCGTGGAATGAATGTTCAGAAGGCATTAAACCAGCTCAAATTCATACAACAAGGTGCAGCAGATGATGTTGCCAAAGTTGTAAAATCAGCTGCAGCTAACCTTCGTGACAAATTTCAGGACCAGGCCCTTGATAACGAAGATCTTGTGATCAAGACCATTTTTGTAGATGAAGGTGTGACTCTGAAAAGAATTCAACCTGCACCACAAGGACGGGCGCATCCAATTCGAAAAAGATCATGCCACATAACTGTGGTAGTAGGTCAGGCAGTTGTTAACGATAAGAACTAAGCAAGAAGGAAACAGTTTTGGGACAAAAAGTAAATCCAATTGGTTTTAGACTTGGCATTATTCGTGGCTGGGATTCAAACTGGTACACAGAGACGAATAATCCGTCAAACTTGCTTGAAGACAACAATCTTCGCAAATACCTTCAAACAAGGTTGCGTTCTGCAGGTCTATCCAGAATTATTATTGAAAGAACACCGAAACGTGTTCTTATTACTCTCTTGACCTCAAGACCTGGTGTGATCATCGGTAAAGGTGGTGAAGAAGTAGAAAAATTACGTGAAGAGCTAAAGAAAATCACCAACAAGGAAGTTCAGATCAACATCAGTGAGATCAAACGACCAGAAGTGGATGCAAGTTTAGTAGCTCAGAACATTGCACAACAACTTGAAGCCAGAATCTCATTCAGAAGAGCAATGAAAATGGCTATTGCCTCTGCTACCAGAATGGGTGCTAAAGGAATTAAAGTGAAGTGCGGTGGACGACTTGGTGGTGCTGAAATGGCACGTACCGAACAGTATAAAGAAGGTCGAATTCCACTTCATACCATCCGTGCCGAGATTGACTACGCAAAAGCTACGGCTCAGACGATCTATGGTTCCATCGGTGTATCTGTATGGATTTTCAAAGGTGAAGTAATTGGTGAAGTCGACCTCACACCTGCTGCAGTAACTGCCAGATCTGAAAAATCGGCTGCCCCACAACAACAGGGTAGACGTTCAAATCGCAGAAACGAACGACGTCCACGTAAAAGCTAATTATTAACGCTGATATTTTTTAAAGATCATGTTAGAACCGAAGCGATTAAAAAGAAGAAGAGTCCATCGTGGCACCTTTAAAAGGGTATCCACACGCGGACATCAGTTGGCTTATGGTGATTTTGCCATTAAGGCGCTGGAAGCGAAATTCATTACTGCAAGACAAATAGAAGCTTGCAGGATTGCAATTTCCAGAAAAATGTCACGTGAGGGACAGATCTGGATTCGTATTTTCCCTGACAAACCGATTACCAGAAAAGCTGCCGAAACCCGTATGGGTAGTGGTAAAGGTTCTTTGGACCACTTTGTATCAGTTGTTGAACCGGGTAGAATTCTGTTTGAAATCAGTGGCGTTCCTATGGAACTTGCCAAAGAGGCCCTCAGACTTGCACAGTTCAAGTTACCGATCAAAACCAAATTTGTAGCTCGTCGTGATTACGACGGAGAATAATCAGGAAGTATCATGAAAGCACACGAACTCAGAGAATTGTCATCAGCTGAACTGGAATCACGTCTAACCGACGAGACAAAAAGCATAAGAGACCTTAAGTTCAACAAGTCAGTTGCAGGCCAGGCAGAAAATCCTGCCCGCATGAAGCTTCACCGCAGAGAACTGGCGCGAATCAAGACTGTTATCCGTGAAAAAGCGGGATCAGAACAGGCAACCACAGCTACCGTCTAATTGAAAAACTATGTCTGAAAACATTACCCGTAACGAAAGAAAACAAAGAACCGGTCGCGTTGTCAGCAACCGGATGGATAAAAGTATTACGGTTGCCGTAGATCGTCAGATCAAACACCCGATCTATGGAAAATTCATAACCAAGACAACCAAATACATGGCACATGATGAAAATAATGATGCCAACATTGGTGATTTGGTCTCGATTATGGAAACAAGACCGATGTCTAAGCGCAAGCGCTGGAGACTTATTGAAATCATCGAAAAAGCCAAGTAATCTGCAACGATTTAAAGATTAAATAACAATGGTACAAACACAATCATACCTTACAGTTGCTGATAACAGCGGAGCAAAAAAAGTAATGTGTATTAAGGTTCTTGGTGATTCAAGAAGACGTTATGCACGTGTAGGTGATCTCATCGTTTGCTCTGTCAAAACAGCTATCCCCGGTGGTAACGTAAAAAAAGGGGACGTAGTAAAGGCAGTAGTTGTTAGAACGAAAAAAGAATTCCGTAGAAATGATGGAAGCTATATTCGATTCGACGAAAACGCAGCAGTCATCATAAACAAAGACCAGGAACCAGTAGGTACCCGTATCTTTGGTCCGGTAGCGCGTGAATTGCGTGAAAAGAACTTTATGCGAATTGTTTCGCTTGCACCTGAGGTATTGTAAAAAGGAAATATCATGCCTAGAAAATTCAACACACAAAAAAAACTGCACGTTAAAAAAGGCGACATCGTCCAGGTAATCTCTGGTAACGATAAAGGCCAAAAAGGTCGTGTTCTGATGGTATTTCCAGACAAGGACCGAGTTCTGATCGAAGGTATCAATATGCGTACCAAACATCAGAAACCAAGCCAGGAATATCCACAAGGTGGACGTATCAAGCAGGAAATGCCTATCCACGTTTCAAACGTGCTTCCACTCGATCCAGTTTCAAACGAACCAACACGTGTCGGTCGTAAACGCATTGAAGAAGATGGTAAAGGCCGTTGGGTTAGATATTCCAAACTCAGTGGTGAAGTACTCGACAAATAAGTATTTAAATAATCATGGCAGAAGCAAGACTTTATACACATTATAAAAATGAGATTATCCCAACTCTGGAAAAAGAGTTTGGATTCGAAAACGTAATGTCGGTACCTAAGCTCAAAAAAATCACCATCAATGTTGGTGTGGGCGAAGCCGTAGCAGATCGTAAAAAACTTGACGATATCGTCAACAATATCGGGCTGATCACAGGACAAAAACCTGCAATTACTACCGCACGTAAATCAATCTCTAACTTCAAACTCAGAGAAGGCATGCCAATCGGATGCCGTGTAACTCTACGTAGTAAAATCATGTATGAGTTTCTCGATCGTTTCATCAACCTTTCTCTGCCACGATCACGTGACTTTCAGGGAATTCCCGACAAAGGATTTGATGGCCGCGGTAATTACACATTAGGTATCAAAGAACATACTATCTTTCCAGAAATCGATGTCGATAAAGTAGATCGCATCCACGGAATGGATATCACTTTTGTTACCAGTGCTCAGACCGACGAGCAAGCTTATGCTTTGCTCAAGCATTTTGGAATGCCCTTTAAAAAGAAAAAATAAAAACGACAGTAGATATGGCTAAAAAATCCTGGATGGCCCGTAACGTAAAGAAACAGCGTATGATCGATAAATACGCTGAGAAAAGACGTCAGCTCAAAGAGGCAGGCGACTACGAAGGGCTTCAGAAACTCCCAAGAAACGCAAGTCCGACACGCCTGAAGAAGCGTTGCAGCCTTACCGGCCGTGCACGTGGATACGTCGGCAAGTACGGGGTCTCACGTATTAAATTCCGTGAACTCGCACTCGATGGCAAAATACCTGGCATGAAAAAAGCCAGCTGGTAACTTTCAATATAATTAAACACAATCATGACTGATCCAATTTCTGATTTTCTTACTAGAATTCGGAATGCCCAACAGGCAGGACACCGTCGCGTTGATGTTCCGGCATCAAAAATGAAACGCGCGTTGACCAAAATCCTGCTCGACAAAGGGTACATTCAGAATTTCCTGGATATCGATGATGGTAAGCAAGGACTGATACGTATTTTCCTGAAATACGATCATTACGGCCAGCCTGTCATCAAAAAACTCACCCGTGTTTCCCGCCCGGGTTTGCGCAAATACAGCAAAAGTGCTGAAGTACCAAGAGTACTTAACGGTCTAGGTATCGCTATTGTGACAACTTCACAAGGTGTTATGACCGATAAAGAAGCCCGCAAACTCAATGTAGGCGGTGAAATTCTGTGTTATGTCTATTAAAATAAACTGAATTATGTCACGTATAGGTAAACAACCCGTTCCTTTAAAACCGAATGTAACGGTTAAAGTAACTCCAGGTAACCTGGTTACGGTTAAAGGTGCAAAAGGTGAGATGAGTCTTCAGGTTTCTACAGATATCACTGTAGAAGTTACCGAGTCCGAAATACTTGTTAAAAGACCTTCTGACGAAAAACGCTTACGAGCTATGCACGGTCTTTACCGTACACTTATCAACAATCTTGTTGTAGGTGTCTCTGAAGGATTCAAAAAAGAACTTGAAATCATCGGTGTAGGGTACAGAGCCAGCTTGAATGGTAAAGTACTCGAACTTGCACTCGGTTATTCACACCCGTTCTATTTCGTCCCACCACAGGGTATCGATATCGAAATTGATACTAAGACAACAAAAAATACCCGGATTATTATTACTGGTGCGGACAAACAACTTGTAGGCCAAGTTGCTGCAAAAATCAGATCACTCCGTTCTCCAGAACCTTACAAAGGTAAAGGTGTTCGATATGTGGATGAGCATGTACGCAAGAAAGCCGGTAAGTCCGCTGGACGTTAATCATTAAGGAATTAAAATGAGTAAGAATCATAAACAACTCAGAAGAGCAAAGATTCGCAGACGTGTCCGTTCAAAGATCAGTGGTTCTGCAGAACGTCCACGTTTGAGTGTATATCGTAGCTTGAAGCATATTTACCTGCAGATCATCAACGATGAAGTTGGTGAGACTCTCGTAGCTGCATCTACTAAAACAGCTGAACTTCAGGATTCATTAAAAGGTAAGACCTATTCTGAAAGAGCAGCTGTTGTTGGAAAATACATTGCAGAGAAAGCAACTGAAAAAGGTATCACTTCGGTGGTATTTGATCGTGGCGGCTATCTCTACCATGGTAAAGTCAAATCGGTAGCTGAAGCTGCTCGTGAAGGTGGACTCCAGTTCTAAACTCAAGTAAATATGCCAAGATTCAGAAGAAAAAATTACAATATTAAAGCCAGCGAGCTAAACCTGGAAGACAGATTGGTGCATGTAAATCGTGTAGCCAAAGTTGTTAAAGGTGGACGTCGTTTCAGCTTCAATTCTATCGTTGTTGTAGGTAACAAGGAAGGTATTGTTGGTACCGGTTTAGGAAAAGCAAAAGAAGTATCTGATGCCATCCAAAAAGGTAACGACGATGCAAGAAAAAACCTCATCCGTGTTCCAATGGCTAAAGGTGGAACAATCCACTTCCCTGTAACCGGTAAATGTGGTGCAGGTAAAGTGTTGTTACTTCCGGCTGCCGAAGGTACAGGAGTTATTGCAGGTGGTGCGGTAAAAGCGGTACTCGAAAGTGCCGGTTTCCACAACATTCTGTCAAAATCCCTCGGATCATCAAATCCGCATAACATGGTCAAAGCGACCATCGATGCGTTAAAACAACTGGTTGATCCATCAGAAATCGCTCAACGTCGTGGAATTCCACTTCGTAAAGTATTCGAAGGTTAATCCTTGTCACTAGAACGATATAGTAAAGCAATATCATGAAATTACACAACCTCAAAGCACCGGCATCCAACCGCTCAACCCGCAAAAGAGTGGGACGTGGAGAAGGTTCCGGTCTCGGAAAACAATCCGGTAAAGGACACAAAGGTCAAAAGGCAATGAGTGGTTACCACAAGAAACTTGGTTTCGAAGGTGGACAGATGCCATTGATCAGACGTATTCCCAAGTTCGGATTCAAGAACAGATTTCGTGTTGAATACACAGGTATTAACCTCGATATCATCGAAACATTTCATGCCAACGGTAAGCTTGGCGAAACAATCACATTAGCAGATCTCATTTCTGCCGGACTCGCGGACAACAACGCTCCGGTTAAGATCCTGGGACGCGGTGACGTTTCCAAAGCATTTTCAATCGAGGCTCATGCGTTCACAAAGACCGCAATTGAGAAGATCGAAAAAGCTGGTGGCAAATCGACCGTGATAGAAAAATAATAGTCACGCTAAGGAAAAATCCCGATGAGTTTAGTCGAGAATTTTAGAAACATATTCAAGATCGAAGAACTTCGAACCCGAATTCTGTATACCATCGGTATTCTGATGATATACAGAGTGGGTACGTACATAACGATGCCGGGTGTTGACGCATCCATGTTGGCATCAGGCCCATCAAATGCGACAGACCTACTCGGTCTGTTCGATTTGTTCGTGGGTGGTGCGTTCGCACGTGCCGGGGTCTTTGCTCTTGGAATCATGCCTTACATTACTGCAGCGATTATCATCCAGTTGATGGGTGCTGTCGTTCCTTACTTTCAGAAACTCCAGCGTGAGGGCGAAGAAGGAAGACGCAAAATCAACCAGTTGACACGCTACGGTACCGTACTTATTACACTGGTCCAGGCAATCGGTTTCGGAATCAATCTGATGTCGACATCACCTGATGCCATCGTTGTTAGTAATACGGCTTTCATTATTACAAGTATGATCGTACTTACAGCAGGTACTGTCTTTGTAATGTGGCTTGGTGAACGTATAACAGAACGTGGAATTGGTAACGGTATTTCGATCCTTATTATGATCGGTATCATTGCAGCGCTTCCAACCAACCTCATTAACGAGATCAGCACCAAGAACAACGCGATTATCGTAATAATTGAAGTTGCGATCTTGTTACTCGTTACAGCTTCTGTAGTTCTGTTGACACAAGGACAAAGAAGAATTCCTGTACAGTACGCTAAAAGAGTTGTCGGACGCAAGGTATATGGTGGAACAACGCAGTATTTACCACTTCGTGTGAATGCTGCCGGAGTAATGCCGATCATTTTCGCTCAGTCGATCATGTTCATTCCAAGTACTATCGGTACCTTCTTCCCAGATAGTGAAACGATCCAGATGCTCACAGCATGGTCTAACGACTTCACTGGAGTAGCTTACTCAATCGTATTCGCTCTGATCTGTATCTTCTTTACTTATTTCTACACTGCAATTGTAATCAATCCACGTGAAATGGCAGATACCATGAAGCGTCAGGGTGGATTCATTCCAGGTGTTAGACCAGGTAAACAGACAGTTGAATTCATTGACAATATTCTCACGAAGATCACTCTTCCAGGTTCTATCTTCCTGGCATTCGTTGCCATCATGCCAGCTATTGCTGCACGAATGGGAGTTACACCAGGATTTGCAATGTTTTTCGGAGGTACCAGTCTTCTGATTATTGTAGGTGTTGCATTAGACACATTACAGCAAATCGAAAGCCATCTGATGATGCGTCATTACGATGGATTTATGAAGAGTGGTAAGATCAAAGGCCGCAGGCGAATGTAATGGTATATCTGAAAAGCGAACAGGAAATTGATAAAATGCGTGTTAGCGCCCAGCTCGTGTCTAGAACGCTTGCTGAAGTTGCGAAGCACATCAGACCCGGTGTAGAAACCGGTCTTCTGGATCGGGTTGCCGAGGAATTTATCAAAAAGAACAATGGTCGTCCGGCATTCAAAGGCTACGGACATCCATCGAACCCATTTCCGGCTTCGCTTTGTATTTCTGTGAATGACCAGGTGGTACATGGTATCCCAGGGGCATACGCATTAAAAGAAGGAGATATTGTTTCAGTAGATTGTGGCATAGAAAAGGATGGTTTCTTCGGTGATTCTGCTTATACCTTTATTGTAGGTGAAGTTGATGAAAACACTATGAAACTTCTTAAAACGACTATGGAATCTCTCTATCTGGGAATAGATAAAGCGGTACATGGGAACAAAATCGGTGATATGGCATTTGCCATTCAAAGTCATTGCGAAAATGCCGGTTTTGGTGTGGTAAGAGATCTCGTAGGACACGGGCTCGGAAAGAGCTTGCATGAAGAACCTTCCGTTCCAAACTTTGGAAAACTTGGTAGAGGTGAAAGGCTTCGTTCTGGTATGACACTGGCTGTAGAGCCAATGATCAATGCCGGTACACACAGAGTCAAAACTCTCAAAGACGGATGGACAATTGTAACTGCTGACAGTAGTCTTTCAGCTCATTATGAGCATGATATCGTTGTACGTGAAGGAAGTGCTGAAATTCTAAGTACTTTTGAGTATATTGAGGAGATTACCCAAAAAGCAATCGATAAAGAACTAGTAAATGGCTAAGCAAGACGCTATAAAACAGGATGGAACAATCCTGGAGGCTTTACCAAACGCACAGTTTCGCGTGAAACTGGACAACGGACATGAGCTTCTGGCCCACGTTTCAGGTAAAATGAGAATGTTCTACATTAAAATATTACCTGGTGATCGAGTTACAGTAGAAATGTCTCCGTACGATTTGAGTAAGGGACGAATCACATATCGTTATAAATAAATAATTTCAGTACAAAACAGTATATGAAAACAAAAGCTTCAGTTAAAAAAAGAGGTGCCGGAGACAAGATCGTCCGTCGTAAAGGCAGAATCTTCGTTATCAACAAGAAGAATCCTCGTCACAAACAGAGACAAGGTTAACAAGGATAATCCAATCATATTATGGCAAGACTTGCAGGTATAGATTTACCAAAAGAAAAGCGTGGAGAAGTAGGTTTGACTTACATCTTTGGAATTGGTCGCTCAAGATCCAAAGAGATTCTCAACAAAGTTGGTTTAGACCACAACACCAAAGTTGGTGAATGGTCAGAAGATCAGGTCATCCAAATCCGTAAACTTCTGGAGGCTGAGTATAAATTGGAAGGTGCTCTTCGTGCAGAAGTATCTACAAACATCAAACGTTTGATGGATATCGGATGCTATCGTGGTCTTCGTCATCGTAAAGGGTTACCATTGCGCGGCCAAAGAACCAAGACAAATGCACGTACCCGTAAGGGACGTAGAAGAACCGTTGCCGGTAAGAAGAAGACTCCATCCAAAAAGTAACATAGTATATATTCTGTAATAACATGGCGAAAAGACAAACAAAAGCTGCTGCTGCGGCTGCCAAGAGAAAGAAAAAACAGTTAAGTGACCCGAATGGGATGGCTTTCGTTAAAGCTACATTCAATAATGTCATTGTAACGTTGACTGACGCTGACGGAAATGTACTTTCATGGTCTTCTGCTGGAAAACAAGGGTTTAGAGGATCAAGAAAGAATACTCCGTATGCTGCTCAATTAAGTGCTGAAACTGCAGCTAAAGATGCATATGATATGGGCCTCAGAAAGGTCATAGCATACGTGAAGGGTCCGGGTTCCGGTCGTGAGGCTGCAATCCGTGCATTGGCACTTTCAGGAATTGAAGTATCACTTATCAAGGATACCACACCGATTCCACACAACGGATGCCGTCCTCCAAAAAGACGTAGAGTTTAACAATATCATATTATTAGTATAAAAAATGGCACGTTATACAGGTCC
>CAZDYD010000069.1:0-12458 GCA_964509715.1 uncultured Chitinophagales bacterium
CGGCTTACAATGAGATCATATCGAGCCTCAATTCTAACCAGCAAACAAGAATCCAGGGTGAGGCTCCGAACGCAGAAGCCATTCAATCAATCGGTGGGACTGTCGGAGCAAATCATCCAAGTTTGTCTTATAACCCCGATATGGATCCAAGTTTTCTTGAAAATTTCATACAAACGGCCATGGCTCGTGCCGATCATGTATATAACGATCATACGGCCAGTGGTGTAGGGTCTCTAGGCACCCCAGAAGATCCCAAGGTTATCATCGTAAATGGCACTTTGGAAGTCCGAAACGCAACAGGTGCCGGTGTTATCATCGTCCGTGAAGGTGGTAGTCTTGATGCTCGCGGAAATTTCGATAATTTTCAGGGACTGATCATCATACAGGGAACGGCTGACTTGACCCGAGGAAATATCAATATATTAGGGGCTATGCTATTCGGTGGTGACAATCCAGCCATTGAAATCGATATCGATTTCCGTGGAAATGTTAATGTTCAGTACAGTAGTGCCGCGCTTGCCAATGCTGAAAACAGATTATTTTCGTCTGGACAGAAAAAACATACGATCTTAACTTACCTGGAATGATGTCCTTACCTATGAATTGTCAACATTAGTGTTTAGATTCTCCATTTATAACCAAAGAAATTCTTGCGTGTTAGCATGAGTATTGTCGCAAAATCAGAAATCCAACCCATACTTGATAAGGTGATCGCCCGAATTCCATCGTCGATTCAGGGCGTAGAGCGACTTGGTGAGATTTTCAGACAAATTCAAGGTACCACCGAAGACGAAAAACTCCTGCTGAGGAGTTATTTGGATCAATTCCTGAATCTGATGGAGAAGAACCATGCATCCGATATCGATTTGGGCGGTACTGGCTGTGGTGGAAAAATCTGGTACAGGATATTCGGGTCAAAAAAGCCATGGAACGAAGGACCAACATTATCAAAAACTGAATCCGATATTCTGCTGTTGTCTGTTTTGATGCCGACCCAATTCAGTTTTCTGACGGAACATAAAAACCTGGATTTTTCATATGTAGTACAGATCGATCCGGAGACCAATAAACGGTTTCGTGCCGACATGTACTTTGACCTGGACAACCTGGCGCTGAACATGAGGGCGATCAATACCGAAATCCGTCCCTTCAAGAGTCTCAACCTCCATCCCGAAATTGCAAAGGCTCTAAGTCTCAAATACTTGAAATACGGCTTAACACTCGTAACAGGTATCACAGGATCTGGTAAATCCTCCACGCTCGATACCATCATCGATGCAAATAACCGATCGGTTGATGCGCATATCGTCATCATTTCATCGCCGGTGGAAATGGTCCATACACCGCGCCGTAGCCTGGTGAGACACCGTGAGGTCGGACGTGACACCAAATCCTTCAAGGCCGGAGCTATAGAAGCACTGCGTCAGGATCCGGATATCATAATGATCGGTGAGTTACGGGATCCCGAGACGATTATGACGGCATTGGAAATAACCGACTCCGGACACAAAACATTTTCGACATTGCACACTGCATCGGCTACCGAAAGTATCGACCGTATCATCGGCGAAGTCTCACCAGAGGAACAGGAAAGGGTCAGAAACCGCCTTGCAGATGTACTTACATGTGTGATAAGCCAGAAATTAGTCCCTACTATTGATGGAAAACGCGTAATGGCCAAAGAGGTATTATTGAATACTTCATCCATAAAAGCGGCCATCAAAAACAACAATACCTCAGAGATTTATCAGATGCTCATGGAGGGTGGTAATCTCGGTATGTTGACCCTTGAACAAGATCTGAAACGATTGTATGATGAAGGCATCATCTCACTTGAGGAGGCTTATAATTATGCAAATAACAAAAAGAAACTCAAAGACCTGATCAATTGATCCCTTAATCCGACTGTTTTGAAGAAAAAAGAAATAACAGGAATATCAATAGAGCGGGATTTGCTCAGATTGGCCACTCTCACCATGGTGAGGGACAAGATTCGTATAACCAAAGTTCAGACGTTCCGACTTAATGAACCAGTATATCGCAGGGATGGGCTTTCTGTGTCGTCCCAGGACGACCAAAACGTAAATGAGGATGAAGATGCCATTTTTGGTTTTGATGCGGTGGAGGATGCTCCCGTAGCCAGTGCTGCTACTGAAGATGACCAGTGGGATATGACCGAAGATGGAGTTGGTGAACAATTCCAGAATAATGCGAACAGCGTCCAGTTTGCAAACATTCTTACTACATATAATACGAATAGTATTCAGCTGGCACTCACTATCCCCAGTGGATTTACCCATTTTCAGATAGTTGACAAAATCAATCCCAAAAAGGTCGGAAAAAAGAAATTCAACGACAACCTGAAAGGAACCCTTGTCACGATGTATGGCCACGACATCGGTGACGAACAGTTTAGGTATCATCTCAAGGGCAGCAATTCTATTTTGTTGTCATCTATTGAGTCTGAAATCCCGGGACTCCGATTGGTAGATGAAGCAAGTCCGTTCTACAAAGGCAAGATCAGTGTTCGGGAGATTGCTCCGGAGGAAAGCCTGTTGATGGGCCTGGTAAGAGCAAATTATCAGGTTTCAGAACATCAGTACACGTGTATAGTCCATGTCGATGAGCAATCGACCCGGATAATTTTTATGCACGGACGGGAGTTTCACTCTATTCTTCCGGAAATCAACGAAGGAAGTAAGAGTGGCAGGGTAACAAATACTATTTTCAGTAAAATCCTGTTTGAGCTTGATAGAGGTAAAATACCGACGCTCGACAGAATTGTGATCACAGGTCATACCATTAAAGGTAAGCTTGAACAATTTTTAAGAGATCAGTTTCTGGATGTAGAGATTGATGCGTTCGAGTTTTCGGGTGATCGCGTTGAGGTACTCGAATCGGTTGCCGGCGAATATCGCACGTACACCCTGGCGATTGCAGCGGCATGGTCGGCCATTGATGCCAATAAACAGGATTTTTTACCTCTGAATTTTGTTCCAAAGTATGTTTTGACACGCCAGCAGGTTTTCAAACTCGATTGGCATGGATATCTACTCTTGTTCTTGATCGCTTTGACCCCGGTTGTACTCAATCATTATTACAATCAGCGAAAAAATCACATCCTGGAAAACGAACAGGTCATTACCCAGCTCAATCAACAAACAGAGCAGGTACGCCTGATTGCCAACGAAGTAGATCGTCTTACAGCAGAACTGATCACCTTCAACAATCGAGTGGATTTGTTGGATACGCTCAGCTACAACTCACTAAAGTGGTCAAGGACACTCGGTATAATCAATAATTCGGCACAGACCATCCGTGGATATTGGATCAGGAATATTCAGGGTACAGAAGAGAATCTGATTGTCCAAGGCACTGCGCTACATCGTGATCGCATCCCTCAATTAAGTAATAGTTTCTCAACTGCGATCATTCAGCAGGTCACAGAGCGACAATACAGAGGGATTACCGTTTATGATTTTACGATTTTGGTGACGCAGATCGTAAACGACCATATGTTCTTCAAACCTCAACAGGTCATGCCTCCCGATGATCTCATAGATATTGAGGAAGTGAATCAAACCGGAACTATCGAGTACTAAACACGCATTCATGTCATACGCACTAAGAAATACATTGATTCTACTCACCACCTTGATTCTGATGGGTGTTGGTGGTTGGTTGTACATGACTTATGCCATGGATTCAACCCTGATCGATCAGGAACGTGAAATCAGTCAAAAACAATCGCAGCTAAATCAGTTAACTACAAAAGCCAGCGATTATGTAATGATCCAGGATCGACATACTACACTGAAGTATCGTTATGAAAACCACAACAAGGAACTGCTTGAGAATAACGATATCGCCACCGTTTTTGAGTATTTGAGGCGGATCAATGAGGACCATGCTGCAACTGTGATGAATTTCTCTCTACAGGATTCAGTGCTCAGACCCGATCATGGAATTCTTCAGGTCAGACTCGATGGTACAGGACCCTACAGGAACTTTTTCAATTTCTTGACCATCCTCGAGCAAAGCAAACCAATCGCCCGTATCACAAATCTCCGAGTGGCGCCTGTGACCGAAATCGATCGTATAGATGACATCAACTTTGAGATGAACATCCATTTTTATTATGCTCGGGGTAATACACGTAGCGACCCGGACCTTTTGATCATCTCTACGGTACCTGAAAGAATCCACAATCCGATGCATGCTTTGGTACATGAAAGTCCGCCGAATATCTCAAACCTTCCAGAAGTGGATGTCCTGCGGGTTATCGGTCTTTCTGCAAGTGGAATTTATATCATCGACCAGAATGGAGCATTCAAGTTTCTGCCTACTGGTTCTCAGGTATACCTTGGCCGTTTGACCAGAGTGAACCTAAACAACAACACCGCTACGTTCGACATGAATCGTGGAGGAATCCGTGAGACATTGACTAAAGGACTGAGTCCGAGACCATAAATTTATTCCGATTATTCGCCCTAAATCTGATCCGATTATGAAAACAAAGATCATTAAAATGTACCCAATCATCGCAATTCTGGCAGTGAACCTGCTGATGTCGATGAACTTTGTCTTTGCACAGGACAGAGCACCCGTTCGGGAGTTTACAAATCCGGAAGAGCTGGTATCTCTTGGAAGTGAGACTACTATCCCTCAGGCATTCGCAATATTCAACCACTTTGCAAGAGAACATCGCAATAAGGTGATCATCGATCGGTCTGGCAAGTCGAACTCTATCGGTTTTGATGTACCGAGTATGTTTTGGAGACAAGCACTCGATTTCATTGCGAATGCACATGATCTGGTTATCAACGAACAGACGGATTTCATTGAAATTACACCGCGGCCTGTAACCGACACCCGACAGGGTACCCAAGCCAGAACTACTCCGGTAGGATCAATGGACCCGGCGACTACTCCAACGCAACAAGCTGAAATATTGGCTTCACTCTCAACTAAAGAGATTGAAATTTCTGCCATATTCTTCGAGGGCAACCGTCGGAAATTACGCGAGATAGGTGTGAACTGGAGTGCTATCAAAGAAGGAGATTTCAATGTTGATTTTTCAGCTGCTTCTCAGGTATCTATCGATATGTTCGGAATCAACATCCCCCAACAGAATATGACAGGCGGATGGCAGCTTGGTGGATTTATGAACGCTCTTGAATCTCTGAATCTCGGTGAGGTATTGGCGTCACCATCCATCAAGGTGATGGATGGAAAACGTGGCGATATTCAGGTTGGACAAGATATCTCTATCAAACAACGTGATTTTGCAGGTAACGTGACGGATGCTTTTGTCCAAACAGGTACCATTCTTACCGTAACACCAACGATCATTACCGATAATGATACTTCATTCATCTTTTTGAACATCAATGCTGAGCGATCAACCGGTCAGCCGGACCCAGTAAGTACCATCATCAACAAACAGTCAGCCAGTACTCAAGTTTTACTGTTTAGCGGCGAATCAACGGTCATCGCCGGGTTATTCGAAACCGAAGAAGTTCAAGTGCGACGTGGAATTCCTTTCCTCAAAGATCTACCACCCTGGTTTTTTGGACTACGTTATTTATTCGGATATAATTCAATTGAACAAAACGAAAAAGAACTGGTGATCGTACTGAAAGCAGAAATCATACCCTCTTTGCGAGAGCGATTCGACATGGAGCGCCGTTCACGCGAAGCACTACTTCAGGAGGGACGTGAATTTATCCGCACAAGTCCTGTGATCCCTGTTCAATAATGAGTAACGCTTCTGGACTGGAATTTTATGAAAAGTTGCCAGTCCTCCCGGGATTTAGTGAAATTTTTGAACCCTCGCTCTATCATCCCCTTCCTGATGATTGGATTCTGGCTGTAAGTGATGTCCGAAATTCTACTTCCGCCATTGAATCAGGTCGGTATAAAGAAGTGAATGCCATGGGAGCGGTCACCATTATGGCTGTTGTCAATTTGACCGGTAAATACAACTTCCCATTTATTTTTGGTGGAGATGGCTCAACCATTGCAATCCCCGGATCCATGTCCGAACAGGTCGCAGGAGCATTAAAATCCATTCAACGCATGGCCCATCAATCGTTTGGACTCGACCTCCGATGTGCGTTGATCCCAATGGCTGAAATCAGATCAAGAGGCAAAGATGTCCGGATCTTAAAGCATGGAGTGAGTGAAGTTTTTGCCCAGGCCGCTTTTGATGGAGGTGGAATCGGCCTTGCGGAACAGATCCTCAAAGATGATAACTGGAATGGACGTTTTGGAGTCGAACGCTTTACGGTGTCCGAAGGTGTGGATGTAAACGGATTGGAATGTAGATGGGATGAAGTCCCAAACGAGCGAGGTGAAGTTCATTCCATTTTAATCGAGGTACTGGATGATGATCCCACCCATAAAATGGCTCTTTTGCGAGAAATCATCGTGAAAATGAACCATATATATGGACAAATTGATAACGCGAAACCGGTCAGTATCGATAAGCTCCGTCTTACGCTTAACAACAAAAAATTATCCGTCGAAAAAAGAGTCAGAACCTTTGGACGTTCCGGAAGTGATCCATTCTTATATGCCCTGAAACTTCGTATTCAATGGCTATTTGGTATCGTTTTAATGGGTTTCGGTTTGAAATCAAAGCATGTTGATTGGGCGATGTACAAATCCGATCTTGTTGAGAATACAGATGATCGCAAACTCGATGACATGTTGCGCATGATTTTGGCTGGATCCGAAATGCAAAGATATACACTGCAAGGGTACCTTGAGGACTTGTATATGCAGAAGAAAATCGTATATGGATTACATCATTCAAATAGTGCTTTGATTACATGTGTAATCCTTAATCATCACAGAGAACATATCCATTTGGTTGATGGTAACAATGGTGGCTATGCCACGGCTGCATCACGACTCAAGGAAAGAAAAAAACGTATTGTTCGTAATGAGTAATAATGGCAAAAATAATAGCATTGGCCATAAGACAGATCGTGCACACAGCACATCGAGAAAACATGTCGTTCAAAATTCAATAGCTGTCCTTGCTGCAGAAAACGACGGAATTGGTCCCGGAATTGATATCGTGTTATTTGATGGGGTATGTAATCTATGTAACAAGTCAGTCAGCTTTATAATCGATCGGGACCGTGTCCGTAGATTTAGATTTGCATCACTTCAGTCAGATGTAGCTACCCGATTGATGCAAGATGCAGAAGTGAATCCAGAAATATTGGACTCGATTGTGCTGATTTCTGGTGGAGAAATCTCAATAAAATCGACCGCTGCATTAAAAATCGCAAGACGATTATCCGGTTTTTGGCCCCTATTTTATGTTTTTATTGTGATTCCTACTCCGATCCGAGACTATCTGTACGACATCATTGCAAGAAACCGATATCGATGGTTTGGACGAAGGTCGGAATGCAGGATACCAGACGAAAATGAAAAAGAACTATTCCTGGGTTGAGTTTTCGTCACTTCAGTACACGGCGGGTTCGAAGATAACGTTGTCTCCAGTACGTTTCCCTCATAGATGAAATCATGACACCCTGGGATGTCGATGCATGCATAAACTCCGTTCGATTGATCATAATCCCAACATGTAACGTTTTTCGTCCGGTGCGGAAGAACACCAGATCACCGGTTCGCATTTGATTGGCACGCACCCTTCGTCCAACCCGCAGCTGTTCTTCTGTATTACGAGGTAAACGAATCCCAAACTGGTCGCGCATAACAATGAGCACAAAAGCACTACAATCAACTCCCGATTGAGTCATACCTCCAATGCGATAGGGCGTCCCTTTCCATTGTTCGTACGACTGCATCAATCTGCCCTCAGGTGTACGACTTACATTTCTGGAGCTTGCACAACCACTCAATACTATCAGGAGCAGTGTAAACGAAATTAGCCAAATAGGTCGACGTACGGGATGAACTGGCATCACACGGGAAGATGATCCGGATGCATGTGTAATACCAAAGCTGACATTTGGCCGGCCAATCATTTCACGGCAGAACTTTGCGCAACTGGAAGTGATTCGATTACACGAACTGCCGATGATGGGTCACTCATAATATAAAAATGTAATCCGGGCACACCGAAATCCAACAGCTCCTGACACTGTTTTTTGCTCCATTCTTCACCAATAGCCCGGACATTTTTGGGATCGGCCGTAACAGCATCCGTCAGATCAGTTGGAAGATTGATATTAAAAATCTTGGGAAGCCGGAACAGATGATTAGTAGTAGTAAGTACTTTTAGTCCGGGTATAATCGGTACCTCGATCCCCATGTCTCTGACACTCTTCACAAAATCAAAATACTCCTGATTGTCATAAAACATTTGTGTGACGATGTAATCGGCACCGGCATCCACTTTTTCTTTGAGTTTATGAAGATCCCATTTCTTGTTGGGAGCCTCTTCATGCTTTTCAGGATATCCGGCCACCCCGATGCAAAAATTAGTTGGAACGGCATCCATCAGTTCTTCGAGATAAACACCACAGTTCATAGCCTTGATCTGTCTGACCAGATCGATAGCAAACTCATTTCGGGCACGGTCTTTATGGTGGGGTTTTGGAGCCGCTTGATCGTCCCCCCTGATGGCAAGGACATTCTCAATACCAAGATAGTTCAATTCAATAAGCGCATCTTCGGTCTCCTCCTTGGTAAAACCTTTACATATCAAATGAGGTACGGGATCCACATTGTATCGGTGTTTGATTGCTGCGCACAAACCGATCGTGCCCGGACGTTTACGCTTTACCCGTCGTTTCATGGTGCCATTTCCCAAATCGATATATTCGGCCTCAGCAGCATGAGATGTGATATCGATAAACGGCGGATGGAATTTCTGTACTTGATCCAATGATTCAAATACCTGTTGAATACTCCCTCCCCGTTTTGGTGGGATGATCTCAAATGAAATGAGCGGTTCTGTAGCCCTGTCGTAATGTTCCGTGACCTTCATGATAACAGCCTAACTTGTGTATAAATACCCGAAATGGTTATAAAGTACCAAGATAACCAAAAAAACAAAACGAATTATTATATTCGGGAAGTAGTTCGAATCGAATCAAACACAAATCAGCATCCGCACATTGGAACTCAGCGTAATCACTTTTCTTGACTTGTTAGGTACTTTCGTATTCGCGATAAGCGGAATTCGATTGGCGTCGGGTAAACAGATTGACTGGTTTGGAGCGTATATCATTGGGCTCGTGACAGCCATAGGTGGTGGTACAACACGGGATCTACTTTTAGGAGTTATGCCGTTCTGGATGCTTGATTCCAAATACTTTATTACCATTGCTACCGCATTGCTCGCAACCTTGATATTTCGCGAACGGATTTTCAGGTGGGGAAGCACATTATTTTTGTTTGATGCCATAGGACTCGGACTATTCACGGTAGTTGGAATCAGCAAAAGCATGGATGCGGGACTAGCTTTTTGGGTTTGCATCGCAATGGGAACCATTACAGGTTCAGTCGGAGGAGTGATTAGGGATATACTGCTCAATGAAGTTCCATTGTTGTTCCGAAAAGATATCTATGCGTTGGCATGTATCGCAGGCGGAATATTTTATTTTGTTGGACTCAATTTAGGTATGCCTATAAGTTTCCTGGAGTTCGGAACGGCAGCGACCGTTATCCTACTTAGACTAATCGCTGTTAAATATCACATCCACTTACCGATTCTGAGACCTGTTGACCTGAACAATAACTAATTTGCGTGGTTTACAGACTCCGAACTGTGTATTGCTCCATCGACAAAAATATGATATCATTTGAGAAACAGTAGATATTCGTCATAATGATCCTCGACCCCTGAAAAACCATGAAAAGCAGAGATCAGCAACCCGGTGAGGAGAAAATCAACGCATTGACACATGCCATAGGAATTGTGTTTTGTGTAATCGCCACCCCTGTTTTACTTCTTAGGATGGATATGGGTTCTACCCCCACCTTGTTTTATGCCTCACTCACGTTTATGATCGGTATGTTACTGGTATACACCTCATCAACATTGTATCATCTTACCTCCGATCCCCAAAAAAAAGTATTCCTTAAAAAGATCGATCATATCTGTATTTATATTCTGATCGCCGGATCCTACACCCCATTTATTACAGAATACACCTCAAGCCAAACAGCATTCTGGTTTTTGAGTCTTATGTGGCTGATAGTACTATTAGGCGCTTTTTTCAAATTGTTTTTCATAGATCGGCTGAAACGACTTTCGGTGGTGCTTTATTTAGTCATGGGTTGGATGATCATCTTTGTCGCAAAGCCCATTTATGAACAGATGCCGTTGGATGTATTCTACTGGGTACTTGCAGGTGGACTCTCTTACACAATCGGGGTATACTTCTATGCAACAAGCCACAAATTATATCATCACGCGATATGGCATGTATTTGTCCTCGGAGGATCCATATTTCATTACATGGCTGTAAGCGTGTTGGTCCACTAAGAACTTTTTCGTTCATCATTTGGGCTGTCTAATGGACTGGTGAATTGATATATTACAGTAACATAAATCACTACCATTATTGCAAACCAGGAATTAAAATGGATCTTTACGTAAATATCGATCATGTTGCCACTTTGAGAAATGCACGGGGTGAGGGAGTACCAGACCCTATCGAAGCGGCAAGAATTTGTGAAGAAGCCGGTGCAGCGGGAATAGTGTTCCACTTGCGCGAAGACCGACGCCATATCAAAGACCACGATGCCTATGCATTAAAAAAATCAGTTCGTGGGGTATTGGATTTCGAAATGGCAGCAACCGAGGAAATGATCAGAATCTGTAGTGATATTAAACCGGAGCTGTGTACCCTTGTTCCTGAAAAGCGTGAAGAGCTGACCACTGAGGGTGGATTGAATATGCGTCATGTCTTCGACGATTACCGAAATCGAGTGGTTCCGGCATTGCATTCCAATGGAATCAAAATTAGTTTATTTGTTGATCCGAATCCCGAGGATATCCAACTGTCGGCAGAACTGGGCGTGGCCGCAATCGAACTCCATACAGGGACCTATGCAAACGCCAGAACGGAATCACATATACAACATGAACTTGAGCGACTGGCTCAGGCGGCATCACTTGCCCAAGAACTGGGACTTGAAGTCAACGCCGGACATGGACTAAACTTTGATAACACGGCAAGATTTCTGCGTGAAGTACCTCATCTGTTCTCGGTAAGTATTGGTCATGCGCTCATGAGCCATGCCTTATTTCATGGCTTATCAACATCTGTCCGACAGATGGTCGAGCTCATTAACTTAGGAGGAAGGTGATGTCATATCGTGCCGGATTCATCGCCATAATGGGTAGACCAAACGCAGGCAAATCTACTTTATTAAATGCCCTGCTTGAGTTCAAACTTGCCATTGCTACACATAAGGCTCAGACAACACGTCATCAAATCCTTGGAATCCTGAGCGAAGAACCGGGTCAGATTATATTCCTCGACACACCGGGCATCATAGATCCAAAATATAAGCTTCAAGAAGTGATGATGCAGTCCGTTTCACGTTCGGCTCGAGATGCTGATGCTATTTTACATTTAGTAGATGGATCTCGCACCACTGATGAAGAGATGGTTTGGGAATATCTCAGAGCATCAAAAAAACCAACGCTATTGGTATTGAATAAAGTGGATGCAACCACCGAAGCGGAATTGGATGTCATTGAAAACCATTGCAAGCAACAATATCCATATATTGGAAGCTGTCGGATTTCAGCAGAAAAGCACCTCGGCTTAGCTGAACTGAAGTCCTCGCTATTTGGGATGTTGCCTGAAAGTCCACCTTTATATCCTGATGACCAGCTAAGTGAGCATCCGGTACGTTTTTTTGTGTCGGAATTGATACGTGAACAGATTTTTCTGCTCTACGATCAAGAAATTCCATATTCATGTACTGTAACCGTATCTGATTTCAAGGAAGATCCTGCCATTGACCATATCCACGCAGAGATAATAGTTAATAGGGATAGTCAGAAGGGAATAATCATTGGCAAAGGTGGAAACATGTTAAAAAAACTGGGAACCAGAGCCAGGGCACAGATTGAGCAGTTGACCGGAAAACAAGCTAATCTACAATTATTTGTGAAAGTTCGTGAAAAATGGAGAGAAAAGGATAGCTACGTACGCGGTTACGGTTACTGATATTGTGATACTTGCATGGATGTGAGTGTACAACAACGAACGCCCACATAGTGCTATAGGGTATCTTCCTCCCACCGTGTTTCTTCAAAAACATGGAAGACTGATCAACTTTCCGACACACCAAAAAGACAACACCATCAACTACAAAAACCTAATTACAAACGTAGCTAGCTAGGGGAAGCTTTCAGTGTCATTTAGGTGGTCTATTGTAGTTTAACTATTTTGACACACTTTCTTGAACACTCTCATACTTAATTTATGAATATATTGATGCTAATTATTTTA
>CAZDYD010000070.1:0-12374 GCA_964509715.1 uncultured Chitinophagales bacterium
CCTACGGTCAGGAATTTATACGCCCTATTGACTTTTTCCTTTTAAAAGATGTTATAGAACCGTCTGTGCGATAACATTTAATCATTTGCTTAAATGATGCATTGATGATATATTTAAGCAATCACTTAAATAAAAATTCCTATGAGCAAACAATCCTGTATTCGTGATGTAGCCGATCTGAACCAGATCAACCGCTGTATTGATTCTATCCATGCGGTAGAATCATCCATCTTAAAACTCTCGAACATACTGAAACTGGCCGGGAATGATGTGCGCCTGAAAATTCTATACTTGTTAAGTACGGAGGAAGATTTATGCCCATGTGATTTGAGCGATATTTTGGATATGACCGTACCAGCGGTATCGCAACACCTACGAAAATTGAAAGACGCCGGGATTTTAGGTTCAAGAAGAGAGGGAAAACTCATCTTCTATTCTCTGCAAGAACCTTATGACGAGCTTTTGAAACCACTTTTTAACCAGATTGAAAACAATGCCATTATGGAGGTATTAGCAGCATGAACAAGCAACAGAAAAATAATTCTGATACCAAATGGCTGGGCGCAGGACTTGGAGTTGCATTTATCGCCTCCCTTTGCTGCATCACACCGGTGCTGGCTATTCTGGCAGGTACAAGTGGTATCGCCTCTACGTTTTCATTCATGGACCCATTCCGGCCTTATTTAATTGGGCTGACTGTTCTTTTACTTGGGTTTGCATGGTACCAAAAACTGAAGCCCTCAAAAGAGATCGACTGTGAATGTGATCCTGAAGAAGCCCGTTTTACCCAGTCTAAATCGTTTCTTGGCATCGTAACTGTTGTGGCGGCGCTGTTGCTGGCTTTTCCAAACTACTCCCATTGGTTTTTCTCTGACGCTCAACCCGCTCAAATACAATATGTTTCCGAGGCAGATGTAGAACGTGTCACCTTTACTGTGAAAGGCATGACCTGCGCCGGGTGTGAAGCAAGTGTAAAAAATGAGTTGGGTAAACTGGATGGAATTTTGGAGTCCGAGGTATCCTACGACAGTGGAACGGCTACTGTTTCGTATCTGAGAACGAAGCTTACAGAGAAAGAGCTTCAGGATGCGATCAATAAGACCGGATTTACAGCTGATGTTCAACAAGAGGAAGAAAACGAATAATAGGATGAAAGAACTGGAACTGGATATAGCGGGCATGACATGTGATCATTGCGCTGCGTCTATTGAAAAAAATCTATCCAAACTAAAAGGAATACAGAAAGCAGATGTAAGCTACCCTAAAGGGAAAGCCATAGTAGCATTCGATGATTCCACCCTTGATAAAGCATCGGTGATTGAAGCCGTAAATCAGACAGGAAAGTATCATGTAGTGGGCGAATCAGGAAAAGAGCAATCTGGTGAAAACCATCACTCATTGATTATTATCGGGGGTGGTTCGGCCGCTTTTGCTGCCGCTATTCGAACCAGTGAACTGGGGGGGACCGCGCTGATTATCAATAAAGGTCTGCCAACAGGTGGAACGTGCATAAATGTTGGGTGCGTGCCATCCAAAACGCTGATCCGAACAGCAGAAGCCTTCCATAACGCATCTCGTCCACGGTTTGAAGGGATAGAAACCACTGCAACCATCAGTGATTTTAAAAAAGTGATTGAGCAAAAACGGGAGATGGTTCGAGACCTGCGCCAGGAGAAGTATGTGAATGTGATAAAGGATGATCCAAATATTACCCTTATTGAGGGGTACGGAAAGTTAACCCAGGCAAATCAGGTCGAAGTTAATAACTCAATCTATACCGCCGAAAACATTTTGATTGCCACAGGAGCTTCCCCGTTTATTCCGGAAATACCCGGACTCAAAGAGGCGGGATATTTGACCAATGAATCAGCCTATGAACTTGAGGATCTCCCGAAAGAACTCGTCATTCTGGGCGGCGGATATATTGCTCTGGAAAATGCACAACTTTTTAGTCGGCTTGGTAGCAGGGTAACGGTTTTGCAACGATCAGAACATGTGTTAAGTGATCAACCCAAAGAACTTGCAACGGCCTTGACGGGATATTTGGAAGGGGAAGGGTTGACCATTCTAACGAACACGGACATTCTGGAGGTTACAAAATCAGACAAAAAAAGAAGCATCCGTTTTACGGTAAAGGGAGAAAAAAGAGAACTTGAAGCCGATCAGATATTAGTTGCTACTGGCAGGCAGGGAAATACAGAGAACCTGAATCTTGAATACGCAGGAATTGACACAAAAGGACGGGGCTATATTCCCGTTGATGAAACCATGCGAACCAATACACCCAACATCTTTGCCGCTGGTGATGTAGTTGGCGAAAGGCAGTTTGTATATACAGCCGCTTATGAAGGAAAAGTTGCTGCTGAAAATGCAATGAGAGAGAGTCATGAAAAAGCCGATTTTTCGGTCTTACCGTGGGTTATTTTCACTGATCCACAGGTGGCCGGAGTGGGTATGGATGAACAGCAAGCGGAAGAAGCGGGACTTAACTATCAAGCAACGAAACTTACGCTGGACAATGTACCCCGATCCATTGCTGCGAGAGATACACGTGGTTTTATCAAGTTGATCCGAAACAAAGATAATGACCACTTGATTGGAGCTCGCATTTTGGCACCGGAGGGCTCGGAACTATTGATGGAACTGGCTATGGCTATTCGCCACGGGATAACCATTCAGTCACTCAAGTCAGAATTTCATCCCTACCTGACTCTTTCCGAAGGGATTAAGCTTGCCGCTCTCACTTTTGACAAAGACGTGAATAAGTTGAGCTGTTGTGCAGTTTAGATGTTTCTGGCTACTTCACGAATAGATAATTTTTGAAGGTTCTATAACGGCTTGCGGTTTAACCGGCTTGGCCTTGTTGGTAGGTAATATAATTAAAACTCAGAATCACTATATGTCCCCAAATTTTTGGGGGTCAAGACATGGCCAAGTCCGCGTTGAAACCGGTGTTATACCCACCACATATTTTAGGTTTTATACTGTTATTAAACTATACATTTTTAATCGCTACTGATCCGAATTCATTTTTGAGTGCGATGTTATAAATAAGAATGGCAAATAGACTAAAGGTACCGCCATTCTTAAATTTCCAAATCAATGCTCATGTCCGCCTTTTCTTTTCTTTATTTCGGCGAGCATGTAGTAAGCTCCTTTTGTTACAAACCGGGTATTCTGCGATAACGGTTCGAAAAATTTCACCTCCGTAAAACCGGCGTCTGTAATACCGGGGTTAACCCTCACCACAGAAAACCCAACTTCTCCTGAACTTGATTCGTCCTCATGAGCATGCCCGTGTTCTTCATCCGATTCACCTTCATGTACAGCAAATACGAGATATTCAGAACCATCCCGAACTATAGCATCTTCGGGCAATACGGCAGTAGTTTTAGTGCCTGTGATTATTTTTCCGTCCACAAACATACCGGGAAGCAGCCCATCCTGATGGTCTTCGATTTCGGCATGTACACGTACAGCCCTCGGATTGTCTTCAAAGGCTTTACCTATTGAGAAAATACGGGCCTGATAAAACTGATCGTTAGGCTGATTGGTATATTTGAATAGCACCTTCTGATCAACTTTTACCTGATGGAGGTCTTTTTCATACACCAAAAGATCAATATGAATGTGTTCATTATCCACTATCTCAAAAAGATCACTGTTACGATCTGCATATTGACCTGTCTTGGTTTTAATTACATGTACAAAACCTCCTATCGGGGCTTTCAGTGGAACAGTTTCATAGAATTCTCCATCTAAAATACGTTCGGTATCTAAACCCAACATCGTTAAGATAGATTGAAGAGATTGCTTTTGAGCCAGGGCTGACTCATAATCTGCTTTAGCTTTTTGGAATTCTCTCCGAGAACCCACATCATCAGCCAATAATTGTTCCTTTCGGCGGAAATCTTCTTCCAAATATCCGATACTACTGGCTGTTTGGCGAAAGTCTGCCTGAAGTTCAGAAAATTTCGGATCAACCAGATCTGCTAATACATCACCGGCACTAACCTCATCGCCCTCACGAACATAGATAGTTTGTATCAATCCCCCGAGAACGGCGCTAACATTCGCCTGGTTTTGAGGGGGGAGTTCCAGATACCCATTTACTTTAATGGAACCGGACAGCGGTAGTTGTTGAATGGTTCCGGTTTCAATACCGGCTGTTTGGAATTGTAAACTCGTAAGATGAACCGATTCTTCCTCTGCGTGATTTTCCCCCTGGATTTCGGACGCGGCCACGTTTTCGTGAGTATGATCGCCGACCTGGTCACGGGAGTGATCACCAGAGCATCCGCTCATCATCAGTTCGGCAGATAACATCAGTGTGATAAAAAATATGTTTGATTTATTCATGGTGTTCATCCTTAAAAAATTTAGTTGGTTTCAAAGTAAAATTGGAGGTCAATAACAGACTCGTTGAATTTCAGCAGGGTATTGAGATAGGCTTCTTCGATATCTACGGCCTGTTCCAGATATAGGATGAATGCAGGATAGCTGATATCACCGCTTTCATACCGTCTTGCGGCCGTCCGCCGAAGTTCATCTCCTACCTGCTCGCGCCGGTCTCGCATCATCTCATATTGGCTTTGCCATTTCTCTACATTTTGAAGAGCTTCTTCGAACCGGCTGTTTATCTGCAATTGAAGAGTTTCCAGATTCGCTTCCGCTATTTTCCGATTCAAATTTCCAGCTTGAACCCTTCGAGCCTGCGGGCCAAACCATAAGGGAATCCGAATGCCCACTTCCCAGGCGTAAAAACCATTGTTTCCATTCACATTTTGCCACTTATAACCGGCATAAACGTTGGGCCAAAATTCGGCTCGCTCAAGAGCTGTTTCTTTTTCCCGGATGTCCACATTACTGCGTTGCAATTGCAGCAATGGGTGTACTGGTGATACCGAATCCGGAGTCATCATCTCAACCCGAATCGGTTCAAACGGCAACTCTCCCGGAGTGATGGGCCGGGAATCAGCCAAAAGGTTTTGGATCTGACGTTCAGCAATTGCGGCATTACTATTGGCCGCCTCCAGCCTTGCCGTATATTCATTATATAGTGATTCCGCACTGAGCAGTTCCAACCTGTCGATGTCTCCGGTCTCATAACGTAAACGTGCGGCTCTGGCAAAATCGTGAAAGGATTCCATGATTTGCTTCTGAACTTTCACCATTTCAATACTGTATCGCCATTGCTGCCAGGCAAGCCTCACTTCCCGCTTAAATTGTGTACGGGTTAGATTTCGATTAGCCTCTGCACGGGCTGTCAGGGAACGGCCCAATTGTGCTTTTCGGATGGATTGAAGCGGAAATTCAAACTCCTGTTCGATACCAAAACTTTTTACTCCGGAGCTTCTTCCTCCGGCTTCTTCCTCAGACATATAAAAACGAGTTGGCAAGGGTTCAAAAGCCGCTTTGGACAAGGCTGATTCCCGATCTACAGCGAGATCTGCTGCACGAATATCCGGATATTGTCTCAGTGCTTGTTGCACGGTCTCTTCCTGACTTAGCCTTAGTGAATCGGTAGCACTATTTTGTGCAAATGCCGGCACACTGAACATACATAACAGTACGAATGCTCCGGCCACTTTAGAGAGCCTCCATTTGGGTTGATAATTTTCAACCAAACTGTACAGAACCGGCAGCACTACCATGGTTAAAAACGTAGCGGTGATCAATCCGCCGATCACCACGGTTGCCAAAGGGCGCTGTACTTCGGCACCCGCTGCAGTGGAAAGAGCCATTGGCATAAATCCAAATAAATCAGTTGTAGCTGTTAACAGGACCGGACGTAATCGCAGCTGTGTTCCCATCAAAATCTGCCTGTTTACATCTGATATCCCTGCGTCTTTAAGCTCTTTAAAAAAGCTGATGAGAATGATCCCGTTTAAAACAGCAATTCCGAACAATACAATGAACCCGACACCTGCTGATATACTGAACGGCAATCCTCGAATCCAGAGTGCAAAAACCCCGCCGATGGTAGCCAATGGAATGGCGGAAAAAACCAGAAGGGAAAGTTTAATTGATTTAAGTGAAAAATAAAGCAGTACAAAAATCAAGGCTAAAGCCAGGGGTACGGCAAACATTAACCTTGTTTGAGCACGCTGCAGATTCTCAAATTGTCCACCGTATGTAATATTGTATCCGGGTGGTAAATCCAATTTCACCTCCAGGTTCTCCCTGATTTCTTCCACCAGCGTTTGTATATCCTGATTTCCGGCATTCACCCCAATCACAATACGGCGGCGGGTGTTATCTCGCGAGATCTGAGCCGGGCCATCTTCATAACTGATTTCAGCCAGTTCTCCCAGGGGGATCTGATCACCGTCGTAGGCAACGGCAAATATATTCCGAATCGACTCCAGGTCATCTACAAATGGCTTATCCAGGCGTACAACTAGGTCAAACCGTCGCTCCCCTTCATAAATAGTCCCGGCATTACCACCGGCATAAGCACTTTGAATGAGAGTGTTGAGCGTTTCGATATCCACTCCATAGCGCGCCATCTGGCCGCGATTATATTTGATCTTAAGTTGAGGTAACCCGGTAATCTGTTCCAAATTGATATCTACCGCTCCGGGTAATCCCGCAATGATTTCTCGGGCCTGAGATCCCAGTTCAACCAACTGATCAAGATCATCGCCAAAAATTTTGATGGCAATATCCTCACGGATACCAGTCATCAATTCATTGAAACGCATCTCAATAGGCTGCGAAAATGCAAAATCGATTCCTGGTAGCCTGCTCATAGCAACTCGCATTTTTTCAATCAGTTCCTCTTTGGTATCGGCACTAACCCATTCACGTTTATCTTTCAGAATGATGAACATGTCTGACATTTCCAGTGACATGGGGTCGGTGGGGATTTCTGCGGTTCCAATCCGGGATACTACCTCAACAACTTCGGGGAATTCCTCCAGTAGTATCTGTTCCAGTTTGGTGTTGTTTTCAATCACCCGGCTGAGCGATGTTCCTGGTTTGGTAATGGGATGAACGGCAAGGTCACCTTCATCAAGTTGGGGAATAAATTCACCACCCATCCGGCCGAAAATAAACAGGCTTGCAGTAAGCATAACAACTGCACTACCGACAACAAGGCCCTTATTCCTCAGGGCCGAAAGTATCATGGGTCGATAGATCCGATAGGTGAGGAAGTCCACCATTTTTTGTGAATATTTTAATTCACCCCGGCCTTCCGGCCTCAGGAAAAAAGCAGAAGCGGCAGGTACATAGGTAAGACAGAGCAATATGGCACCGATCATGGCAAATCCAAACGTATAGGCCATCGGCTGAAACATTTTACCTTCCACACCGGTGAGCGTGAGAATGGGCACAAAAACGATAAGAATAATGAGCTGCCCAAAAAAGGCGGAACTCATCATGCGGCTGCCCGATTCTTCGGCAAGTTGATCAATTCGATTGGTTAATTGGCTGCCTTTCAGCGATTTGAGTTCAGATTTTTGAGAGGTGATCAGATAAGAAGTAAACTCCACGATAATGACAGCTCCATCGATAATTATCCCAAAGTCGATTGCACCAAGACTCATCAGGTTGGCCGATATTCCGAACAGGTTCATCATACCAATTGCAAACAGCATAGCCAATGGTATCACGGATGCGACGATCAAACCGGAACGAATATTGCCAAGAAGCAAAACCAAAAAGAAGATGACAACAAGTGCACCAAATACCAGATTTTCAGTTACTGTGGAAGTAGTTTTGTCAATGAGCCGCGTACGATCAATGAACGGTTCAATACGCACTCCTTCAGGCAAAGAAAGCTGAACTTCTGCGATGCGTTCTTTTACTTTATCAATGACTTTATTGGAATTTTCTCCCTTCAGCATCAGGACTTGACCGCCTACGGCTTCGCCTTCACCGTTGCGGGTCATAGCTCCATATCGGACAGCATGGCCAAATCTAACATCAGCCACATCCCGTACCAATACCGGAATTTTATTCTCTGTGGTTACAACAATATTTTCGAGATCGTCAAGACTCCGTGCCAGCCCTTCACCACGGATGAATAATGCTTCAGGGCCTTTTTCCACATAACTACCTCCAGTATTTCGGTTATTTCGTTCCAGTGCCCGTATTACGTTTTCCAGTGTTAAGTTCATGCTTCGTAATCGATTTGGATTGATGGCCACCTCATACTGTTTCACATAGCCACCCACACTGTTTATTTCCACCACACCGGGAATTCCCGAAAGCTGGCGCCGGACAATCCAGTCCTGAATAGTTCGAAGCTCCGATAGGTCGTATGTATCTTTGAATTCATGATCCACCACGAGACTGTACTGATAAATTTCTCCCAGTCCTGTGGTGATGGGTTCGATAGATGGAGATCCAAAAACGGAGGGGATATTTTCCCGGACGGTTTCGAGCTGTTCACTGACTAACTGCCGGGGCTGGTACGTGCCCATATCATCTTCAAATACAATCGTAACAACGGAAAGCCCCATTTTGGAAACTGAGCGCATCTCTTTAACGCCCGGAAGGTTGGCCATTGCAAGCTCCACGGGGTAGGTGACGAACTGTTCCACCTCCTGTGTAGCCAGCGTAGGTGTTGTGGTAATAACCCGTACTTGGTTATCAGTGATATCCGGTATAGCATCAATGGATAATTGTGTGAGTGACCACACGCCCCAGCCGATCCAGACCGTCACAAACAGGGCGATAATCAGCTTGTTGCGCACAGCATAGCGTATAATATGAGGAATCATAATTTTCTGATTAGATAAAATATTTATATGGAATTATTGAATATCCGGCCCGGACGCAGTTTTCCCGTTAAAGCCGGTTACAAGAATGGGAGGACAGGATTATTTCCTGTCAGAAAAGAAGGGTATCAAATCAGAAGTCGGGTAACACGAAGAATTTTCAGTATTACCGGGGGAGGAGGGAGATTATTCTCTAAATAATTAGATAGGGACCGTTTTTGAAAACAGGGTGTTGAAGATTTGAGTAAATAGTGAATGACGGATACATCCGGCTTTATATCAGATTTCTTTGTCTTTAAAAGAAATTCATCATAGCAGCAAGAATCATGTAAAACGTGCAGGTCGTGGTCTTCACTGTCTGATAAACATTCAGCTTCAGCACTTTGATGATGATCCAGAATCAGGTCAAAACACCCTTCATCGGGGTTGAATACTGAAGAAATCTGATGAGTTTTCCCCAACGCTGCTATTTGTAATGGAGAAACCAAAACCAGTAGCAGCCAAGAAAATACAAATGAGCTTAACGCAAGTTTAAGGATGGTATTGATATGTGAGCGGAAAATTTTCACAGATTAAAAATAAACAATTTGTATATGAAATTCTTGGGCCAATTACTTTAGATACCTGATGGTTTTTGTGGGTATAACGGTAAGGTGTTTCTGCTGCCTGGCAACCAATTCAAAAGTTGAGTAATAAACCTAATCAGGTCAGCAGGAAACACGTTGTTAGCGGATTTTTTGAATCTATTATAAGCCAAAGTATTAAACTTTATTCGAATCCCATTTTTTGGATTCGAATGGCATTTAATATAGCCAAAAGTGCAACACCCACATCGGCAAATACTGCTTCCCACAGTGTTGCAAGCCCAAGTGCACCCAACCCGAGAAACAAAACTTTGACACCCATTGCCAGACCAATATTCTGCCATACAATATTCCGGGTGGATCTGGCGATTTGAATCACTGTCGCAATTTTGGATGGCTGGTCAGTCTGAATAACAACATCGGCCGTTTCAATGGCGGCATCACTTCCCATGGCACCCATAGCAATTCCAACATCACTTAATGCAAGAACCGGCGCGTCATTGATTCCATCACCGGCATAGGCAATCACACCGGAACCGGAACTCTTCAACTCTTCGAGTTTTTTAGCTTTTTCATCAGGCATCAGTTCTGCAAAAATTTGATCAATGTGCAGCATTTTACCCACACTTTGTGCAACCGCATCCATGTCGCCGCTCAACATGATGGTTTTCTTCACTCCAAGCATTTTAAGTCGATCAATTGCAATCGCAGCGTCCTCTTTTATTTCATCTGAAATGACAATCGACCCTTTGTACTCCTTATCAATCGCAATATGGACGATTGTTCCGCTCTCAACATCTGACCGGCCATTGAATGAAACCTGCTCTCTTGCCATTAATTTTTCATTGCCAACCAGAACCTGTTTGCCTGAAACCATTGCCTGAATTCCCTGCCCCGGAATTTCTTGCTGGTGATCAACAGTTGGCAGTGTTTTAGTTTGTCCGTTACTATACTCAAAAATGGCTTTCGCAATGGGATGCGTAGAGTTCTTTTCTGCTGCTAATACAAGTGGCAGAATCTCATCACCGTTGCCGTTAATCCAATGAATATCCCGAACTGCAAAATCACCTCTTGTTAAAGTTCCGGTTTTGTCAAAAACGACGGTTTCAACATCTTTAAGTGCATCCAGGTAATTGGAGCCTTTTACCAGGATACCATTGCGGGAAGCGGCGCCAATTCCACCGAAATATCCAAGTGGTATAGAGATAACCAGTGCACATGGGCAGGAGATCACCAGAAATACAAGTCCTCTATACAGCCACTCATTAAACAGGTACGGGCTGACAAAAAAGTAAGGGAGAAATACTAAAAGGGATGCAAGAAGGACAACAATGGGAGTATAGACTCTTGCAAAAGAGCGAATAAAAAGTTCTGTTTTTGCCTTTCGTGAAGATGCATCCTGAACCATCTTCAAAATTCGGGAAATTGAACTGTTTTCGTAGGATTTGATCACTTCCAGCTCAATCACCTCGTTTAGGTTAATCATGCCGGCCAGTACATGATCTCCATTTTCAAAATGGCGGGGTTTGCTTTCACCGGTTAATGCGGAAGTGTTCAGGGCGCTTCGGCCATTCAAAAGCTTTCCATCCAGGGGTACCCGTTCGCCCGGTTTTACACGAATGATTTCACCGATGTTTACCGTAGTGGGATGTACGGTTTTTGATGAATCATCACGTACAACATGGGCTGTTTCTGACCGTACATCCAGCAGTGCTTTGATATTCGAACGGGCTTTCTGGACGGCACCTTGTTGAAAGGCTTCACCGATTGAATAAAAAAGCATAACCGCAACGCCCTCAGGATATTCTCCAATGTAAAATGCTCCAACGGTCGCGATCCCCATCAGGAAAAACTCGGTAAAAACGTCTCCTTTTCGCAAGTGAATAACTGCCTGTCTCAATACCGGAAGTGCAACAGGCATGTAAGCCAATAGATACCAATAGAGCCGGAAAGGTTCTGCAAACCACGGACTCTGAAATAAAAAGTCAAAAGACAATCCTAAAAGGAGTAAAAACAGGCTAAGGGCTGGTTCCCAGTGCTTATAATAACTTGAAGTTCTTGGTTTGATATTGGTATTTGACGGCTGTTCATTGCTGCAGCAGTCAACGTTTTCTTGTTGAGGGGTTTTCTTCATAACCGGATCTGTTCATTTATAGTTCTGTATTATAGATACAACCAAAAGTTATGAAGCAGAACTATGCAACAATATTGCAATTATCAGGTCGGGCAGGATGGACAGCGTCCTGTAATCACAAAATTGCCGTGAGAAGGGATAAAATTTTCCGGGAGATTGTATTTAGGAATGCCGAGATGTGGGAAACAATATGTTTGTTCGCAAGAAGAACAATAGAAATGGACATGTACATCTTCCGGATAGGAACATGTACAGTTTTCAGCACAAAGAGCATATTTTGCGGTTCCGCTCGCATCGTTGATTTGATGCACCAAACCATGTTCAAGGAAAGTTTTTAAGGTGCGATACAATGTTGTTCGGTCTGCCCGTGAGAATTCTTTCTCAAGATCGGCAAGACTCACCGCTGAATTTGATTCAACCATAAAAACAAGAACCCTCAATCGCATTGCGGTTGGTAGAATGTTTTTGGTTTGTAATCGTTGTTCAGCAGAGATGGTATTCATTTACATTAAGGTGTATAGGTTATTCCGCTAACGGCTTTCGGTTTGTGCTGCAGGGGATGTCAACTCTGCTAAAACATCGACTCCAGCACCTGTCAGCACGAAACCGTTGTTACAGTGCGTATTTTTTAAGGTTATAATTCAATCTATCACACTCTATATAAGTATATGACACTATCGACTAATCTAATAGCCGAACTGTGATTTAATTCTGAGTTAAAACTGTGGTTCATAAACACTTTAATACTTGGGCTTGGTCGGTTGCTTTTAACAGAAAAACCATTGCAGAGGACGTATTAAAACGAGCACACGTGACTTCGATAGGTCACAGAATACTTAGTAGATTGAAAAATAGTTTATATTTTAACAAATTGAGAATTATTTGGCTAATCGATGGATAAGGTCAATTGAGCTGGGTTAGGGAAACTAG
>CAZDYD010000071.1:0-12035 GCA_964509715.1 uncultured Chitinophagales bacterium
CGTATTGAGGTAAACAAAGAGATTGAAGTTTTGGAAATGGTACTGAAAAAGAGTGTAGAAATGCTTGCTCCTGGTGGACGCCTGGTGGTTATTTCATACCACTCGCTCGAAGATCGACCCGTCAAGAACTTTATGCGATCTGGAAACCTTGAGGGAATCATTGAAAAGGATTTTTATGGACACGACATTCGTCCACTCGAACCTTTTAAACCAGCTATGATCACCCCATCCGATGAGGAGATCAGTAGAAATCCACGTGCCAGAAGCGCGAAAATGAGAATCGCTTATAAAAAGGAGGCAAACTGATGTTGGTTGGAACTCCATATTCCCCGGACTCCGGACTTGCAACAAAACCGGCAAGTATGGGGCAACGCGTAAAAAAACCTTTGCTCAATGGCAAGTTCAGCGATCCAAAAATGCTTCCCGGAATCACAAGTGAAGATGCAGCCATTCGAAAGGCTATCGCATCGATAACACCATTCAGAATGATTGTTGCCACGTTGATACTCGGTGTGTTCGGATTCCTTTACATATCACATGTATTCTATATGCAGCAACTTCATACTGAAGTGAACCAACTTAGAACTCAGTTTGAACAGGTCCGAATCGACCAGCTAAATACCCAACTTACATATGAGCGTTTAACCGGACCCGCAGAGGTATACCTTAGATCAAGACAACTTGGTTTGATCGATGGTGGACCAGCTGACAGAATTTTAACCAGAAACCCATAACACGAGATCGTCGAATCCACAACTCAAACCATGTCTGATTCCGTCAAAAAAACAAAAATGCGCATACTGGTAGTCTTACTACTGGTATTATTGCTACCGATTGCCATCGGTGTGCAAATGGTGCGTATTCAGATGTTTGAGGGAGCAGAACTGCGCGGGTTGTTTGATGCACAGGCGATTGATGTAGTATCCATACCAGCACAAAGAGGTAATATTCTGGATTCCAGAGGCCGTATCCTGGTAAGCAACAATGTCTCATATACCGTGGCTATCGATCCTCGCGTACCCAATACCCGTCCTGAGGATATCGGTAAAATTCTGACTACGCTTGGTAAACACACCCGTTCATCCGAAGCATCATATCGTCAGAAAATCCAACAAGCCCCAAGACAGTCTCGTTACATTGTACTCGAAAGATCTGTCTCACGTGATGCATACAACGACTTGCGTGCATTAGGGTTAAGAAATGTTATCCTCGAAGAACAGTACAAAAGACGATACAACTACGATCAACTTGCAGCCCACGTCATCGGTTATGTAAATCATGAGATCCGGGGCATGATGGGCCTGGAGTCACAATATGACAAAGTTCTGAGAGGTCAGGATGGTGAACAGCAAGTTCAACGTGATCGTCTTGGAAGAATCAGGGCCATAGTAGGGGCTCCACGCCGCCATCCTGTCCAAGGACATACCCTAAAGACTACAATAGATGCCCAAATTCAGGCAATCGCAGAAGAGGAATTAAGAATCGGGGTGGAACGATCAAGAGCCAAGCACGGCACAGTGATCGTGATGGATCCGCGCACTGGTGCTATCAAGGCAATGGTGAACTATCCAACATTCAATCCGAATGCCCCGGCTACCAGTGATACAGAAAACCGCAGGAATTTTGCTATTTCAGACATGATCGAACCGGGATCCACTTTCAAGCTGGTCACAGCGGTTGCTGCAATTGAACAAAATGTGGTCAAAATGGATGAGCTTTTCGAGACCCCATCAAACGGTGTTAAAATCATTTATGGGCAGGCTATGCGTGACCACGATCCACTCGGGACACTGGATTTCAGTAATGTGATCAAGAAATCATCGAATATTGCTACCTCTGAGGTAGCTATGCGCTTGAAAAAAGAGACTTTCTACCAGTATGCCAGAAATCTTGGGTTCGGATCCACCACAGGCATCGACCTTTCAAGTGAAGAGTCCGGCAGAATGCAACGACCATTCAACTGGTCAAACGTAACTCTTCCGTGGATGTCGATTGGTTATGAAGTGCAGGTGACCCCACTTCAGATGGTTATGGCATACGGAGCATTTGCCAATGATGGATACCTCATGCGTCCGTATATCGTTGATGAAATCATTGATGAACGGGGTAATACAATCGAGAAAAATCGTCCGACCCGCATCCGTCGAGCAATCAAGCCGGAGACCATTCGTACATTGATGCCCGCCTTTGAGGGGGTAGTGACAGAGGATGGAACAGCTGAATTCGCCAGGATCGATGGAATCGCAATTGGTGGAAAAACTGGTACAGCTCAGAAATATATAGATGGACAGTATCGAACCCGATATCGCGCGTCATTCATTGGATTTTACCCAACTACCGAACCACGCTATGTAGTAATGGTTCTGATCGATGAACCTCGAACAAGTATATACGGTGGATTTATCAGTGGACCGATTTTCCGAAGAATCACATCCCGAATCATGGGTATGGATGAGAACATGCAGCGCGAGACCGTAGAAGGTGTGATGGTCATGAATGAAAGGAAGGTCCCACATCTGGCTGGACTAACCCGTAACAGAGCTGAGAGTTTACTTCGTGAAGTAGGGCTGCGTCCGGATTTTCAGGGTAGCGGTGATCTCGTACTTGGACAGAATTATACAGCAGGTGACACAGTAGAACGTGGTACCCGAATTCAACTCACTTTGGGCAACTACTCAGCGAACAGTGATGTAAATACACTACCCGTCCCCGATTTATCAGGCATGAGCATGAGACAGGCTTTAGCAAAATTGAACGAAGCTGGATTCACTGCCAATATTATCGGATCTGGTACCGTATTTGCTCAGTTCCCAAGGGCTGGCGAACATTTGCGAATTGGCAATGAGGTAACCCTCCGAGGTCGGGCACGTTCAATGAGTGAATTGACATCAATAGCCGCGAGGACACCATGACCATAGCAGCATTGATACACATATTGAATCCACTCAGGGTATTTGGTCCTGTTGATGGAATTGCAGGTGGATTAAGAGATGACTCCAGAAAAGTCACCTCAGGTGATACTTTTATTGCCGTCAAAGGGACAGATGTGGATGGACATGACTACATAGGCAAAGCACTGGAAAATGGAGCCTCTGTTATCATTGCATCACAAGATCCGTCCAACGAATCTGAAATAACCGCGACTTGGATTGTTTGTAAAGATACTCGTGAGGTTCTTGCCCCTCTGGCCATGGAGTTTGCAGAAAATCCACAACGTAAACTAACCTTGATCGGAGTCACCGGTACCAATGGTAAAACGACGGTTACTACATTGATATGGCAAGTAATGATGCAACTTGGTTATCGGGCTGCATTGTTGGGAACCGTATCCAAACAAATTGCAGACCAGACCTTTGCAAGTAATCTGACGACACCGGGTGCAATCGAACTTGCAAATGACATGAAATTAGCCGTTGAAGCCGGTTGCCGTTACTTCATTATGGAGGTATCATCTCACGCACTCGATCAGGGTCGCGCCAAAGGACTCGACTTCGAAGTTGCTGTTTTTACGAATCTAACGCACGATCATCTGGATTATCACAAATCTCTGGAACAGTATGCGACATCCAAAAAACTACTGTTCGATGGTCTGGGTGAACATGCCACAGCAATAGTAAACATCGACGACAGCTACGGATCTTATATGGTTTCGGGTACGAAAGCAACTATTTGGGACCTGACGCTCAAGTCGGAGGATTATTACATCCACTCGGTCGACAAAAATGGCATTTTGGTCAATCTTGACGGTATTTACATTGAATCTCCCCTGACAGGTGAATTCAATGCATACAACGTTTCACAGGCGTTTCTCGCTCTCGTTGCAGCTGGAGTTCCGGCAAAAGATGCAGCTCGTGGATTGGCAGAGGCACGTGGTGCAGCTGGTAGACTTGAACGAATTTTGGTCGAATCAGAATCTGATCTACCATCGGTTTTTGTAGATTATGCGCATACTCCAAATGCACTCGAAAATGTCCTTCAAACACTGAATGGAATCCGCGAACCTGGACAGAAAATCATTACGGTATTCGGATGCGGTGGCAATCGTGACCGTACAAAAAGACCCGTGATGGCTGCTGTTGCCGAAAGATTTTCGGATGATTGTATCGTTACCTCCGACAATCCACGTTTCGAAGATCCACAAGCTATCGTTGATGAAGTTTGCACAGGTTTTTCTGCTGATTATCCTTACGTAAAAGAGGTAGACAGAAAAAAAGCGATCAACCGTGCCATTTTACATGCTCCGAATGATGCGATCATCTTGATCGCCGGTAAAGGACATGAACCATATCAGGAAATTCAGGGGGTTAGGCATCATTTGGACGATCGCGAAATCAGCTCTCAGGCATTGTTAGATCGTGCCCGATCGCATGGCATGAAAGGAGTGCACTGATGTTATACTGGTTACTTGATCTTATTGAGCAAACATTTGAACCGCCTGGATTTGGTGTATTCAGTTACCTGACTGTTCGAAGTGCTTTGGCAGCTGTTACAGCCTTGTTCATGAGTCTGGTATTCGGAAAAAGAATCATCCGGTGGTTGCAGCGTATGCAATTGGGTGAAACGATTCGCACAGACATCGGTTTGGACAATCACCTGTCAAAAGCGGGCACTCCAAGCATGGGCGGACTCATCATAATTCTGAGTACAGTGGTGCCAGCACTTCTTTGGATGACGCCAACCAGTCCATACATGATTCCAATCGTATTTGTGATGGTTTCACTTGGTGCAGTTGGGTTCGTCGACGATTATTTAAAGATTATCAAAAAAGACAAACGCGGTCTTATGGGCAGACTAAAAATCGCCGGACAGATCTCCGTGGGGCTCGTTGTTGCATCATTTCTGTATTTCCATCCGGATTTTGACTCATATAACACCCTCAGTACGGTCCCCTTCATGAAGGACACAAATATCGATTACGCCTTCTGGGGAGAGTCGCTGGGATGGATATTCTATTTCCCACTTGTAATATTTGTGATTACCGGCGTGAGCAATGCCGTAAATCTGACCGACGGACTCGATGGACTCGCAGCCGGAACATCCGCTATTGCAGCAGTAGCACTTGGCATTTTGGCGTATGTCTCGGGCAGGGTCGACTTTTCCGTATTCCTGGATATTATGTATTTGCCCGGCACCGGTGAGCTAACTGTCTTCAGCTCTGCACTCGTCGGAGCATGTTTTGGGTTCCTTTGGTACAACACCTACCCTGCAGAAGTTTTTATGGGTGACACCGGATCCCTGGCACTTGGTGGAACCATTGCAGCCCTTGCGCTGATGGTTCACAAAGAATTGTTATTACCTGTCTTATGCGGTGTTTTCTTTATCGAAACCTTGTCTGTAATTATGCAGACATCATGGTTCAAATTCACAAAACATACACGAGGGGAAGGTCAAAGACTATTCCTGATGGCCCCTATCCACCATCATTTTGAGAAAAAAGGATGGGCCGAACCCAAAATAGTAGTGCGTTTCTGGATCATTGCCATCCTCCTTGCCATATTCACAATCATAACTCTAAAACTCCGATGATCGACGTCAGGGGCAAAAATATCGTAGTAATCGGGGCTGCTAAAAGCGGAGTGGCGGCGGCACGCCTGCTCAAGGATATGCACGCGAATGTATTCGTGACCGACGCGGGAAATATATCGGAGTCCGCGAAGGAGTCATTGCGTGTTGCAGGGATCAGTTACGAGGATGGCGGACATACAGAGTTAGCAAAAATTGCTGATTTTGCCGTGGTGAGTCCAGGTGTCCCTGATGAAGCACCGATTGTACATCATTATAACACGCCAGAAAGAGGCGTCTACTCCGAAATCGAAATTTCTTCCTGGTTTTCTGATAAACCAATTGTTGCTATAACCGGAAGCAATGGTAAAACAACTGTTACCTCCTGGATCGGGCATGTATGGAAAACAGCTGGCTTGAGCGCTGATGTGGGTGGAAATATCGGTGTGGCATATGCCGACATGGTCAGAGAAAAAACGGCATCCAATTGGACCATTCTTGAGGTCAGTAGCTTTCAATTAGATCATATCTCGGGATTCAGGCCAAAAATCAGTTTGCTGTTGAACATTACACCAGACCATCTGAACCGATATAAATACAATTTTGACAACTATGCACAATCCAAAATGCGCATAGGTATGAACCAACGATCCAGTGACGTATTCATATACTGGAACGAAGACCAGGTCATAAAAAAATGGCTCGATTCGACTTTCAATCGCTCAGATCGTCCACTTTTATGGACGTTTTCATCGACCACTGAAGTTGAAGCAGGCATCTTTGTGAGGAACAATGAAATTTTTTTCAACACCGGAAACCAAGAGGAGTATCTAATGCATATTGAAGAGATCGGATTAAAAGGACGACATAATCTTCATAACGGATTGGCAACGGCTTTAGCAGCACGTGCAGCCGAGATTCGTATTGATTCCATTCGCGATAGTCTCATGAAGTTCGAAGGTGTTGAACATCGACTCGAATTTGTTCGCGAAGTGGACGGTATTCGGTTCGTGAATGATAGTAAGGCCACCAACGTAAACGCTGTATGGTATGCTTTGGAAAGCATGAAAGTACCAGTGGTCTTGATTCTTGGCGGTCGCGACAAGGGTAACGATTACTCTGAGTTGATCGATCAGATCAAGCAAAAGGTGCACACCATTATAGCTATCGGTGAGGGCAGACCGGCAATTAAGTCCCAGCTGCAGGACCATGTCCCTTATCTGATCGAATCTGAATCGATGGAGGATGCCATCCAAACGGCCAAAAAAATGGCAAAACGCGGTGAAACAGTGCTTCTGAGTCCGGCGTGTGCTTCATTCGATATGTTTGAGAACTACGAGCACCGTGGTTCTGAATTCAAAAAATTTGTACATCAGCTTTAATTAGTCCCTCTCATGATATTCCCACCAATAACAGATCCCAAGAAGCTCATCGTCGACCAGACCGGCGATGAGATTTCGGGTAAGTCCGGATACAGCGACCGCTGGATTTTGGTCAGTGTTATTGCTCTGTCTATTTTTGGGCTTTTAGCTGTTTTCTCGTCGGTTGCATACTTCGCCGAACTAAAAAGCACAACGGCTCACAGCATGCTTTTCAGCCATTTGATCAAAGTAATGATCGCCTTTTTCATCATGGTCATTTTTTCGAAAGTGAACTATCGAATCGTGATGAAATTGAGTCTGCCTATGGTGCTTTTGAGCTGGTCGCTGTTAATTTTCGTTGCGATATATGGAACCGAAGTATGGGGAGCAAAAAGGTTTATCAATCTGGGTGGATTCTCATTTCAGCCTTCATCATTGGCAATCGTTGCATTATTAACACATTTAGTGGTGCTGATTGAGCGAAAAATCATGAATGGCACCATCAAGTCGTTCAGCAAGTCTTTTGTCCCAATGATGGTTTATATCACCATCACCTGTGCATTGATCGGGATTGAGGATTTCTCGACATCAGGTGTCCTTATGGGATTAGCGTTCATTCTGATGTTCATGGGTGGTGTAAGCAAAATGAGTCTGGGGTCGATGATAGTCATAGGTATGCTTGGTGCTGTAACACTGGTATCGGCTTCTGATGCAAGGATGTCGCGTATTACGAATTACATGGATCAGGTGATCCATATCAATAGCACTCAATTGGATGCTGGTGCGGGATATCAGTCTCAACAGGCTCACATAGCAATAGCCCGCGGACAACTTCTCGGGGTTGGAATGGGGAAATCCGCGCAACGTGACTTCCTTCCAGCTCCATACAATGATTTCATATACGCTATCATAGCTGAGGAATATGGACTGCTTGGCGCTGGTATCGTACTGATTTTATTTACTGTAGTTCTTATTCGGGGAATAGTTCATGTAGCGAGAAAGGCAGCAACGATATCGGCACAACTTATGGCGACGATTTTCACCCTAACCTTTGTGCTGTATGGTTTTGTAAACGCAGCCGTGGCGACCGGACTTTTCCCGGTCACAGGTCTTCCGATGCCATTCGTAAGCTATGGCGGTACGAGTATGCTGGTTTCGGGATTTATGATCGGTGTCATCCTGAATATTTCAAAGAAAAACACTAACTCAACCAAAATTCAGTTTTAATGCAAATTAGCAATACATATAGCGTATTGGTGGCAGCTGGTGGCACTGGAGGACATGTCTTCCCTGCTATTGCGATAGCTGATGCATTAAAGCATAGGCTGGGTGATGTGGACATTCATTTTGCCGGAACACGTGATCACCTTGAATGGGATGTGGTTCCAAGAGCGGGGTATGCAATCCACCCTATCTGGATCAGCGGATTCCATCGCAAGTTAACATTGAAGAATTTTCTGTTTCCGATCAAACTCCTAACAGCACTCGTACAGAGTTTTCTCATTATCAAAAAAATCAAACCTGATGTGGTGGTGTGCTGCGGTGGATATGTGTCAGGACCTGTAGGTCGTATGGCAACCTTGATGGGACGCACATTGGTCCTACAGGAGCAGAACAGTTATCCCGGGGTAACCAACAGAATCTTAGGTAAAAAGGCAAGCCTCATATTTACGGCATTCTCTGAGGCTGCAGAGTATTTCCCGATCAAAAAAGTACATTTGTTGGGTAATCCGGTACGCTCTGACATTGGATCTGGCAATAAATTGCTGGCTGCGCAGAAATATGATTTCAGTCCAAAGCGCAAAACCATACTCATTATGGGTGGTAGTGGTGGTGCTGCAGCAATGAATCAGGCTATGATAAGGAATTTAGAGTATCTGCATAATGAACTGCATTTACAGATCATATGGCAGTGTGGTAAGCGATACCTTGGTGAAATCAGTACCCGTGTGGACACCTCCAGATTCCCGGATCTACGTCTTACTGCCTTCATAGATTCCATGCCAGACGTGTACGCCATCAGCGATCTTGTCATTTGTAGAGCAGGTGCCGGTACTATTGCAGAACTTTTGGTACTCGGAAAACCTTCCATCCTCGTCCCATCTCCACATGTGGCAGGGGATCACCAACGACATAACGCAAATTCAGTCGTAAAAAACGGCGCTGCAGTTATGATCGAAGACCAGAATCTTGAAAACGAGCTTGGAAGAACAATAGCCTCCTTACTACTCGATGAAAATAAACTTAACGATATGAGCGAGCGAGCAAAGGCATTATCCATGCCGAATGCAGCAAACGATATCGCCGATCAGATTATCAATGAATCACTCAGTAAAGCCAGTTAACATGTCTACTCGAATCCAATCACAACCTCTTTTCGGAGCTACCAAACATCTGCACATGGTTGGTATCGGTGGAATCGGTATGAGCGGCATGGCAGAAATCCTGTTGTTGAGAGGGTTCAAAGTATCTGGTTCAGATGGCGCGCTCAGCGAGACAACAGAACGATTGGAGAAACTGGGTGCCACAATTTATAAAGGACATCGGGCTGAGAATATTGAGGGCGCTGATGTAGTAGTGTACACATCGGCCGTACGTGCTGAGGACAACGTCGAGACACGAGCCGCACTCGAGAAGAAGATTCCTGTGATCAAACGTTCTGAAATGCTCTCAGAACTGATGCGTATGAAATATGGGATCGCTATCGCTGGAACACATGGAAAAACAACCACAACCACAATGACCGGCCTCGTGGTTCAATCTGGTGCTTTTGATCCAACCATTGTCGTGGGTGGCAGAGTCCATAGCTTTGACAAAACGAATGCTGTTGTTGGCAAAGGTGATATTTTCATAGTAGAAGCCGACGAGTATGACAGAACCTTCCTGAAATTATCGCCATCCATCACTGTCATTACGAACATTGATATTGAACACCTCGACATCTATCGTGATGAAGATGATATCAAAGAGGCGTTTATCGAGTTCGCGAACAAAATCCCATTCTATGGCGTAGCGATCGTGTGTTTGGATGACTCAAACGTCAGAAGCATCATCCCAAGAATCAAAAAACGAATTTTAACCTACGGTCTAACACCACAAGCCACGCTCAGAGCTACAAAAATTGAAAGTTCTGCCATGATGACCAGCTTCACGGCTGTGTTCGGTAACAATGTACTGGGATCAGTGACACTGAACGCGCCTGGCGAGCATAATGTAAAGAATGCTCTTGCAGCAATTGGGGTTGGACTTGAATTGGGAATGGACTTTGAACATATCCGTCAGGGCATTGCACGTTTCTCCGGTGTATTCAGAAGGTTCCAAATCAAGTACGAATCACCGGATCTGATGGTAGTAGATGATTATGCTCACCATCCAACAGAAGTCAAAGCCACCCTTCAGGCTGCACGTAAAGGATGGCCTGACCGAAGAATCGTTGCGGTATTTCAGCCGCATCTGTACTCGAGGACTCAACAATTACACGAGGAATTTGGCATGTCATTTTTTGATGCTGATCTCCTGGTAGTAACAGATGTGTATCCCTCGCGAGAACAACCTATTGAAGGTGTAAACGGGAATCTGATCGCACTGGATGCATCTTCATTCGGGCATAAGGCAGTACACTATGTGCAGAAAACATCAGATTTGTCAATGCGCCTGAAAGAAATCGTATTGCCCGGCGACATCGTAATCACTATGGGTGCCGGCGATATTTATAAGTCGGGGGAAGAATTCATCACATTAATGACGGGATCGTCAGAATGGAGATCATTATGATGCTCTGGAACAGTAGTCCTGATGCAAGGGATCTAAACATGACCATGAACGGAAAACCTGGAGGACGCAGGATCAACTCTAAAGGCGGCTTATTTTTTGCTGTCATTTTATTGTTTTCCATCGGTGGAGGCATTTCGCTGGGGTATTATTTCAATACAATGGCACAGATCAAGAGTGTGGAAGTAAGCGGAAATCACTTCACTGAATCGGCTCAGATTCTATCTATTGCCGCAATCCCAGTGAACATATCCCCTGACAGCATTTCCTTTATTGAAACCATCCAACGTGTCGAAAGACTTCCCTATGTCAAAGAAGCCATGCTGCGAAAACGCCCGTCAGGTAAAATGGACATCCATGTTACTGAGCGGCTTCCTATTGGGTTGATGATCAATGGCACCACCAAACGATACTTCGATGCTGATGGCATTGTACTTCCATTAATTACAGGTAAGCTTGTCGATGTTCCTTTGGTATACGGACTTCCTCACCTTACTATATCCGACACGCTGAAATCAGAGGCATTTGGTGACATCCGTGATTTCCTGCTATTGGCCATGCAAGATCCCGTTGCTGCGTCAACCATTTCTGAGATTGCCTGGACAAAGGACGAAGGAATTGTAGCACTGAGTACCGAGAATGGAATCCGCATAGTTTTTGGATCAATCAATCTGGCGGAAGGCATCAGAAACTGGAATTTGTTTTATACCCAGGTCATTGCGGTACGTGGGGCATCATCTTTTACATCCATCGACCTGAGATATAATGATCAGGTCGTGACACGAGAATCTTAAAAAGTTAGCATCTATAACACCAAAGAAAACGATCATGAGTGAGCGAATATTAGTAGGACTCGATATTGGAACCACAAAGGTCTGTGCTGTTGTGGCTTCCATTACAGACAACAATAACATAAACATTCTCGGAATCGGGAAAGCACCCAGCGACGGTTTGAACCGTGGTGTTATAGTGAATATTGACAAAACTGTCAGTGCGATCAAATCTGCTGTGCAACAGGCTGAACTGGCATCCGGAATACAGGTAAGAGCTGTGAATGTGGGTATCGCAGGAGACCACATCCGTAGCCTTCGCAGTAAAGGCGTCATCACCATCAACAATCGAGATAATGAGATCAAGATGGAAGATGTGAACAGGTTGCTATTGGACTGTCAGAACATCGCCCTCCCATCCGATTACAGGATTCTGCATGTAATTCCGCAGGAATTCATTGTCGACGGACAGGATGGAATTTCCGATCCGGTTGGAATGAGTGGGATGCGTATGGAGGCAGAAGTGCATATCATTACAGGGCTTGTATCAGCGGTAAAAAACCTGCACCGTTGTGTGGAGCGCGCAGGATATGAAGTCGTTGATATGATTCTGGAACCATTGGCATCATCA
>CAZDYD010000072.1:0-11675 GCA_964509715.1 uncultured Chitinophagales bacterium
TTTTGTATTGACAATTAACCAAATGGTTAATACATTTGGTTAAACTAATTGGATAGTTATTAAATATTGGATTTGGAGTTATTTGCACATGTTTACTGAAACTATGTCAGAAACAGAGAAATTAATCATCGAAGCCGCCCGAAAAGTATTTCAGAGATCAGGGTTCGATGGGGCGAGGATGCAGGAGATCGCAGACGAAGCGGGTATCAATAAGGCTATGCTTCATTATTATTTCAGGAACAAGGACAAACTTTTCGAAGCCGTATTCAGAGAGGCATTCTTGAAAAACATGGCACCCATAATGCATATCATTGTTTCAACAGATCCGGTTGAAGTAAAAGTGCCCGTACTCGTAAATCAATATCTGGACACCATGTTAGCTAATCCCTACATCCCCGGATTTGTCCTGCATGAACTGAACAGGAATCCGGAACGTCTCATTTCGTTGGTCTCCTCAAGTAATGCATTACGTACCTCCACTTTTGTGAGTCAACTGGAACAAGGCATGTCAGAAGGTAGATATCGAAAAACGGATCCACGACAATTGCTCGTAAGCTTGTTGTCCATGATGGTCTTCCCCTTTGTAGCCCGACCCATGCTTACGATGGCGTTTGGCCTTGATGATGATGCATATCAGGTATTCATCAATGATAGAAGAGTTGAGATCGTAAACGCATTTTTTTCAATGCTCAGACCATGAGGGAACTATGAACGTATTCATTGCACTTAATCTACTCCTATTTGCTAATCTGTACACTGTTGTTCCATCCGACACAGTCAGTTTACAGCAATTACATGACATGGCGACTAAGCAATGGCCGATGTCAGCCGAATCCCAGCGTACAGTACAAGTCAACGATCTCAAAATGGATCAACTGGTCACGGTTTGGCTGCCTGAAATCCATTTGAACGCAACAGCTCAGTACCATAGTGAAGTAACAGCTATCCCATTCGCTGTCCCTGGATTCTCAATTCCGTCACAACCACATGAACGGTTTTCAGTGTCGCTCGACATGCAGCAGGTAATCTGGGATGGTGGTATGTCCCGGGGACAGAAAGACCTACTTCAAAAGTCCATGACTGCTGATCAAAGTAGAATTTCTGCAGAAGTTTACCAGATAAAGGATCAGGTCAACGAGGTCTTTTTCTCCATTCTTATATTGAATTACCGGCTTGAATCGATGTATTTACTCGATGCTGAACTTTCGGAGCGTATCAGCCAACTGGAAATTCGATCAACCGCCGGTGTAGTACTGACAACTCAGGTAGATCTCATCAAACTTGAGCAGCTACGGATTCGACAATCAACAGTTGAACTTGTCCGTCTGCGAAATCAAGCATACAACATTTTGGCGATCCTCACAGGATATGACTTTTCAGGAAATGAAGTTTTAATTGCTGAGGAAATTCCACAAACTCAACAACGTCCAGAACTACAATATCTTTCAGATCAACAGGAGTTGCTCCGAGCCAAGCAGCATATGCTCAATGCCACACGTATGCCCAGGATATCAGCCTTTGGACAATTATCAGTTGGTCGACCCGGACCGGATATTTTCAATGATGAGATCAGACCTTTCTATGTGGTTGGTGTGCAAGGTAGGTGGAGAGTATGGGACTGGGGAAATACGCGAAGGGAAAAACAAATAATTGATTTGAACATAAAAACGATCAATGATCAAAAAGGAATCTTCTTGCAAGCTCAGTCGATTAAAGATGCCACGTTACGATCCCGGATCAGTGCGATACAGGACCAACTGTCACTTGATGATGAAATCATCGAAATGCGGTCAAAAGTGTTGAACACCTACGAGAATCAGTTGTTACATGGGACAATCACCTCCACCGAATATCTGATTGAGTTTAATGCTACTCATCAGGCTAAACTACATCAAAAAATCAGGCAAGTGGATCTTCTGAAACACACCACTCTTTTAAAAACGCTCAATTATAATCCGGAGAATTAAATGAAAGCAATGCACTTTTCAATCGTCATTCTTCTTATGCTCAGTGCCTGTGCTCCAGATCGAATGGCACCTGATGCCTATGGAAATTTTGAAGCCACCGAAGTCGTTGTCTCATCAGAATCGGCCGGACGCCTGCTGGAATGGGATGTCAACCAGGGTATGATGCTCGAAACTAATGACTTTATCGGTAGGGTAGACACAACATCCATACATCTCAGGTTGGCTCACCTGAAGGCACAGATGTTGGTATTGGATACAAAAACAAACTCGGTAGAAGCTCAGATCAACATTATCCGCGAGCAATTATCCGTTGCACAACGTGAATATGACCGAATCGTTTCCATGTATGAAAATGGTGCAGCTACCCAAAAACAGCTTGATGATATTGATGGTCAGCTCAGAGTGTTGCGTCGTCATTTAGAGTCGACTCAAACCCAAAAAACCAACATTCAGGCGGAAGCCGGAGTTTTCACCGCCCAGTACAATCTCATTCAGGATGAACTTCGGAAAACAATTATTCTTTCACCGATAAAAGGTACAGTATTGGCAACCTATGTGGAACAGGGTGAGCTGGTTACACCTGGGAAACCCTTACTTCGTTTGGCCAACCTTGAGACCATGACTTTGCGAGCATTCCTGGATGCCGGACAATATTCAAATATCATGATCGGTCAAAAAGTGACTGTAAAAGTAGATCATCAGGTAGGATCCGAAAACCAGTTCCGATCCTATGAGGGTATCGTGACCTGGATATCACCTCGTGCCGAATTCACCCCAAGAACCATTCAAACTCGAGAAGACCGTGTAAACCTGGTCTATGCCATAAAAGTGGATGTAATCAATGATGGACATCTGAAAATCGGAATGCCCGGTGAATTGACTCTTGAAATGTAATCAGAGGACCTATGGAATCTTTTGCCATATCATCAACTGAGTTACATAAATCATATGGAAGCGTACATGCTTTAAAACATTGTTCATTTGATGTCAGGCATGGTGAGTTATTTGGTTTAATCGGTCCCGATGGCGCCGGAAAGACTACTCTGATCCGGATTTTGGCTTCTTTACTGCTACCCGACAAAGGAACGGTCAATGTACTCGGACTTGATCCAGTTTTAGACTACAAACAGTTAAGAAAAAAAATCGGCTATATGCCCGGTCGATTCTCACTGTACCCAGACCTCACTGTTCGCGAAAACCTTGATTTCTTTGCATCGATATTCGGCACAACTGTCCATCAAAATTATGATCTAATCAAGGACATATACTCTCACATCGAACCATTCGAACATCGTCGCGCCGGTAATCTATCGGGTGGGATGAAACAGAAACTTGCTCTCTCCTGTGCATTGATCCATCGTCCTGAAATATTGTTCCTGGATGAACCCACCACTGGTGTGGATGCGGTTTCCAGACGTGAGTTCTGGGATATGCTCGTCAAGCTTAAAGCTCAGGGAATAACCATACTTGTCTCAACTCCATACATGGACGAAGCCGCCCGATGCGATAGGATAGCCATGATGCTTGATGGACAAATGCTACAAGTGAACACCCCCGCCGAAATCAAATTGAATTATCCCTGGATACTTTTAGCTGTGAAAACTGATCGGAAGTACCAAACATTGACGACTTTACGCAGTCATCCCGACTTGATCACAGTCTATCCATTCGGCGATAAGATCCATGTAACCGTTGACAGAAGCGATATCAATATTGAGCTCTTTCTGAAACAACAGGGTATAGATGCCCAAGTCGCACGAATAGATCCATCTGTAGAGGATGTATTTTTATCACTGGCAGGCTCATTGAATACAACGGAGGCTGTAAATGACAGGTGAAGTGGTCATATCGGTCAACAATCTGACAAAACAGTTCGGAACATTCACGGCTGTAGATTCCATTAATCTTGATGTCTACAGGGGTGAAATATTTGGTTTCATAGGTGCGAATGGTGCAGGTAAAACCACAGCCATGCGTATGATCACCGGACTTTTGGAACCATCATCTGGTGAAGCGATCGTCGCGGGATTCAAAGTGACCCAGCATCCCGAGCAAGTCAAAAAGCGCATCGGCTATATGTCACAACGCTTTTCGCTGTATGAAGATCTTACAGTCAGTGAGAACATTGAGTTTTTCGGAGGTATCTATGGATTGACCGATTACCAGATAGAAACTCAGATGAATTTGGTTCTTCAAGAACTTGAAATGATGCATATGCGTCGAACACTTGTTCGAGAACTCCCCTTAGGATGGAAACAGAAACTGGCATTCAGCACAGCACTTTTGCACGGTCCGGAGGTTGTCTTTCTGGATGAACCCACTGGTGGGGTCGATCCCATAACCCGCAGACAGTTTTGGGACAAGATGTATAAAGAAGCCGATCGGGGGACAACCATTTTTGTCACAACGCATTACATGGATGAGGCTGAATATTGTGACCGTGTTTCCATCATGGTTGATGGACAAATCATCGCCCTGGACTCACCTCAGAACTTAAAAAACCAGTTCAGATCAGATTCTATGGATGAGGTTTTTGTGAAGCTTGCTCGAAGTGCCAAAAGGAGTGACCTATGAACGCTTTCTATGGTTTCATCCGAAAGGAATTTTTGCACATCCTCAGAGATCGACGTACGATGATCATACTTTTTGGGATGCCATTGGCGCAGCTGATTATTTTTGGATACGCCATTCGCAATGAGCTCAACTACACAGGTATCGCCATATTAGATCAATCACGGGACGAACAGTCAAGTCTGATCACCGATAAAATCGCCGCTTCGGGATATTTCGATGTAACGGCCTGGTTGGATCACCCCGATCAGATTGAAGATATATTCCGATCTGGGACCAGTCGTTTGGTTCTTGTTATAGGTAGTGGTTTTGAAAGAGAACGCCATCGTTATGGTATTTCTGAAATTCAAATCATTACCGATGCATCCAATCCGAATATGGCTCAATTGGCCCAGAGTTATGTGATGGCTATAATAAGAGATACATCACCATCACAACCGTCAGGACTTATACCTGAGGTGCGGATGGTGTATAACCCGGCTTTACGCAGTGCTAATTTATTTGTCCCCGGACTCATTGCGATCATTTTGATGTTGGTTTCCACATTGATGACATCCATCGCTATAACGCGAGAAAAAGAAACTGGTACAATGGAAGTCCTGCTGGCTTCACCATTATCACCTCTGGTCATCATACTCGGGAAAGTTTTACCCTATCTTATTTTGTCACTGATAAATGTTGTAACCGTTCTATTAACCGCACAATTTATATTCGAAGTACCATTTGCCGGAAGCTATATTCATTTCTTTCTACAAGCCGGACTTTTTACCCTTGTGGCACTGTGCCTGGGAATTTTGATCTCTACCATTACAAATTCCCAACAGGTTGCAATGATGATTGCCCTTGCCGGACTTCTACTTCCAACAATCTTGTTATCCGGATTCATTTTTGCGGTCGAAAATATGCCATACCCACTAGAAATCTTCAGTAATATTGTCCCCGCAAGATGGTTCCTTGTCATCGTCAAAGGGATTATGCTCAAGGGTAGTAGTATAGGTATTCTTTGGAATGAAACTCTCATACTGATCGGGATGCTGATCGTTTTGGTGGCTGTTAGTGCACGAAAATTTCAAATCAGATTGGAGTGATGTATGAGAATGCTGTACTTCATGCTAAAAAAAGAATTCCTGCAGATTTTCAGGAACAAGATGATGTTGCCGATTCTTTTTGTCATGCCAATCATTCAATTGTTGATTTTGGCCAATGCGGCTACTTTTGAACTTAAATCTATTCCCATCCACATTGTAGATCAGGACAGAACGCAACTAAGTAGGCACATAATCTCCTCCATGTCAGCGTCAGATTTTTTTGAAGTACATGAAATTGGTACTTCAACTTCGAACGCGATCAATGCGATGGATCGGAATAAGGTGAAGGCAATAGTTGTACTCCCCGCCGGGATGGAGAAAGATCTCATGCTGTTAGGTTCATCGAACGTACAGGTCATGATCGACGCCGTGGATGGGTATGCTGCCGGGATATCGCAACAATACATAACGAGACTACTTACCGAGCTTGATATCTCCTCTGTAAAGCCAATCGTTGATATCACACCATCAAACATGGGGAAAGGGGGCTTACGTATCACTTGGTCGCACTGGTATAATCCGACGTTAGATTACATCCCCTTCATGGTCCCGGGAATACTTGTTGTATTGGTAAGTATGATCGGTGGATTTCTTTCTGGAATGAACGTCGTTAGAGAACGAGAAATCGGCACGATGGAGCAGCTCAATGTGACTCCAATTACACGCTGGGTGTTCATTGCTGGAAAATTGCTCCCATTTTGGATTATTGCGTTATTGGAGTTGATCTTCGGGTTGACAGTTGCAGCTGTGGTATTCAATCTGTTATCACAGGGCAGCATCCTACTGATACTCGGATCTGCAGGAGTGTTTATGGTAGTAGTGCTGGGACTTGGGCTCTTTGTTTCGACGATAAGTGATACTCAACAACAGGCGATGTTCATCACTTGGTTTATCATGGTCCTTTTCATACTGATGGGTGGATTATTCACACCTATCGACAGTATGCCATTGTGGGCGCAACAATTGACCTTGGTAAATCCAATGGCATGGTACATTGATTTGATGCGGAGGGTGATGCTCACCGGTGCAGGATTAGAACATGTATGGAAGTCCATAGTTGTCCTCGGCGGCATGGGAATCGTTGTACTTGGAGCAGCAATCATGAGATTCAGAAAGTTCGCATGATTGATACCTATAAAAAAACTCACGTAATGACACCAACCGGTGCATATACGTGAGTTTAATTTCAGAAACAGCAACACAGAACCCCTGATACTTCAGGAATTCTGCATTACTATTTGGAGCTAATTTTTTGGAGCCTCAGTAGAGGACTCTGACTTGTTACTTAAATCGGAAGGGCGTTGTGGTTGTCTCTTTACAACGTCATCCATTTTCATTTCACAGGTACCTGATAGTTTGGCGCCATCTTCTACGTTTAGAATAGAAGTAGTTACTTTGCCAACGATTTTAGCGGTATCACGCAGGACAAGTTTGTTGGTTACTACGATCTCTCCACTTACATAGCCGGAAATGTCGGCATCCAATGCATTTACATCGCCCTCAACTTCCGCAGTAGAAGCGATAATACACTTCCCGTTTGATTTAACGGTCCCCTTCACCTTACCTGAAATTCTGATACCATGTTCAGAAATGATATCTCCGATTACAGTAGTTCCTTCACTGATCAGATAAACCGGTGAGGTTTCGTTTCCGTTAGACGTTTTTTCCTTAAGATGTGCTTTCAGATCATCAATGTTTGGGAGAGACTTTGGTCCGTCATTACCTCTTTGTTGTGTATCGTTGTTTTTTCCACTGAACATGATTGATTCCTTATATAAATTGCTTAAAAGTGATGGTGTAGATCAAAAGATTGCAAGAACTGATGTTAGTACATGATAAATGTTCCCAAACCTACAGGGAATATGCCCAAACGAGTTCGAATTTGCAATATGGATGGTTCGGTATCCTCAATTGATGGTGTTGAATAAAAAGAAAAAGAGGAGTCACGTGCCATAAAATATTCAGTGTATGCGTGTTGAAGCACGAACTGATCATTTGAATAGTTATGTGAAACAGAAGCCAGTGGTCCCTCGTCATGATTATTGGTATGAACATCCAGAACCCGTCTTTGGAGCTGTTCGAATCCGTCGCTCACGGCAAGAGGAGAGTTGGCGTTAGATCGGATCACATTTTTGAGGTCTTCAAATTGCATGCTATTTGCATTCAAGGAGTCGGTAACAGCCTGTAATCTCTGGGCAATTTGGATGAGGTCGTCTTCCATGGGGTGCTTCTGGTGGCTCAGGACAACATATCCGATGGGACTGAAATACAGAATAGCTATCGTGATAGCTGAAATAATGACCCCGGTGAAGCCAGCAAGAAAGAAGAAAACCTTGGGTTTGAACGTGAAATCACCAATTTTCTTGGCTTCGTTGTAAGAATAGGTCTCGATGATCAAAAAGTCCTTACGATACCTCACAGAGACCAACAGCATTTTAATTATACTCTTGATTTGCCCGAATGCTATTTGTATATCTTTCCAACTCATATCGTAATTCAAGAACATGTCAATGCGTCGGTGACTTTGCACCTACCTACACGTCATTTATATTAAATCTTTCGCCTCAGCAACAAATTTGAACGTTTAAAAGATGTTCTGTACCTCAGGAAACAACAGTTATATGATAAACATTTACATGACTAGTTTACATCATCTATTGTATTTCTAATAGTATTCTAATAATTGTGATGAATTAATACAGAACCGTGGCGAGATATTAAATTATTCTAATAATTGGATTTGGTATCACAACAGACTCGACTCTAAAGCACTTGTTTTACTGAAAATAACTAAATTGTCTTATAAAAAAAGCCCTCCAGCATTGCTGAAGGGCTTCGTTGTTCTTGTGGGCCCAGAGGGATTTGAACCCCCGACCAATCGATTATGAGTCGACTGCTCTAACCGCTGAGCTATGGGCCCGTGTTTTTTACTACAAGTAACGTTACTTGTATTTCCGGTACAGACTCCAAAAATAAGACTATTTGCATCAGATGACAAGTAGAGATTATGTCAATTTATCACCTTGTTGATATTCGATTGCACTAACTGAGATGCAACACGGTTGACTCATGCTTAGACTACTTTCATCACTACCATGGTCATGTCATCCGACTGAGCATGATCACCGATAAATCGTTTAACATCATTATTGATGGAATCAAGCATGCCCCTTGCACTTTTGTCCATGTTTAGCCTGACGGTTTCCAGAAGTCTGTTGTCGCCATATAACTGGTGACGGTAATTCATTGCTTCTGTATACCCATCGGTGTATAAAATGACGATGTCTCCCTTATCAAGCTCCAGTTCGGGACATTCCAGGGTTTTACCAAATCTTTCATCATTGATCATCCCGATGGCCAGTCCCTTCGAATCGACCATTTTTACCGTTCCGGATGACGCACGCACAAGGATGAGCGGATTATGCCCGGCTCTGGCGAATCTGAAGGAGCTTCTTGTTCTGTCATATACTCCATATATCATGGATATGAACGTGCCACGTTTTGAGTTCTCATAGAACAATTTGTTTATCCGGGTCAAAAACGCCGATGGTTCTCTGTAGCCGTCGGCCAGGCTCTTTGTGAACCCTTTGATGAGGGTCATAAAGAAGGCCGCCTGAATTCCCTTGCCACTTACATCTCCAATGACTACTCCAAGTTTTCCATCCGGACCAGTAAGGAAATCATAGTAATCCCCACCGACTTCCGAGGCAGCAAAGCAATTCGCGGCAAGCTCCAGTCCATCAACCTTTGGAGTTGCCTCAGGTAAGAATGATAACTGCACCTGTCGCGCGATCTTGAGCTCCTGAACCATCCTCTCGCGATTTGCGATTTCGATGAGATATGGTGGTGTATAATCAGGTAATTCTTCACTGGTGACATTCGTTTGAAGTCCCCAAAAACCAGTTGAAATCAATCCGATGACGAAAAATAACAAGAAAACATTGTTCCATAAATCCGGACTATGACTGATACTCAACCCAGCTATTACATTCCACATGATATCCAACACCAAAAAACTGATGATGGCAAGAATCGGTCCGTGTCGCCAGAAGATGAATCCAATGGTACCTCCGACCAATAATAGCGCGGGAATAGTGTACACAAGCTCTATCGCGTCAACAGGGATAAATCCGGAAACCGCCCACAAAATGGTTATGGTAGCTATCGTGATCCAACCTTTCTGGAATTTACGATATACCAATGCTGCTACTCCGAGCAACAGGATGAACATAATCAGCATCAACGAAAAAATTCCAGACGCCAGGGTCAACACGGCTGAAAACAAATGCTGATCTGATAGAAAAACATATGATTGTGTATAGATGATCCCTTTCTCCGGGACAATGAGAAAATACAGTGCCAGCGCACCGGTCATAGCCAAACCGTATAGCACTCCACGTATCAGGGTCATTCCAACCGGTTGGTTGATCAAATAGCCTTTACGGATCAGATTGAGTTGCTTGAGTTTTTGGGGCCAAACCTCCTGTGATAGGGATGAGGCATATACCGAAATCACAAATAAAAGTATCCACCCACCCAACGTTCCAAAAAGAATTCCGAACAGGGGACCCACCAACTGCATCATGCCCACCGGTTCTCCACGGGCAAAAAAACTGGTCGCGTTCAACATCAAAAAGATACTTAATGCAATAGCACCGACAAGTGCATCAAATCGGGATGGCTGGGCATCTATCAATCCGCGGCTGAATCTCCGAAGCAAAACAATGACCGCGAGTACTACGAGTGTGACTAGCAAGAAGGCGCCTGTGTTGGATGTCACCCGTTCTCTGGATGATCTCACTGAGGTCATGTCCTCACGAACATACTCGGCACTTAATCTGTGAAGATTTCCAATGGCGTCAACTTCTGCTTTCACTAGCAAAAGTCTGTTCAAAACCGTCCCACTTGTGACGAAATCCATGGTAACTGTACCCCTGTCACGGTTCAGCGACATGGTTTTGGACGTGTCTCTTGTGATACCACTTTGTTCCCAAAGTGTGCCTTTGAGATGATGTCGGGCGATCTGTTCGGCCTGATTTCGGTTAATTAAAACAAAGGGGATATCCTGGTCATCCTGATTCTCCAACTCCTGAAACAACGAGCTGAACATGATCTGACTCGTTTCGATGCTATCGGGTAACACGATACCTAGTGATTCGCGGAATACTTTGCGATTGATCTGGAAAGGTTGATTGATGTTACTTGTGCTGAAAAAAAGCTCAAAGGGTCGGCCATTCATGTCGATGAATACAGTAACTAAACTTCCTACTCCGCTGATCAACTGCTGTAATGCCTGCTCTTCATCTCCCGACATGACCAGATCTGCCAGCTCATTAAATCCGATTTTATTCACATCCGGTGCACTAAAAATGACCTCATAATAGTGATACGGGAGTGTTTTCCGGGGATAAGTATCGTAAGCACGTTGGATTTCATGGCGGGGATACTCTTCTTGTAGGGCATTTAGAGCGGTTGTGTTACGCCTGAGGAATGATCTGGCGTGAAGGTTCTCTGTGCTGAATCCATGGCTTTCCAGATGACTGGCAGCAATTTCGATTGACGCTTCCAGACTGATCCGGTTATTCAGTTCGGTACTTACATCGATACGGGGAATACCAATGATTGCAATGACAAGCCCTGCAATAGCAGACACGACCAAGATCCAGTCATATCTGGTAAAGAATCGCCTGACAGTCTCAGAAACGGATAACTTTATTGAGTGGTCATTCATCATGACCAAAAAGATACGTTAAAAAGCCAAAAGAGTTACCAGTGTGTCAGGCGATAAACCGATTTTTTTATTCTGTTCCGCTACGCTCAAGTACAAGTTCTGCGGACTCTTCCTTGCTGAAGGACGCTTTCCATGACTTGATTTTTTCCAGTCCGAGGTTGGCAGCAACATACACTACCGGTATGAACACCAGGGTGATCATCGTGGACGCTGTCAGTCCACCGATAACAACTCGAGCCAATGAAGCCTGGATTTCACCACCGGTTCCAAACCCAAAACTTAAAGGAACGAGTCCCAATACCGTTGTGGACGTTGTCA
>CAZDYD010000073.1:0-11548 GCA_964509715.1 uncultured Chitinophagales bacterium
ATCTAATTATATAGCTAAAGCCCTCATCATTCAGCGAATGATGAGGGCTTTTTAATTCCTGCAAATATTGAATTTGTCATTTTGTTTAACCGAACAGCCAGTAACAAACGATAACTGCCATTATTACCCCGGTTAAGTCTGCAATAAGTCCGGCTTGAACAGCATATTTGGTTTTTCTAACGCCAACGGCCCCGAAATACACCGCGATTACGTAAAAAGTGGTTTCTGTGGACCCGAACATGGTTCCTGCCATCTTTACAAATATGGAATCTTCTCCATAGGTCGCAATCATATCGGCCATCACCCCAACGGACCCACTACCTGTCAATGGACGAATAATTGCCATTGGAAGGACCTCCGCGGGAAACCCAAGAAATCCCAGTACTGGCCTAAGTCCCAAAATCATCCAGTCCATTGCACCACTGGCACGAAACATACCAATAGCAAAAAGTATCGCAACCAAGTAGGGAATAATCCGAACAGCTATTTCAAAACCATCTTTCGCACCGACAACAAACTCCTCATAAATCTTAACGCGCTTTACAAGTCCGTATGCCGTAATACCGACAATAATCAATGGTAGAATGAATAATACTAACAGGTTCATTATTTCTCCTCCCCTTTAATTGGTGCGTCGATTGTGCCTAATTGGTCAATTTCAACAATGCTTCCATCCGGTAAAACCATTTTTGTCGGCTTGTTTCGCCTCGCATACCATTTAGCAGCAATGATGGCAGCCATAGTTGAAAAAATGGTCGTAATTGTTATTGCCACCATAAGTTCATTGACCCGTAGACCCATTATTGCGACCAACGTAACTGGTGGCAAAAGCTGAACACTCGAAGTATTCAGCGCAAGAAACATACACATCGAATTCGTAGCGGAGTCCTTTTCGGGGTTGAGTTTTTGCAACTCCTCCATGGCCTTGATACCCAATGGCGTGGCCGCATTACCAAGCCCAAGTATATTAGCCGCCAGATTTAATGAAATCATACCCATTGCCGGATGATCTTTTGGAAGCTCAGGGAATAGCCATCGCATGAACGGTCTTACGCCTTTAACCACGATATGAATAAGTCCACTCACTTCTGCAATCTTCATTAAACCAAGCCATAACGCCATGATCCCAACCAGTCCAAGCGCCAGAGTAACAGCAAACTCAGCCATATCGAAGGCAGCGGCCGTGATAGCACGAAGTTTCACGAAGTTAACTTCCGGAAGCACAATCGACATGGTTACGATATCGGTTAGTACCACATTCGACTCCCCCTGAAATCCCCGTTCAACTACCGAAGCCCTCAACTCTTGCTTACGACTTGACTCCTGATTCTGAGCCACACGTTTCCAATGATCGGGTAAATTCTCGCCAACAGGAATAACCAATTCGGCCTCATCTTCGACCGACCTCCACCTTGCCGGACTCCATAATGAATCTCCGGTCACACGAAATCTAATATCCTGGTTTCTGTCAGGTGTAAGATTGGAGGTGAATTGAACTTCTATTTGAAATGATTCACCGTTCTTCCATTGGTTAGAGTAGATGTCGTTCGCGTCGTTCACAAGTGCGAATAACAAGCTGAAGATGATCAATCCACCCCAGATATAATTCAGCATAAATTCATGATTTGTTGAAATGTTACGTTAGCTCAATAGAAGTTGCCAATAATCCACACCTGATTTTTTGATGCGGCCCCCATCTATTGATACATCACCGGAATTAGCCTATCGGCCATCGGGAATATGCAAAAAAAAGGTTAAAGTTTTCATCAATTTCACCGAGTTAGTCATCGGTTCTTTACATCCTGCATTTTCATCTATACCTTTTGTTCGAACTCAAATTTTAAAAATATGCGATTAGAGACGAAAACCATTCATTCCGGATATCATGCTGATGGACCAAATCAACCTGTAACCTCACCCGTTTATCCGACTACCATTTGGACCCATCCTGAAACAGGATTTGATGGAAGTCCGGGCAGTTATGGATATCAACGTTACGGAAATCCGAACAGAAACGAACTCGAAGGCATTTTGGCCGCACTTGAGAACGGAGCGGTATGCACGACGTTTTCTTCCGGAATGGCTGCTATTACAGCGGTCTTCCAGGCATTGGATCCAGGTGACCATGTCATAGTATGTAATGATGTATATCACGGAACCAGGGCTGTTCTTAACGGAATAATGCACAGATGGGGACTAAAAACGACATATGTAGATGTCACCGATCCGGCGAATGTTGAACAGGCATTGACATCCCGTACCAGATTAGTCTGGCTTGAAACTCCGTCAAATCCAATGTTACTGATATCAGACATTCGTGAAATCGCTCACCGTGTTAAAAAATCAGGGGTGCCAGATGCGCCGGTTATGATCTGTGTTGATAATACATGGGCAACACCAGTGTTGCAGCGACCATTGGAGCTCGGGGCGGACCTGGTGATGCATTCGGTCACTAAATACATTGGTGGCCACAGTGATATTCTGGCTGGAGCAATCATTCTGAAAGAAATAGGCGAATTTTCAGACCGTATTCAGGTAACTCAAAAGCAGATTGGTGCTGTAGTAGCGCCGTTTGAGGCCTGGTTACTCGTCAGAAGTGTCAAAACCCTGGTTGCAAGAATGCGTATGCATTGTGACAATGCCAGAAAGATCGCAGCATTCTTGAACAGTCACCCACGGGTCGAAAAAGTGTATTACCCCGGATTGCCAGATGCCCAGGGACATGCAATCGCTAAATCCCAGATGTCGGACTTTGGAGGTATGATCTCGGCACAATTCGATGGTAAAAAAGACCAAATTATGAAAGGAATCACCCGAGCGAGACTCTTTAGTGTAGCTACCAGTCTGGGTGGTGTTGAGAGTCTGTGGGAACATCGTCAAAGCAGCGAAGGTCCTACATCCACAACGCCCGAAAATCTGGTCAGATTGTCCATTGGAATAGAACATCCCGATGATTTGATCGAGGATATTGATCAGGTATTAAAGAAATTATGATGAAGATCACGTAAGGAACGGCATCAGTTTGGTTGTAGTTTGGATAGATGCAATCACTTGTCCTTATTCAATCAAAAACCAAAATTTACTTGAAATGATAAAAACAGGCGAAAAAATTACAACGAGTTTTGAACTGAAAGTTGTGAGAAACGGTGAAGAAAAAACGGTCCAATTTTCTGAATTGTTAGACAGACCTACTATCGTATCTGTCTATATGAAGAACAACACGGGAAGTTGCGACAAACAAAACAGTAGTCTTGTCGCAGATCAGGAAAAATTTGCTGATAAAGGTGTGAATTTGATCGCAATTAGTAAGGATACATGCGGGTCGCACAAAAAATATGCCGAAAAACATGGAATTAACTATATATTGGCATCTGACCCGGAGTTGTATTTTTCAAAAGCAACCGATTCCATTGTTGAGAAGCAAATGTACGGAAAATCATACGAGGGTCCGTCCCGTTCTGCATTTTACATTGACACTGATGGAACCGTACTTGGTATCATCGAAAAAATTGACCCTAAAAATCACGCATCTGAATTACTCGAATTGATTAGCTGAAACGATGGTCTCAATCATCGCTCACTGCAAATCGGTTTCATTTTCGATAGCAAAAAGTTTTATTTATGAAATCTTTGGTAATAGTTGAATCGCCAACAAAGGCTAAAACTATACGGAAGTTCCTTTCAAAGGAATTTCTCGTTGATTCCTCGTATGGTCACATCAGGGACCTACCCGCCAGTGCAAAGGAAATTCCTGCAAAACTGAAAAAAGAAAAATGGGCCAATCTGGGAATCAACACAGATAAGGATTTCGAACCACTTTATGTCATCTCATCAGAAAAGAAAAAAGTAGTCAAAAAGTTGAAAGACCTACTTGATGATGTAGATGAACTCATACTCGCTACTGACGAGGACCGTGAAGGGGAAGGTATCGCATGGCATATTTTGGAGGTCCTAAAGCCTAAAGTACCTGTAAAAAGAATGGTCTTTCACGAAATTACAAAGGAAGCGATTCATGATGCGCTGAATAATTTCCGACAGATCAACATGGACCTCGTGGATGCCCAGGAAACCAGACGTGTGATAGACCGATTAGCTGGTTACACTATTTCCCCCCTGCTTTGGAAAAAAATTGCTCCGGGATTATCGGCCGGACGTGTTCAATCTGTTGCTGTTGAATTGATAGTTCAGCGAGAACGTGAGCGCATGAGATTCAGAAGTGGTTCCTACTGGGATCTTAGGGCAACACTTAGTCCCTCAAATTCCAAAGTAACCTTTACCGCAGACCTCCAACAATTGGATGGTAAACGACTGGCAACCGGGAAGGATTTTGATGAAGCAACCGGGAAACTAAGCAAACCCAATGCGGTGGTGTTACTTGATGAACAAAAGGCAAAATCCCTTCAAGAACAGCTGAAATCCGGAAACTGGACCGTTACCGATATTGAAACATCGGTTCAGGAAAGGTCACCTGGTCCTCCATTTACGACTTCAACACTTCAACAGGAAGCAAACCGCAAAATGGGAATGTCGGCGCGGGATACGATGCGCACGGCCCAAAAACTTTATGAGGAAGGGTTCATCACTTACATGAGAACCGACTCAACAAGTTTATCTGGACAAGCGATCGATGCCGCCAGAAACGCTGTTGAAACTATGTACGGTAGCGAGTATTTGCACAAAACCGTCAGACAGTACAACAAAAAAGCCAAAGGAGCCCAGGAGGCACATGAGGCTATACGTCCGGCGGGGAGTAGTTTCAGAACCCCACAGGATTCGGGTTTATCCGGTCGTGAACTCAAGCTCTATGATATGATCTGGAAGCGTACGATTGCAACCCAGATGGCGAGTGCACGACTTGAATTCACAAATGCAACGATTCTTGTAGATATCAAATCATCCGATAAAGAATCAACTCCTTACGATAACGCAACCTTCAAAGCATCTGGTAAAAAGATTTTGTTTCCCGGATACTTCAGGGCATACGTGGAAGGAAGTGATGATCCGGCTGCCGATATCGAAGATCAGGAAAAACCACTACCCGCTCTTGATTTGAAGCAATCACTTGATTGTAAAAAAGTGGATGCCCTTTCTCATGAAACCAAACCTCCGGCCAGATTTACAGAAGCAACCCTTGTGAAGTTTCTGGAGAAAGAAGGTGTCGGACGTCCAAGTACCTATGCCACGATTATTGAAACCATTCAGAATCGAGGATATGTTAAAAAAGAGGGGAACGCTCTCGTCCCAACGTTCACAGCGTTCGCTGTAACCGAGTTGCTGGAAAGACACTTTCCCGATTTGGTGGATGTTCAATTCACCTCTGAAATGGAGCAGCAGCTCGATGAGATTGCCCAGGGCAACGAAAATCGAATCAAGTATTTGAGTAAATATTATGATGGCGAATCGGGATTAAAAAGTCTTGTCGATCGGCAAGAATCTCAAATCAAACCATCGGATGCCAGAAAAATCGATTTACCCATCGAAGGACTTGATCAGGTTGAGATTTTTGTGGGACGTTATGGTCCCTATGCGCAGATGAATCAAAATGGCGAGACGATGTCGACCTCATTGCCTATGGATATGTCCCCCGGCGACATTACATTAGACAAGCTGAAAGAGCTCATTAAGATATCTGAGGATGGACCCGAATCTATGGGTCAAGACCCCAAGACTGGGGAACATATTTACCTGTTAACCGGTAGATATGGGCCTTATGTGCAATTGGGTGAGGTCACCGAGACAAACAAAAAGCCACCTCGTGCATCACTACTCAAAGGAATGAAAGCAGAGGACTTGGATCTGAATATGGCTTTACAACTACTATCATTACCCAGATCACTCGGAAACCACCCCTCCACAGGCAAAGAAATCAAAGCTGGAGTAGGTCGATTCGGACCTTATGTGGTGCACGACGGAACATTTAAGTCTTTGGGTAAGGATGATAATGTACTTTCGATCGATCTCGAACGCGCAGTCGAACTGCTGGCTGAAGCAAAAGGGAAAACCAAAAAAGCTGCCGAAATCAACTCGTTGGGTAAACATCCATCCACAGGTGATGATATAGCTGTAATGAGCGGGCGATACGGACCGTACATCAAGTGCGGCAAACTGAATGTAAGCCTGCCAAAAAATGAAGATCCCGAGAAACTTACGCTCGAAAAAGCACTGGTCTTTATCGAAGATAAACTGACTGCAAAGAAATAATTTGTTACATTACGGGTAACAAAAATCACGAGGTATGATCAAAAGATCAGATCAATATTTTCGCTATCCGTCAAACCTGAACATGCTCGACCTGGCAACTTTGGTGAGCATGTACCGAAGCCGTGGAGAACCAGTAAAAGCTCCGCCGGGCGATTACTTTGCATGTTCATTGAGCTTTAAGTTAGTCAGGGAAGCGAAAAGCTGGTTTGGTCTCTATTATACGCAAACATCGTGGGACCAACTACTGAGCCGTGACAGTCAGGGCTATCCTCTAACCGAGGCCGAGTTGAATGTACTTGGACTCGCACATCACCTCGATGAGCACCCTAACTCAAGAGATTTCATCGAAAAAAATATCGGTGTCATGCCCCAACTCGGATACATGATCGTTAACGACTTGAAATCGTTTGGATTTCTAACAGAAGACGAAAACCATCTTATCCACCTCACTGATGATGGAATGGACGCACTTCAGGGAATATCTCGTCGAATATATGACAAGAAATTCATCCCTGAAATGCTCTATGTGAACCAACAGCGATATACAAATCCCACTCCTAAGGAAGTCCACCGGTCACCGAACGCCAGCCAGATTGATCTGTTCTAAACTGACGTAACCCTGCTGTTTACGTATGAATTCAGGATTTCAGCACTCGGCGGTGTGAATACTCTGGATCCCAATTTCATCAGGATTCTATACAGTCCCACATGCATCCGAGTCACGTAAATAAAGTGACGGGAACCCCGTGGCTCAGTAAACTTCGTTGCGAATCTGGCGAATTCGGTCACCTTTCGGTCAAACTCAGGATCACCAAAATCAAATTGCTCCTGTCTGTACGGTGATAGAAAATGGTTGCCAAATGCCCGACAGAAAGCATAAAATTCCTCTTCAAAAGCAGGGTCGTCAGAATCGGGGTCAATCATCTCCAGACGTTGATACACTTTTTTAAGTTTTTGCTCATCATCATTCATGTGGACATCGAACAAGCTGATGTAATTGTCGAAAAATTCAGGCGGACTCACCTTGATACAACCAAAATCAATGATCCCTAACCGATTGTCATGGGTAAATATGAAATTACCAGGATGGGCATCCGCATACACAGTGTAATTATTATCGATTTGTTCATGGAAGAAGTCCCACATCAGCTGACCAAAATGGTCCTTTTCAGATTGTGGAGGATCTTCTCTCAAAAACGAATCCAGATGCCGACCTTCAATCCACGTCATAGTCAAAACCCTTCTGGTAGAAAATTCCGGAACCAGAATGGGAGTGACAAATTTCTCATTGTTGAATAACCGGGCGAAATCCATCATTTGTTTACCCTCGAGCACATAATCAGTTTCCTCAAGCAATTTTGCCCTGATCTCCTCAAAATATGTGTCCATGGATGGATGTTTGATGATGGTCTTGAACAAAGTGCGAGCCAGACTCAGATCTGAATCGATCGTATCGCGCACATTTGGATATTGAATCTTTACCGCAACCTTTCTGCCGTCATGTAGCACCGCCCGGTGAACCTGTCCGATAGATGCGGCCGCATCTGCCTCCGCCGAAAACTCTTTGAACAGATTTTCAGGGTAGGCCCCAAGTTCTTGTTTGATGATACTTCTTACCAACATCCGGTTAATCGGAGGAACTTGATACTGCGATTGTGCCATGACATCCACAAACTCATCGGGAAGAATAGCATTATCAAGGCTCATTGTCTGAGCCAGCTTAAGCGCGGTACCGCGTAATTTGCTAAACTCCTTGAACAACGTAGTCGCATTTCGGGTATGCATTTTGCTTTTCGAATCCGCATTGGATTGCCCCAGTACTTTTTTCATGTGATGGGAGGCATAACTTGCCCCGATCTTTAATCCCGTTTTTGCGATGATGGTACCGCGTTCAAGTTTAGTGGAGGGAAACTCGGAGCGGTCGGTGGTGTTATCTGACATTTTATTTATTTGAGCAAGTGTATTTTCGGAGTGTTTGAACGGCGGGATGGTCCGGTGCCACATGGGTATAGACGTATCGAACCAAATCGATTCCCTTACCGAGTACATCCGAATACATAACCTCTTGAATGAATGAAGTTGACTTTTCGACCAGGGCCAATGTTTTGCCTGTCCCGTCAGACGTATCTGTAAGCCAGATCTCGATCAGTTGTGTAAAAACATCAGCGGCCAGATCGTATGCAAAATCGGGAATCAATACCCGATTGAGGTCGGAAACCCCGGGATCGTTGTCGAATATCTGCATGAGTACTTGGGCATTTCCCTTCTGCCAGGGAGTGCAATCATCAGAACCAGACAAACTCACGAATGTTTTTTGAACAAAAGAACGGTATTCCTGCATCATGTCGAAAGTGGTAAATATGAAATTCGAAAGGCGATCGGCCAGCTGGAACTGGTCATATCCCTCGAGTGACTTCACCTGAAGTGTAAACAGAGTAGGCATCAGGTTATAGAAGTCGGCCAGAATTTGGTCTCTGGTTGAATAAAATCTGTAGACATCATGGGTGCGTACCTCGGCACGAGCTGCGATTCGATTGATGGTGAATGGAGTATTATCCTGCATGTACAGCTCAACGGCTGCATCAGCGATACGTTTTCGCAATAAAAGTTGATCGGGATCCATTTTTCGGATGTTGGAAGTTTGTCTGATGTAGATTATGTTTCAGGTGAACAAAAGTCGTCTGTCTATGGTTTCATTCTGAATACACGAATTACATCACAAAAAAGTATTTATGTCCACTAATGAACACGCTTCGAAGCCAGATCCAACTTCGGAGATTTCGGCCACTCAAAAGCAACCTGTCAGCTACAAACGGGACTTACTGTTTCTGGGACTCACATCCGTATTTTTGACGGCTTTGATCATGGGCAACATCATAGGTACCACAAAATTCGTCACCTTGTTTTCGTTGAATCTGCCTGCCTGGTTATTGCCTTTGGTACCAGAATTGGTGAGAGATGGGTCATCGTACTCCATGATCATTCCGGTAGGATTGCTGGCGTTCCCTGCCACCTTTCTGGCTACTGACCTCATATCGGAGTTGTTTGGACGCAAGAAAGCTCAACTTGTGGTATGGATCGGATTCTTCATGAACATTTTTATGATCATCATCATGACCATCAACTATTATCTTCCAAATGCCTATGGGGTAAGTGGAGGATTGCAGTTATATGATGGGGTTTATGGATTCATGATTGGAAATACGATAGCAAGCATGATAGCTTACCTCACAGCACAGACCATAGACGTACGATTGTTTCATTTCTGGAAGGAGTTCACAAAAGGGAAACATCTGTGGTTACGGAACAATGCCTCGACCATGGTCAGCCAGATGGTCGATACGGTATCCATTTTACTCATACTGTATTTCGCCGGAAATCTCGGTGAGAATATCAACACCATCGGAGCGTTGTCCATTCTCATCATAAACTCATACCTGTTCAAGTTTTTTGCAGCACTGTTTGACACCCCATTGTTTTATGCTGGTGTTCGATATCTGAAAGAATACAATGAAGATCCGTCGGGACATACTCTTTACGATGACTGAGGTTCTACTCAAGGGATAAGAAGTGCTTTATGAGCAGCTTTTTTTGGCATTATGATGATTGAGGGGCAATTCACGGGATATGAAGTGCAATTTAAGTAGCTCTTTTCGGCTTTACGATGACTGAGGTTCTACCCGTGTCAGTTGTCCGGATCAGCAAATGATGCCTATTTGTCTCGATAAAAGCAGTTGTACTTCATGTCGTAATTTTATATCGTTGCAGCTTCACGAAATATCGGTGTCATTTAGGTCAAATATTGCACATGAGTACGGGTACAAACGCTTTTTGGAGAGAAGTACTGGATTATATTCCGGGACTTGTAATGTTGTTTAGAATCGATGAGCAGGAACAGGCACATCTCATTTTTGTGAGCGATGGGATCAATGATGCATTGGGATATGAACCCGAGCAATATGTGCTTGCTTCCGAAGAACAGACGATAGTAAAGAACGACCTGGAAAAACTTATTGATCGGGTTGCTGAGCTTACACATCCCGATAACTCCGGACTCGAGCCGGTTTGTGAGCTTACTGACCGGAATGGCAATGTGCTACCATGGAAATTTGATTATCGTTTATTCCGCCCCAAATCGTCGAAAGTAAACCTGATATCTGTCGCCCTACATCCGTTACAAGACGAGATAATAACTACTGGAACGGATATTGATGTCAGCGTTACCGATGATGCCAGATTGACACCAGAATCAAAATCGAACAATGGATCCGAATTCATTGCTGGGTCGGCTGCGATGACCATGCTCATGAAACAGGTTGATGATCTGAGCAAATTAAGGCAGAATATTTTGTTGACCGGAGAAAAGCATACTGGAAAACTCACTATAGCTGAAGAATTGGCGAAACGATCATCTAAACTCAAATCGGGTACCCAGGTTTGGGTGTTGGACCTTGAGGAGATGTCGGCCACCGGAAAAAAAAGATTGTTTGCCGGACTCGATGAGAGTGATACTACGTCTACACTATTCGATGATATTGAGAACGATTTACAGTTGGTCATCGGAGAAATTGCCTTACTCAAGCCTATGGATCAGAAAGATTTGGTGCAGGCAATTGAGACAAGAACCAAACACGGCTATAACACCAGAATCGTTGCGACATCATCGATGGCGTTGGAGAAACTTCAGACGTCAAAAAAACTTGGATCAGATTTCCTGTATCGGATGTCATTTCTTTCGGTGATGGTCCCCCCGTTACGAGATCGAGGGCGGGACATTATCGGTTTGGCTCAAATTCATGGAGAACGGATTGCCATGGCATTAGGTAGAAAAAATATAAAATTCGATCCATCATTTGAAAAAGCGTTACTAAAGCAGAACTGGGCAGGAAACCTGGATGAACTGTTTAGATCGGTAGCTATTTCGGTCGTTACATCCGGTGAGGCGATAAAATTCAAGTCAGGGATGGGTGAGGTCGAGAAATCGGCGACTGATAATAGTGTGGTTAGCAAAGAAGGGATACAATTCGGTGAGATTCTCCCATTCGATGAAATGGCACGAAGATATATCGATGTGGTATTGGAAAAAACGGGTGGTCGGATATATGGGAAAGGTGGAGCGGCGGAATTATTGGAAATGAAACCGACCACACTTCAAAGCAGGATCAAGAAGCTGGAAGTAAGATAGTATCCATTCTATTTGAGAGAGTAAAATTATTATAGAGAGCATAGGTGCAATAAAAGTGCATGGTTACTGCGTTATAGCTATATATTGGCCTGATTTAATTCGAGAGAAGTACTTGCATTGGGTATAATAAAGGCGGTATATTTGCAATCCGCTCTGGAAACT
>CAZDYD010000074.1:0-11251 GCA_964509715.1 uncultured Chitinophagales bacterium
GGAGTTCCTGTGTTTCATAATGTTTTAATTCGTGAATAGATTTATGAATGGGTTACCCAAAATGACATGATAGTTCACTTTTATAGACACCCATTGGTGATACAAATAAGTCAGGATGAACCCCTAATCATACTAACCGGAATTACAAATTCCCATCAGGACATGCACAAACACGTGCGTGGACTATGTTAATCTTGTTCATTTGAAATTCAAACTTCCATGAACATGTTCACAGATACATGCGTGGACTATGTTAATCATGCTCACTGATATTCGAACTCCATAATATCATATCCATGTGATCATCGTGAAAACCTCCACTTCAGTTGTTTTTTATCGAGCAAGTTGTCATTTAAATCAGTATATTATATGTTTAAACAAATAAAATCTATTCAACATTGCAATGAGTAACTTTATAAATCTTAATCCCGGTACCAATCCGAATAGTGTAACTGTAGATGTTTGGTCTGATATCGTGTGTCCGTTTTGCTATATAGGTAAACGGAATCTTGAAAAGGCTATTGAATTAACTGGATTACAGGGTAATACTGCGATAGTTTGGCACAGTTTTGAACTGGCACCGGATGCAGTAACGGATGCCAATGTTTCGATTTATGAAGCGCTTGGAAAAAGAAAAGGCTGGAGTCTGGAGCAATCAGTTCAGATCCATCGACAAATGGAACAAAGGGCATTGGAATCAGGGCTTGTTTATGATTTTGACAAGACCGTTCCTGCCAATAGTTTTAAAGCACATCGTTTGCTACACCTGGCTCTTAGACAACATGTTCAGAATGAAGTCAAGGAGTTGTTGCTCAAGGCCTATTTCACAGATGGTGAGAATATTGATGATGATACCTTCCTGATCGGATTAGGGACCAGTGCTGGATTAAATAAAGCTGACATTCAGGCATCCCTGAAAGATGAATCAGTTGCTGGAGAAGTCATGGAAGATGTTCGCACAGCTCAAACCCTCGGAATTAGCGGAGTTCCTTTTTTTGTTTTCAATCAAAAGTATGCGATTTCTGGTGCACAGCCTGTAGAGGTTTTTGTCCAGGCGTTAACAAAGATTAAAGAAGAGAATCAAATAAATCCCTCGTCTTCAGCAAACGCTGAATACTGTGGACCAGATGGAGTATGTAACTAAGAAAAGGGTGCAATTTTAATTTGCACCCATTCTTTGTGAATTCCGAAATCAGCTATCAAGGATAACGCACCCAACCGACTCAGAATTTATTGACTTCCAGCCAATGTAAAAACGCATCAAACCAGCGATTTGAAGTTCGTTCAGGATTCCCGAGACCGAATCCATGTCCTCCGTTTTGATATAGATGAAACTCAACAGGGACTCCCGCTTCATACCATGACTTGATTATTCCAGTGTCACCTGTGAACAAGAAGTCATCCGTCGCAATCACATTGAACATGGGTGGCGCATTCGGGGGGACATCCACCGGACCCATACCTCCATAAATCGGTCCAATAAACGCTAATTTCATTGATTTTGAGTTCAGTGTAACATGCATGGTCAGCCCAGCACCAGCTGAGAATCCAATCATACCGATTCTATCTGGGTCAACACCCCATTCTTCTGCGCGATCAAGGATCATAGCATAAGCCGCCTCAGCATCTTCCAACTGATTGGATAAATCCCACCCTGGTCGCTCAGCGGGACGTACCGGGCGATTTGCATTGGATTCTGCATCAGCGAACATTCTGTTCATGGAATCGGCAAAATCATCCAGTGATTCCGGCGTCGGATTCAAGCGGTATTTTAAAACAAATGCATTATAACCATTATCGGCCAATGCTTGTGCAACTTCCCAACCTTCATTCGCCATCGAAAGCCACCTAAATCCGCCTCCAGGAGCTACGATTACTGTAACTCCGTTTGCTTTACTCGGATCGGGTAAAAATGGAGTCAGCGTCGCATTGGAAATATTTCTTGCCATTGGATCTCCCCACTGCCTGAACCAGGTCTCTGGCAGGGTCTGTCCATCAACCCCACCGGTATTCAATGGTATGGCATTGGGTTCATCAGGATTTGCCAACGGATAAATGGTGCCATCCTGCGCTGCTGCAGGAAAAATGCACACAAAGAAAATTAAAACTACAGCGACATAAGACATAATTTGAGTCAATCCAGGTTTTTTCATAACTGAATAGTGTTTTGTAAGTGTATGATAGTTAATACTCAGACTTTAATAAATTGTGAAGTCATTATCAATAAAAATTATTCAACAGTCACAATTTCTTAACAGTAAGTTTTCTTTTTGGCAACATAGTCGGGTGTTTTTTGGTCATTCGAAAATCACCTAGATATATTCTCAATTGATCAGTTTCACAGATGTGATTACTTTGGAGGTCAGAACTGAGCTGCCACCACGCTACTGGCGACACGAGCTTTGGAGATAAGCTAGAACTGAGCTACCACCGCGTCACTGGCGACACGAACTTTGGAGATAAGCTAGAACTGAGCTACCACCGCGTCACTAGCGACACGAACTTTGGAGATAAGCTAGAACTGAGCTGCCACCACGTCACTGGCGACACGAGCTTTGGAGATCGGCCAGAGCAAATACATTGATTTGAATGAATTCAGCCTGAAGTTCGTACACTTCAGGCTGAATAAGTTTTAACTTTCTATGGGTTGACCGTTGTCTTTCCAATAAGGTTTGCGCCAAGTTCAGCGTTCCAGATATTGTTATTCGCGAATTGGATGCTACGCTTATTACTGCTTTTCTCTTTCGGGTCGTTGATCTTCAGGTAGATGTCATATTCTCCTGCCGGTACCTGACCAAAAGTGCCCATTTTCAATTCAAAGGAGACATTGCGCCAAGCAGAAGTGTTGTCAGCTCTACCATTCAGATCCGATTCCCAATCTCTTGGATCCAAATTGGTAATTGCAGTATATACTCCTGAACCATCTTTGGCACTCAAAATGACCGATACTTGTTTTTTGTTGATTACATTTCCAAAACCGACATTTTGAATTTTACCTTCGAATCGAAGTACCCCCTTGTTGGTTACACTTTCACTGATTCTCGATTCACGCATCACAAATCGAAATCCGAGTCGGTCGCGCATGAATTCCATGCCATTGCGGCCATCATACACAGGATCAAACACCGCAGTGCGTGTTACTCCGTCATGAGGTGGAGTAAATGGGGTGGTAACGTTAACCTCATTATAAATGAAATCTCCCCACAATTGATAAGCATCACGTGCATAACTGGTATTCAGGTGGGTGGTACGAGCATAGGCGGCCTCGTATGGTACATTCGGAAAACGCGGATACAGTTGATATGGACTGTCGGGTTCATTCCCTGAACGCACGGTCTCTCCACCATAAAAATTATTCTGGTTTCTCATCCATTTTAGTGCTGCGTTCCGGTCATATTCACCACCAATGAGGCTGTATCCCTCCGAAAGTGATCCACCATCAGTGTATTGAAGTCCACCACGGGAATAACTGTCGTTGAACATACCAAATCGTTGTGCCGGTGTTCCCCTTGCAGGTGCCGGCATCAGGTTACTAAAATTATAATTAGTTCCATACTCAATATTATGCCAGGCCATGACTCCTCCAGCATGAACCAGAATAGATCGGGTATCGGGTACATAATCAAGTAATGCTTGTAGCAACCAATGGTATCCCTCAGCTGTTCTTGCGTAAGAAGATGAATGCATTTCTCCCCATGGACCAAAAAATCCACCTTTGACAGTCATGATGACATCCTCAAACTCTGAAAAAATACTGCCTAACTGCCACAAGTGGTACTGAACCCAATTTTTATCCTCATGACCCGGGATGTTGGTCAAATCAGACTCCTCCATTACTCCGGTTTCATACCATGTACGTCCTTGAGGTGCACCTGGTTCTGTATCATGCAAGAACAGATCATATCCACCACGGTTATTGTATGTGTAACCTCGTCCATCATAACTGAATTTCACTATGGCTACCGCTTCGCTGTCCCTGACCTTTTGGAGCGATGCTCTGATATAATCCAGCGCGGCAGGTGTGAGAGGTTGTGTAGTTCCATAATCCGGTGGTAGGGCGCCATCCGGACTCCACTCGCCCAGCGGCATTCCGGTCAATGGCGAATTGGACGAGAAGTTTCTGAGGTCAAACTCCATGTAAAGTATACGAGAGTCCACTTCGACCGTTGTTCCAACGATGGTCGCTCTCATATTTGTGATGTCAGGAGCAGGTTCACTTCCGACCGGCACCACGTAGGATTGGGGTCTGTAAAATCCGCGATCAGGATTCGGTACATCGACTGCATTTTCTGTATAGTTCACATCTTGCAGCACAAGCGGAGACTGCTGCTGACAACTGAACAAAAAACCAGCACAAAGTGTGAGTAGTATTAGTTTGCTTTTCATAATGATTTTGGTTGATTTGAAATATGGCGCGCGGACTGCTCCAAATGAGATTAACTTGTTGACGGAATTATGATCACGATATCCTCAGAAAGCACGCACCGGACGCACGTAGTATGTGTGAGAAGGATGGAATTTGTTACCAGTATTTCGCCATTCGGCATTTACATCCATCTTGATACAGACCGGCCAAGCACGAATCGTATCAGTAGACGACCAGTACATCTTTCCAACCATGTTCCCGGTAATCGGATCATTCGGGTTGTTTAGAACATAATTTCTGATTTCAAGGAGCTCATCCTGAGTGGGTAAATACCAGTCCGTGAATCCGTTGTTACTGTATTCATCGGTAGCTTTAGCAGCCGGTGCGAACGGATCCCCCGGATTCACCACAGGATCGGTCGTTCGCAAGATGAAATCTGTATTGTAGAGTCCGGCACCGAACTGAGGGTAGGTTGCGATGCCATTTCGTACAGCGAAGAGACTGTCCCGTGAAGCCCACGTAACAGGTACTCCACCGGCAAGATCAACTGGTCCCACTTCAATGTAGTGAGCGATTCTGGCCGGAGTCTGGAGCAATGGATCGTTCAGTATGGGGAATCCAGCAGGATCAACATAGACAATTCTCCCTCCACCCGGACCCACATCACCTACTTTATATTCGGCTTTAAAAGACACCCCGTTCAATTCCCTCACGGTTGTAGAACCAATTCGGTTAGCCCCCAACTCCGCATTCCACATCGGTCCATCAGGACTGTCATTATTCGCGAACCTTACATTTCTGAGAAGTTCTTGCTTCGCCTTTGGATCACTGATCTTCATGTAGATTTCATAGTCACCCGGTGGGACCGCTCTATGGAATTCGCCCATATCTATCGTGAAACTCATGTCGCGCCAAGCAGAGGTATTATCAGGTCTGTTGTTCATCGGAATGCCCTGGTCTTTAAGCCAATCCCTGGCGTCCAATTTGGTGAGAGCCCTGTATACCTCACCTGTGGATGTATTCTTTAGAATTACATATACATTCTTACGATTAACAACGTTACCGAATCCAACATTTTGAATCTTCCCATTGAATTCAAGAAATCCTTGTGGCGACAGGGATTCAGTAGCTTTGGCCTCACGCACAACAAGCCGGTATCCCAATCTATCCCGCATATATTCGAGTGCATTTCTACCCTCGTATACCGGATCATAGATAACCTGCACGGTCTTGCCATTATGTGGATAATAAACGGGTGCTGTGACACTTTCTTCCGTATAGATGAAATCCTCCCAACGCTTGTGGTTTACACCATACCACCCCGTATTTAGGTGCGTGGTACCCATAATCGAAGCTTCATAGAAGATGGAAGGAGGGATGTCGTATGGACGTGAACTCATTTCATTCGTCTCACCACCGATGGGTGCATTCTGACCACGGATCCAATACAGCACCTTGTCGCGGTCGAAGTCATACTTGGTGCCAAGGACCTGTGCTCCTTCCGACATGGAATCCATATCGCTGTACAATCCGTTCATATGAGATAATCCGTTGGCATAGCTATCGTTAAGCAATCCAAATCGAGATTCAGGTGTATCACGCTCAGGTACGGGAAGAAAATGCATGTTTGCGAACGTGAAAGGCGTTCCATGTGTCGCATTATACCATGATATATACGCTCCGGCATGAACTGCCAGTTTTCGGGAGGCCGGCACGGCATCCAATAGTGATTGCATCAACCAGGCATAAGCTTCCGCGCTGTTCCCATATTCAGAAGAGTGCATTTCGCCCCAAGGTCCAAAAAAACCACCTTTATGAGCAAAAATGATATCTTCATTTTCCCGCCAGATCGGCTCCAACTGTTTGATGTGATACTGGACCCAGTTCAGATGTTCGAATCCAGGTATGGTACACTGACCATAAGGCTCAGGACTAAATGCCAGTTCATCTTTTTCGATATCCCAGGCATTATTGTCATAACTGTGTTGGATAAATGCTACTCCATCCTGTTCACGGATCGAATCCAGTGTTCTTCTGTAGTAGGCGAGTCCATCTTCCGAAATGGGGCCGTTTTCAATGACCCCATCCACCCTTGCATAGCCGGAGAAATTCCTGAGATTGAAAGAGACATAGCTAATTCGCACCTCCACATCGGTATTGGTCCCCGAGATTCGGGTGAGTCCAGCCCGAGATCCCCCACCCATGGTACCACCAGAAATGGGGACAACACCACCGGCACCGGGACTATAAAATCCGCGATCGGGATTCGGGATATCACCAACGTATTCCGTGAAGTTAATGTTCTGAGGAACCAGTCGGACTTGTGCCGCTGTTTTTCCGACCAATCCTACAAACAGGAATAAGACGATAGTTGCTATGTTGAGTTTCATACAGGTTGAATTCGAATGATGTTAGTGCTTGATGCCAGTCTAAAGTAGTCGTAACCTTCGCAGTAACAACCACATAATTTATGTTTATTCACGTGCCTTGATTGAAATCATGGCTCCAGATACCAGCCAGGACTCGCATTGTTATAGGTTTGCAAGGCTGTCCAATTACCGGGTGAGGATGCAGCCCGACTCACATTGTCGAGGTATACTCCATCAAATCCCACATCAACAATTCGGTCGATGGAGGATCTTCCTTCAGGAAACTGCGAATGATCGAATCGAGGACTTCTATAGTGGCTTCCACCTCTGATGATGATATCCCTCCACTCAGGGTGCCACCAGATTGGGGTAGCCTCATCGGCATACTGTCCCGAATAAGCAGGCCACAGCATCCAGTTCGGTATTCCCATATCCCAGAAACGCTCACGAGCCGGGATGAATCTACCGTCCTCTACAGTGCCATGCATGAACATACCCGACGCCTGATCGACCATGCCCGGATCGGCATACCATCGGTAAAGTTCAGTTGTACCAATACTGAGATAGGCGATAACCAGTCTTCTGCCACCCTGAGGTTTCGTCTTGAGTCGTTGGACTTCCTCACGGGTAAGTGATCGCATTCCATAATGTGCATCGATATAAAACGCATCCCATTGTGATGCTGCCAGGTCATCGATGTACGCTTTTCTTCCATCGTCCTGCGTGTATCCTTTGGCCACCCAGAAGAAATCCCATTCTGTGCCATGTTCTGCGATCGCTTTGGCCACGACATCAGCCGGACCAGTTGGTTGAAATCTTCCACCTTTATATGGAACGAGGTATCCTGCATTTGCTGTGATATCGAGTCGGCTTTCAGGATTCGCCTCCCACGCCGGCCAATTCGAATACTTACCCGGACTGAGCATATACAGGTAATTTTTCGCATCCATCATGGTGTTTACATCATTGCTGTTCACGGTGTGTCCCACACCGGCCGGAATCGGATCATGAATCACGTCATATCGGTTTGACGAAGGGGAGTAGATAGGTGTATATCCCGGATTTCCGATACCCGGAGATTGATATACCTCAGCACTTAACCGTGGATGCCAGAGGAGATTGTTTTCGGCAGCGATCTTCTGATTATCGGTGACGATCTGGATTGTGCTTCCATTCGTGTTGGCCGTACCCTTTTTACCTATCTCGGTGAGTCTGGCCAGCCGTGAGACTGTGGTCGGACTGAAATTCTCGATTCCCCAGCCATCGATGAGATTTAACAGGTTCCAATCATATGGATTACTCGGGTTTCCATCAAGATGGGCATACTGGAGGGTGTCCTGTGGGATCACCTGAAATGCTGGATTCCGTGATTTCGCCTTCAGAGAAAGTTCCATGATGAACGCCTGCATTTTTTTGGCTCGGCTGATCTCGCTCACGTCATCTGGATTTCCATAATATGCCTCGACAATAGCAAGAAGTTCATCCTGACTGTATCCTCCCTTAGGTCTCCAGGTCGGATTAGAATTGAAAGAAAATCCGGATGTAGCTTTACCGGAGATCAAAGTGGGAGCTGCACCCATGGCTGCTGCAGCAAATGTGAATGTTTTTAAAAAATCTTTTCTTTTCATAACCGGGAGGATTGATACGTTATGGTTTTGATTGAGACTGTGTAGTTGTGTCTGGAGGATTGATGCGTTTAAAATTTTATCGTGATGGTTGTGACGTCACCTTGTTTTATATCACGATGGTTGCACCGATCAAGTTTGCACCAAGGTCGGCATCCCACATGTCGCCTTTGTTCGCGAATCGAATCGAGCGCTTGTTTGTGGATTGTTCCTTTGGATCGTTGATCTTCAGGTAGATATCGTATTCTCCGGCTGGTACTCTTCCGAAATTGGATAGTTTCAGAGAAAAGTGCAGGTCACGCCAGGAAGCAGTATTGTCGGGTCGGCCGTTTCCATTTTCGTCTGTTAGCCAATCCCTGGCGTCCAGATCGGTCAGCGCGGTAAAGATCTTTCCATCACTTTTCGATTTCAGAATGACCGTAACATTTTTCCTGTTTACCACATTGCCAAATCCGACGTTTTGGATCTTACCCTCGAATCTGAGTACCCCATTTCGTCGCACGTTCTCACTGACATTCGCTTCCCGAAGGACCAACCGATAACCCATGCGATCGCGGAAATACTCAAGTCCAGTGCGTCCATCATACACGGGATCGAAAACAGCGGTCTTTATCTGTCCTGTGTAAGTACCACTGATCAATTCCTGCTCGTTGGCAGGGAATTGAACCGGTCTGGTGACGTTCTCCTCATTATATATGAAATCATTCCAATGGAAGTAACGTCCGTGTCTCATATTCAGAGCTGTGGTACGAAGTTGCTGGGCTTCGATAATGGCACCTGGCATGGTTCCAAACACGTTGTTCCCGATGCCACCTTCACCCTGGAAGATCTGGTTTTGTTTATGAAACCACTCAATCACTTTATATCGGTCGTAAGCACTGTTTCCATATCTGGCTAAAATCATCGACTCACCTTCAGACAGTGATCCATTATCTGACCAGCTTCCGGCCGCATAACTATCGTTGAAAAAGCCGAATCGGGATTCGGGAGAATCTTTGGGTGGGACAGGCATGGTGTGGATGTTCGAAAAAGTATAGCTGGTCCCGTACGTTTCATTGTACCAGGCCAGAAATCCACCGGCGTGTGTCAACAGTGAACGTGAAATTGGTACAGCCTCGAGGTAGGCATCCAGCAACATCTTGTAGGCCTCAACACTTTGTGATTCAGGGGAGGTGTGTTGTTCGCCCCATGGACCCAGCATGCCTGTTTTAACTGTCATGATGATATCCTCGAACTCCTGAAAAATCGGGGTAAGTTGCCAGATGTGATATTGGATCCAGTTTTTGTCCTCGTGACCGGGAATGTTGGTCATGGCCGTTGGGTTGTTCGAGGTAACATAAGTTGGTTCGGGTCCGTGGATGAGTCCCTCATTTAGATCCAGATGTGGATATTTATGAGGTTCAATGTAATTGAATCCATTCCCATCATAGGAGAATTTGACGAATGCGACTCCGTTACCGTCGCGAACCTTTTGCAGGAGTCCTCTGATGTAATCAAGCGCATAGGGTGTGAGTGGCTGGGTTGTACCTGTTCGTGAAGCACCTGTGGATGGGTCGGTGAACAGACCGTCGTCCCTGAATCCGAATGCGTCTCTTGCTGAGAGGAATGCGTTCGAGGAGAAGTGGCACAGGTCGAAGCTCATGAATGAAATCGATGGGAGGGCAGAAACACCGCTACCACCGATGTATGGTTTGGCATCCTGATTCACTCCGTTGTAGAACTCCGTGATTTCGATGTCGTCACCCTCCACCGTTGGAACTTGTCTACCATGATACAATACAGATTGTGCATCCACCGGGACCCTATGATCAACTTCTGGAGTGATACCGAACGGGGAATTGATTTCATTAACGGAAGCCGGAGAAATATTCTGCCATCGTCCACGGTATGGACCCCGATCCGGATTCGGGATGTCGATGGGATTCTCAGTAAAATCCAGGGACTGACTCACGAGTGGTGCGTCATCTGATCCGGAGCGGTCGGAGCCAGAACATGAATAAACCATCAATCCCAAGATCATTACTCCGGTGATCCATCTCAGATTAGCGACGTTAGAACCTCTTTTCATACCCTATCCTCTAAATAAGACACAGTTATAGTGGAATCTGTTGTTTCCTTACGATATTGACTAATATCAGTTAAAATCGAAAATAATCATTAAATATCCGAAAGTAAGTTATACGATTTCACAAGATTTTAAAAATTAAATCAAAAAAATCGAACGGATTCGTAAGATTTTGAAATGCCCTGAAGCTGTTTATTCCTCCCATCCACTCGAATTCCAACCTGGATAACCGGTCGAGTCGTCCGTTCAATCACCTTACCGGTATTTCCCATCCACTCGAATACCCACCCGGATAAATTTCAATGCGCTTGTCAAATATTTGTCAAGTATTCAATATTTGACTTGCTATTTATAAGTGTATTAATTACACTTTAAGAAGTCGTGAATGTTGTGCTCATACCAGAGTCTGAGCAGAGTAAATATAGATTGTGTTTTACCGAAGCAGGTCCGATCGGTGACATACATAACAAGGTCGAGATGTAATGGTCGAAATAGATACAGCCAGATTGACAATGTTGCGAATCAGGAATGGGTGCCTGATCGCTTTGCTATGTTCTGTCATTTTGGGTTGCTCATCAACGTCAGATCCCGAGCTCGCTCACAATCCGATCATCTGGGCCGATGTGCCCGATCCTTCCGTCATTCGGATCGGAGATAACTATTATATGAGCAGTACCACCATGCACATGAATCCTGGGGTACCCATCATGAAATCAAATGACCTTGTCCACTGGGAAATGGTGAGCTATGTGTATGACATCCTTTCTGATAATGATGCTCTTCAACTTGTGAATGAGAACGCCTATGGACGCGGATCCTGGGCCAG
>CAZDYD010000075.1:0-11239 GCA_964509715.1 uncultured Chitinophagales bacterium
GAGCCATTTGGAACCGATGAACCAACACATCGGTAGAGGATGAGTGCGGGGTATTCTGTCTATTTTGTCAATTATCAATGTCAAAATAAGCAACTCAACAAATTCAAATGTTGAACTTTTTTTAGCGATGATTTACTCCAGTACCCTGTTTTTAAAGTCCATTCTGCCGTGTAGAATCCTAACGACTTCGATTAGACCAGCCTCGATTACTCGATAAATTATGATGTGCTGATTAGCAATGAATCCCATCAATCCCGGAAGTATAGTATCATATGCTTTTCCGACTCTAGGATTATCAGCTAAATCCTCACAAATATTTATCAGCATTTGGTAATAGTAGTCAGCTTGTTCTTCAGACCATGTATCGAAGGAGTATTCCCATATTTGGTTTAAATCTTCAACAGCTTTGTTAGTCAGACGATATGATGCCATATTATCGTCTGGCAGATTTTAAACGTTCGAGATTCTTTCTTGCATCAAAATTGGAAGCAATACCACTATCGATACCTGCTTGAATCGCATTTCTAAGCGCAATAGCTTTACTTTCTTCATTTTCCAACAAACGCAATCCAGCCCGAATTACTTCACTTACGTTCTTGTAACGTCCAGCGGAGACCTGATTGTGAACAAATTGGTCAAAATAGTTGCCAAGTGATATAGATGTATTTTTACTCATGCGAACTCCATAGGTTTGTTGACTTTCAATCAATAGTACCAAAATTTGGTATAATTGTCAAAATTAGAACGGATTACACAGTAGTGGACGGTTTGCCATTAGTTTACTTGAGACTAAATAATGAATCGTATAGAAATTTCCAACAGGTGCATCTAGTGATTCATTGTTAGCTTCTTCCAATTTCTTGTCGCTTATGATTTGTATATTCTATCCGGTGCATTTTTGCCGCAGGATACTTTTTCTATGGATTTCAGCCGTTGTTTGTTCAAATCCAAGTGATGTAATTCCAATTTCAAGCAATATTAATCCCATTTCAAGCGTAAATTGTGCTATTTTTGGCGAAATCAGTTCAATTCAAGCAGTTTAAGTTCTATTTCAGATGATCGATACACATGCTCATATTTATTTGCCCCAATTCAGTGAGGACATCCTCGATGTTTTGCTCCGTGCATCTCAGGCAAGTGTCACCGATATCCTTATGCCTTCGATCGTTTGGGATTCTTCAACTCAAATGGATGAGGTTATCAAAAAAAAGCAGTCCGATCCACGTCTGAATACTCTTAATTTGTATCAAATGGGCGGTATCCATCCCTGTGATGCTCGTGGACTTACCGACTACGACCGACTTTTCGCCTGGTGCGCTCAGGATCATATCGTCGCGGTGGGTGAAACGGGTCTGGACTACTACTGGAGTACCGATCACGTCGAGGATCAAAAGAATTCCCTCATCACCCATTGCCAAATCGCAATCGAACTTAATAAACCGATTGTCCTGCACAACCGTGAATCAACCTCGGATCTCCTTGATTTGATCGTATCACAACAGAATGGTGCACTTTCCGGAGTTTGGCATTGTTTCAACGGAACCGTCGACGAAGGCAAACGAGCACTCGATCTGGGACTAAAACTCGGAATTGGTGGCGTTGTCACGTTCAAGAACGGCGGCGTGGACAAAACCGTAGCGCATTTCAGTCTGGAGGATTTCATACTGGAGACCGATGCTCCTTACCTGGCTCCTACTCCCCACCGCGGACAACGCAACGAACCATCCTACACCCAACTCGTTGCAATCAAACTCAGCGAGATTTTCTCCGTTAATCTGTCCGAGGTCGACCGAATCACCACCCAAAACGCCAGAAATCTATTCAAACTGGAGACCAGATAATGTCATACGCATGGTTTTTAATCATCTATATCCTGCTTGGTATCGTACTCCTGTGGATGGGATATATTCTGGCGTTTCATCCCAATCGTATGGTCAACTACCTTGTGAAAACTGCACAATCCGGACAACAACCACGCCTGATCATCCGCTGGCTGAAATATTTCCTGATGTTCAGCTTGGCTTCACTCATTGCTGGATTTTTCCCATTCTACCTCACCGGAATCCTGTTTTCACTGGCATGTCTGGTACTGACTTTCATCCTGGGCAGAATGTTACTGATGTGGGATCAGGTACGCGAAATTCTTCCCGAGAAGCAATCCAGTCTGACCCATTTAGCCCAAAAAACCGGATACCTGATGCTTACTCTCTCCGTATTATGTTTCATCCTGTGGTACATGCATATCAACCACATATGACAACGCAAACATCTCATGGTGAGAATTGAGAAAAACGGCAACCACGGACTCCTCCTACCCAATCTTCAGATTGGTCTGGATTCCGGAAAATCCGATGCACAGTTTACCTTCATCTCCCATGCCCACGCCGATCATGTACCCTCAAGCCGATACCTACCCGTAATCGCTACTCCTGCCACCGCAGCTCTCATGCGTGTGCGTGGATTCAAAGGCGAGATCACCGAACTGGATTTCAGGCAACCATTCGAGACGGAGCGATTCAAGGCTACGTTCTATCCCGCCGGACATATTCTGGGTTCAGCCATGACTTACATCGAGTCAGAACTCGGGACCATTCTCTACACCGGCGACTACCGCACCCCTCCATCCCCCGCCAGCGAGGGATTCGAATTCCCTGATAAAGTAGACGTATTCATCACCGAAGCCACATTCTCCCTCCCGGTCTATCGATGGAAGTCCCACGACGAAATCTTCGAACAGATCCGAACATTTGCCCTGAATACCATCCAAAAGGACTCCGTTCCTGTATTTGTGACCTACACCCTGGGCAAGGCTCAGGAAGTTATGATGGCCCTGGCCCCATTGGACATCCCCATGCAGTTACATGATGGAGCGATCGGCCTGAGCAAAGTGTATGAACAATTCGGATTTTCAATTGGTAAGTATTCCCGCATCAAACCCGCCGAAGCAAAAGGGTCGATTCTTATTGTCCCAATGCCGTACCTGAGCTCGCAGGAGATGCAGTCCATTTCAGATAAACGGATTGCATATTGCTCCGGTTGGGCTGAACTCGCCAACAAACAGGTACTGTCGGGCGTGGACGCACTTATTTCATTGTCAGACCATCTGGATTTCTTTGAACTCATACGCCTGTGTAAACGGATGAATCCGAAACACGTCATCATCACCCACACTCCAAATCCTGATGTGGTTGGTCACTACCTGCAACAAGCCGGAATCCAGTCAAGCACCAAGCTCCCTGTTGAAATCAGACTGTAGTCGGTACTCCATCTGACAAGACGTGCCACCCTTCCACGTTATCACTTGTTGAAATCAGGCTACAGTCGGACCAGCATTTCGTGCAATCATCAGACTGTAAATTCTTTATAAATCGGCATACAAGACTACCAAAAATGAGCTTAATTGCTTATTTATGTATGACTTAAATTCATCGAACCGTATATGAAGAAAACTATTTTATTGATTTTATTGCCATTATTGATCGTAGTCGCCGAGGCCATGATCACAGCGGTCACTGTCAGCGCCGGGGTTGGACTCTTTTTCGGATTTTATCCAGCGTGGAAAGCGGCACGACTTGACCCGATCGAAGCCCTAAGACGCGAATAATACCATGGAGCCATCCGCTGATAGTTACTACGCATTCTGTTTGACGCTACGTGCGGTGCAACAGATTCGTCGGCCGGATGAAAGAAAACAGATCTTGTCCGACTATTTTGAAAATCTGTCGGAATCTGATCGAGTCATCGCGATGGAGCTCGCTTTTGGAGGTGCGAATGCACACCTGACGGACTGGACGCGCCGCGGGTTGGGGATTTCAGTACCTCAGATCAACAGAATCACTGTCGGATATGTAACTATGGCCAAAAATGCAGCTCAATATTGTGAGCTTGACTACGAACTGGTCTTTAAACCCTGTCACAAGGTTATGGGCGGTATCCCTGAAACCATCGAAAAATTACTTGAGAATGTAGATGAGGCTCGTGAAAAATCCCGGTATCAATCATATCGATTAGCTGATATTACCCGCCTGTATAGTGAATGGTCCGCCCTTCGGTCACAGCATGAAAAGGATGATTTTTTCAATCGGATCTGGTCCGAGCTGCATCCCATTGAGGTGTATTTCTTTCTAAAATCCGTGAGACAGGGTGTGTTGCCACCTTCTGATGTTGATGTATTATTTAACTCTGATGATGACACGGAGCTTGAAAAACCAAGTTTGCACGTAGTATTGCTGTATATCAAATCGGATATGGGAGTTGGTCGCGGATTACCAACTGAAATGACCGTTGGTATTCGAGTGGATGATATGGAGGGTTTTACCGAAGAATTCGTCCCGATAGGCAAGATCTCTCAGGTACTACCAGACGAGCAGTTGTCGATTTTGATTCGTGAAGTAAAGCCCAGAATCATGGAGCGATTCGGTCCGACTCTGATGTTAAGTCCATCTATCGTACTGGAAGTGAAATACGAAACCCTTCGAGAAAATCGGCGGACCAAAGCTGGGCATCAAGTCGAGAATGTAACATTGGTGCGTATCAGAACCGATCTGAATGCCCGTGAATGCCACACGCTCAAAGTGCTTGTTGAACAATCGATCTAAGTTTCAGCTATTCGAATGTTGATAGATCACCAGAAAGTTAGATTTCTTGTGAACAATCGATCTAAGTTTCAGCTATTCGAATGTTGTTAGATCACCGGTGAGGTCAGAAAATCGTGTGGAAGGATCTACATAAATCCCTCCACATGTTTCTTGTATTATTTTCGATACACCTGGCGACCACCGACCCAGGTCTCAAGTACCTGAATCTGCCAGATTTCGGAATCAGGGACAGTGAAGTAATCTTTGTCTATGATCAAAAAGTCGGCGTACTTACCGGGTTCCAGTGATCCAACGATTTCTTCCATGTGTCCAGCATAAGCCGCACCCAAAGTGAACGAATTCAGCGCTTCTTCACGGGTAATCCTCTGATTCGGATACCAACCACCCTCCGGAGCACCGGCATGATTCTGGCGTGTGATCGCTGAGTAAAGTCCGTGAAACGGATTTGACAATTCCACAGGAAAATCAGATCCCGAGGCAATGACGGTCCCCTGATCCAGGAAGGTCCTCCAAGCATATCCCCCGAGTATACGTACCGGACCCACGCGATCTTCTGCCATGTTCATATCACTGGTAGCGTGTACCGGTTGCATGGATGCGATGATATTGAGCTCCTTGAAGCGTGGAATGTCATCCATATTCACAATTTGTGAATGCTCGATACGGTGCCGAAGTCCCTGGTCGCCATACTTGTTCAAAATGTTTTCAAAGGCATCGAGCACGGTTCGGTTTCCATTGTCCCCGATGGCGTGGATGCCCGCCTGAAATCCTTTCGAGGCCACTTTATCGATCATTTCGGTAAATTCATCTGAAGTGTTGAACAGTAATCCATAGTTACCCGGATCGTCAGAGTAGGGCTCGATCATAGCTGCACCACGACTACCAAGCGCGCCGTCAGAGTAAAGTTTCACACTGCGCAGGAACAACATGTCATTTCCGTACCCGATGATGGGACCATTCTTGGAGAGTTCATCAAACGTATCACCGGCTCCGCTGATCATGCCGTAAATACGGGTGGTGAGTTCACCTTTATCGGCTTTTTCCTTCATCAACTGAAATGCAGTGACCCCCACTCCGGCATCATGTACTCCGGTGAGTCCTTCACGACGCATTTCTTCGAGCGACGCTTCCAAAGCCAATCGCAGATCTTCGATCCCGGCATCAGGAATGTGGCGCTCGACCAAATACATGGCACGGTCGATAAAGACACCGGTCGGTTCACCATTCGAGTCCTTGATGATCGCACCTCCATCAGGATCCGGTGTATCACGGGTGATTCCGGCAATGCTCATGGCTGCTGAGTTAGCCCAGCCGGCATGTCCGTCGACTCTGCGTAACCAAACGGGACGCTCAGATTCAGCTGCATCCAGATCTGCTGCTGTCGGAAATTGATTGACCTCCCAGATCACCTGGTTCCAGCCACGACCCTGGATCCAGCTGAGTTCAGGATACTGATCTGCATATTCTGATATGGTGCGGATGGTTTCAGAAAGGGTTTCGATTCCGAATACGTTTACGTTCAGGATGGACTCTCCCAAGCCCATTACGTGTCCATGCGCATCGATCAATCCGGGAATCAGAGTTCGTCCTTGTCCATTGATGCTGGTAGCCTTTGTGTAAGTTGAGTGCAGTTCGTCCGACGCCCCGGTTGATAATACCTTGCCATTCTGAAACGCAATGGCATCAAAGGTTAAGAGACCGTCTGCCGTGAGGGTGTATCCGTTGATGTTGTGTATGATAGTAATTTCGGGTTGACGGGCACATGCCAATGCCATGACCATGACCCATACTGCAAATATTCTTCTCATTTTGATTTGACCTTTTTTATATTCGTGACCTGTTCAACGCTGAATATACGATTTTCCGGTTGATGATGAAGTCGGATTTTGATGCGAGGAATTTGGTATCTTGACGAAACATGTCCACCCACGAGCGCTATATAATGATCAAACGAAAGCATAATCTGCTATATGGATTTATTTTTATCACCGGACTGTTCCTGCATTTATTGCTTTGGGATACTGATATCCTCATGAAACTCGGCAGGGCCATTGACTCGGCCGAGTATTGGGATTCGGTGTTTAGCTCGATCAGAGTATGGTTTCGAGTCTATCTGTTGCGGGGTATTGGCATTTGGATACTAATGACAATGGTTTTTCTTCTGTTCGTGATATTACCCATCGCGGTCAGGTACAAATTACTGAAGATCAGGCCAAGTCCCTGGCTGGCTATGAATGTATCTGTGTATTTTTTTCTGATACTTAAACTATTGAAGGTGTATTGATCGTTGAGTTGTAGGATATGGATGTCAATTTAGCTGCTCCGCCTGCCAGGTGGTCTGTCTGAAATCAACCATCCATGTGATTTGGATTGTGAGTTTCGACGTCAACGTTCAATTACCCTATTAAAGCATGTATTTCGGTTACAAAACATTACTACCATGACCATTTGGACCATACCCTCTATCGCCCCTCATGATTTCTTCCTGAGCCTCGATGTTGACCAATATTTTGACCATGAACATGATCCGATGCTCATTTTCGAGCAGGGATTTACCCGACCGATACCGGCTGGCGATCGTGATTATCTCATGACTATTCATTTTAACGGAGATGTGGAAGCACCGTTGTTCACGGTTTCGTGTTCGGAGAATATCAGTGAGGACGAGAAAGCTGCAGCCGACAAAGCGATTCGTCGTATACTGGGTTGTGATCTGGATTTGAAACCGTTATATGAGCATGCGGCCGATGACCCGGTTTTGGCGCCAAAAATCCATGAATTTTATGGACATAAACGGATAGCCCGGGCCAATTTTTTTGAGGATGCCGTCAATCGCATCATCCAGACCCAGATTTCACATAAACCAACCGCTAAGAAAATGGTGTATGGGGTCCGTGAGGCCTATGGTACACGCTTGGATGGTGCAGGTGGACCGATTTCAGCGTGGCCACGTCCACATCAGTTGGCCGGAGGTGATCCTGAGGCCATGAAAAGATATGGACTTTCTCTGAGAAAAGGTGAGTATGTGGTCGGGTTGGCCCATGAATTCCTGTCTGGAAACCTGATATTGGATGAAATCGAAACCATGGCCCCAGATGTTTTTTACGATACCATTGTAAAAGTTCGAGGTGTGGGTCCGACCACGGCTCAGGACCTTATGCTCTTTCGAAATCGACCTGAAGCTGTATTTCCATCCAAAATCGATAAAGGCACTGAAACTGGCCTCCGATACTGGATTATTTACAGCTATGGAGGCGATCCGTCCAATACCACGGAGGAGCAATTTCAGGAAATGATCGCTGCCTGGAAGGGCAATGAGTCACTTGCCCTTGAGTATTTGTTCATTAATTGGGTGGTTGGAGAAAAACGTAAAGCAGCCATGAAGAAAAAATCTTCGTAAGGCTGGCTCACCGTTCAATTCTATTTCCTATCAATCGAACGTCTTGAATGTCGTTCCATTAATGGTATGTCGGGTATCACCATTAGGGCCAGTCACTTCGATCACCAAACGGGCTACATTTCCTGCTGGATCTTCGTCATCTTCATCGCGGAGGGTCACACTGAAATCTGTCACCCCATTACCACCGGTTAAATAATGATAATTGAGAGTGACCGACACATCTCCATCGATTGATACATTCTTTCCTTCAACTTTCACTGAAATTTGAGCTCCCATGGCCAAAGGATTACCCCAGTAGTCTGACACAGAGAAATCGACCGTTTGAGACCCACCGTTCGCGACATTGATTTCTGTGACATCCGTAGTTATGATCGGGGGACCAGAAAACAACACATGAAGTTCCTGCTCGATATTTTCGTTGTTCTCATCGATGGTACGGGCAGTAACTGTAGCAAAACCCGGTCCAAATACCGGATGCACTGGATAAGGTGCCGCTGTGGTCAGCACCACACTGGTGATTCCCGCACTCTCCCCACTTCCTGTAAATCCTGATCCTTGGATCAATCCGCCAGTGGTCGTGAAATACACCGCCGTACCCGGTTCCACCGGATTCCCGTAACGATCGCCAATAAATGCAGTAATTCTTGTGGTCAGGCCAAAAATATGTCGTCCCGGCAGATTATATGATTCAGATGCTATGCTGAAATGGTCCACATGTGGTGGAGCGCTGTGAATGACCAATCTGACCGGGGTTGATGTAATGGTCCTCCCCTCCCGATTCACAAAATCAGCGATTACCTGAACGACACCTGACTTGGTACCCGTCTCTAATGTTGTATGAACCTGTCCGTTCGCATCTGTGGTTGCCACAACCGGAGATAATTTTTCACCACCACCAGGATGTCCACCTAATCTGAAATTCACTTGTGCCGCACGATTTGAAGTAACAGGTCGGCCGATAGAATCGGTTACTGTAAACGTAATCGTACTTTGTTGGATGCCTCCGGTGTTGAAAACAGCTAAATCTGTTTCGGTGCTGGCTTCAAATTTGATGGTATGAGGGAATCCACTGGTGGTACCGGGCTGACCCGTCCCAGGATCTTCACCGGGATCCGTAGAAGGTATGGCTTCAATCCGAATGGCTGGAGCATTGACCTCACGCCCCGGCGCAGCCATTAATTCGAAATTTTCCTGACGATATCCATCCATCGTCACCCTAAGCACCACTGTGGTGATATCATCAATATCAAGCTCGATGGACCATCCACCCTGCGCATTCGTATTCACTTCCTGAGGCGGTGCGGGCGACAGTACCTGAACCAGGGCACCCTGAATCGGAGTGGATGTTGCCTTATCGACCACCTGACCTTTAAGGACGGCAGGCAACGGTTCTTCTGGCGTGACCGACTCACATGAGACCGTTACGAATAAAAGTACCGTTATGAGGGGGATGTATACGTGGTTTTTAATCATATCCGACTAAACCTATTATTAAAAAAGCTTAACATTTCAGGCAATTTAATAAAAAAGAAGTCAATCTGACAGATGTCTATCAAATTCTTTTTGAAAGGTCGGCAAAAACCATGAAATTGCGCAATAGAAAAAATGTAAGCGCTATCATTTACGACATGACTATAAACGTCGAAAGAAATCAGTCTAACCGTCCAGTCTATTAATTACACCTCCATGCTAGATATTCAAAAGAATCTGTCAAAAAGTTTTTACGCGTTGCTGGCATTACCGGCTACAGCGATGGGATTTGCCTTATCGGTTCAGATTTCGGCCCTGAGCTGGATCTTAAGTACTCAATACGGACTCGATATCAAGGATGTCGGATTGGTATGGGCGGCCGGTCCCCTTGCCGGAATCATCGGCCAGGTACTGATCGGTATCATCTCCGACAAAGTCTGGTTCTGGGATGGACGACGCCGACCATTTATTCTGATCGGTGGAGTGCTTTCAGCGTTGATGTTGCTGGCACTACCAAATATTGGAGTGATTTCCGGAGCTTTGGGAATCGAGGCCATATTGGGAGTGGCAGTCACTGTGACCCTCACCTTGGATCTGGCCATCAATGTTAGTTTTAATCCGACGCGATCCATTATCGCCGATGTTACCCCTGAGGGTCGTCCACGGACCCGGGGATACACTTGGATGCAGACGATTTCAGGTACCTTCGGGGTGCTGGCATATGCCATTGGTGCACTGTTCGGAAATATAGTTTTGATATATTTTGGGGTCGGATTAGTTCTTTTGTTTTCACTCATCCCGCCTTTCTTCATCAAAGAACCACGCTATCTGGATGATGCCATCGATGCCGATCTGACTCCATCTACCGCTGGAGGAGCCAATCAATCAGCAGCAGATGTATCCGCACCGGTTCAAAAAGATAGCGCCCTTGAAATACTGAAGACGATTTATCCGCTTTGGGGATTTCTGATCTATTCGATCTATGCCTTTTTGGCGCGCTTCGGGGTTGTTCATGTTGACTATCATATCATGGAGATCGGTAGTGCCATTCTTACTGTCGGATTGATACTAAAAGCATTATTGAGTAGTGAAACCGGTAAGTCACGCGATGAAGCCGGACTGGTAGGATTTCAGAAGGTATTAGCGGCACATTCATTTACCTGGATCGGTGCCCAGACCATGTTCATTTATATGTTTGCTGCGGTGCAGCATCGCATGCCACAGGTAAACGACACTGAATTGGGACAAATCATATCATGGAGTTTTTTCGCCTTGAACCTGGTCGCAGCGATCATTCCAGCGGTTATACTTGAACCCATGGCTGCTCGATTCGGCAGGGTAAAAACACATATGGTAAGTATTTTCATAATGGCTATTGGATATACCGGGCTATTTTACATGGGGGTATCTCCGGTCATGATCTATGCATTGATGGCAATTGTAGGTATCGGATGGGCGGCTACGATTTCGCTCCCATTTGCGATTATGTCACAAAAGATCCCAAAATCAAAAATGGGTCTTTATATGGGGTTGTTCAACTTATCAGTGGTTCTACCTCAGCTCGTGGCAAGCCTTGGAGTCGGTGAACTGATTGACTCTGCACCCGACAAAGGCATCACTTTTATCGTTTGTGCTGTGACTGTGGGACTTTCAGGTTTGGCCTGGTCATTGGTCAAGGAACCGGTTGATCACGACACGACTAACCCTGTTTCAGATGGCGGACATTGATCCCATCGTGACATAAATGTACGGCCTGTCAGCTGGCTGAATT
>CAZDYD010000076.1:0-10971 GCA_964509715.1 uncultured Chitinophagales bacterium
TTTTATCTAAATTATCACCTTCAATATTCTAATTATATGTTATATGAATAAGAAATATCAGTATCGTGCGCCTTGGGACTTTCTACTAATCATAATAACCAGTGCCGTTGTCGTCCTTTTAGTAGGAGTGAACGTGATCACAGCTTCGATCACTGGCATACCTACCATCATTGCGATTGCAGTTGTACTTGGTTGTGCTGCATTTGGAGTCTATGGATATAGTATTCAAGATGGTAAAATAAAAATACTTAGACTTGGATGGTCCAAAGATATCCCGATCAATGATATCAAAAGCATAAATTACATGCCCAACGCCATGTTGGGATCTATCAGAACATTCGGGAATGGAGGTGTTTTCGGTTATATTGGACACTTCCGCAATGGTATTTTGGGAAATTATCAAGCCTATGTTACCCATCGAATAATGACGGTAGTAATCAGGACTAAAGACAACAAACATTATGTGATTTCTCCCGATGACCCTGAGCAGTTCGTATCATCTATGGGTGAGTTTATTTCAAACGAGTCATAGTCCATGAACTTAGACCCAAGTCATCTGGATGGATGCAAGCATCTACTCATCGACAACCTAATCAGACGTTTTTAACCCTCTTTACACTTAAAAAGAGGTACACAAACATCAATAAATGCAAGCACTGATCCACTACTTCCTTCATTTCGGTGCACCATTGATCATTGCTTTCGTGTTTTTTCGCAATGATTGGAAAAAAGTATACCTGATACTGTTGGCCACCATGCTTGTAGACCTTGACCATCTGCTTGCCAGTCCCATATTTATGGCCGACCGATGCAGTATCAATTTTCATCCATTGCATACCTATTACGCCATGGTGATCTACACTGGAATGCTATTTCTAAAAAAGCCTTACAACATCATTGGAATTGGTCTGTTATTCCACATGCTCACCGATTACATCGATTGTTTGATGATGCGTTGAATGGAATTGAATATTCAACGCATCGTCTAAACAGAAATTGAACTCCGGATAATAATTATCCGTCAAATCATCTTAATATTGGGTTCAAAACCGAAAGATCACCATCGTTCGGTGCTGGCTTAATTCCCAGAATTTTACACATCAACTCATAAATATGGATCGTTTCGAAAGCACCGATCCGATGTCCAGCTTTGAACGCAGGTCCGGTAGCTAAAAAGAAAGCATTCATTTCAGGATCCATAGGATCATAGCCGTGAGCACCACCCGACACTCCTCTTGATTCGAAACGGTCCCGTGTCGTAATAGTATAGCCCGACTCAGCCACGACAAGGATCTCGGGAACACGTTGATTATTTCTGATTCTAAATCTTTCCGGGAGATCCTGTTTTCTGTACACTATATAATTTTCCTCAGCAGATTTTAACGCCTCAAAAACTGATTCAACTTTATCAGGATGAGGTTGGAGCATGGCAACAGGTGACCAGTCATACACTTCTACATCATCCATTTGAATAATTTCATCGATAATGATGACTTTATCATTTGAAACTTCGACCATACCATGATCTGATGTGATAATAATGTTTACATTCGGCCAGATACCAATACGTTCGAGTTCACTCACCAGATAACCAAGTGTACGGTCGGCTTCCTGCAATGCAACCAAAACAGAATCGGAATTGGGTCCATAGCGATGACCATAGCTATCTACTTCACTCAGATAGAAAGTCGCAAAAGACAGTGGACGTTTATCATCGGCCTGAAACCATGAAATAAGAGTATCTACACGTGCATCATGTGTAATTCTACCATCATATTGAAGCCAATTAGTAGCATATACCCCCTTGATTGGCGCCTCGGAGCCCGGCCAGAAAATAGTCCCGGAGCGAAGTCCTTGCTTTTCTGCCGTCACCCAAATTGGTTCTCCACCCCACCAACGTGCATCAGAAACGGCCTCTCGCATACTCATTGCGAATCTCCCTAATTCGGGGTCGGTGATAGAATTGGAAACAATACCGGTATTTTCGGCATACAGACCGGTAGCTGTTGAATAATGATTAGGGAATGTCTTAGTCGGGAATATTGGAATAAGATGATCCGCAATCGTTCCATTCTGGATCAACATATTGAGTACCGGAGTTTCTGTACGATCAAGATAATCAGGACGGAGTCCGTCAATTGATATAAGGATAATCGGGTCAGGATGTTTGGGTTCCGGGCTACATCCAATTGCAGCAAAGATGATGATTACTGAAAACAGTTTACTAAATGACACAAATCGCATGTTGATAGATGTTTAAATCAAGTTGAATAATCGGCTGGATTATTGAATGGGTTAAAGTTAATGAATCTCTTTCAAATTCATGTGAAAGAATTATTAAGTGATACATACACCGACCAAAAACTGTGGTATATGCAAGGCTGGCAATTAATAGTGTAACGTTTACGGTTACGATTCTATGCACATTATTTATATGGATTTGCAAACCTGCTCCCAAACTATTTGAGCAGTTTTTAAAATCAACAGCAAATCAAAGAAAACGCACGATCAAACAACTATGAATAAATTATTACTATTAAAACCGACGTTAATTGTTGGAATTTTTTGCCTCATGGCATTTACCTACTCCTGCAAGGATGATATCGTTGGAATTGAAGGAAGCTGTCCGGTGGTCGATTCGACTAACCCAGCTAATCAATTTAATAACACGCCTTTAAATCAAATCATCACAGTCACATTTAAAGAAAAAATTAATCCGGCAACAATTGTCCCAGCCGTTTTTTCATTAACAACTACGAATAACGAATCCGGTGTAGTTTCAACAATTGGTGGTACCATTAGTTTCAACAATGATAGTAATACCCTCAGTTTTACTCCCGATTCAACACTAACTCCCGGTACTGCATATACTGGCCGAGTTAAAGCTTCCGTAGAGGATCCACTGGGCAATAAAATGCTTGAGGACTATGTATGGGTATTCAATACAGTTCCAGCGGAAATGTTCACCCTCACCGTGATCGCTGAAAACGGTTCCGTGAGCAAGGATCCAAATCAGCCGGATTATGTGGATGGTGCCCAGGTCACACTGACCGCCACACCAGACAACGGGTACACTTTTGATTCCTGGAGTGGCGATGCTTCCGGGAATAACAATCCGCTGAATGTAGCCATGAGCCGCAGCAAGTCCATTACCGCCAATTTCACACAGACCTCAACTACGCCAGATCCGATAAATCTAAGATCATCAGCCGCATACGGCGCATTTGGTGGCAACGCAGGAATCACAAACCAAGGGATAAACACAGTTGTGAACGGCAGAATTGGAACAACGGCTGCGTCAACTCTGATAACTGGTTTCCATGACGGTAATACCGGTGATGTTTATACAGAGACACCTCTAAATATCGGATTAGTCACCGATGGTATCTTTAGTGCACCACCGTCACCTGGTAATGCAACTACATTGCTTGAAGCACAAAACGCCCTTGCGGATGCAAGATTAGCTTACAACAGTATATCACCTGCATCGAAACCAGGTGGAATCGACTTAGGTACCAGTGAGCTTGGTGGACTTACCTTAGAACCAGGTGTTTATAAATCTGCCAGTGGATCGTACGCAATTTCAGATGTTAATCTGACGCTTGATGGGAAAGGTGACCAAAACGCCATTTGGATATTCCAATCCGAATCAGCCTTGACTGTCGGTACACCAACCGGTCCCAGAAGTGTAATTTTGATTAATGGTGCAAAAGCCTCAAATGTTTTCTGGTACGTTGGAAGTGCGGCTACCATTAATGGAGCAGGTGGTGGAACAATGGTTGGTACCATTATATCTGAAGCAGGAGTGACATTTTCAACACCGGGTAATGTTGAGCAAACCGTATTAAACGGAAGAGCTCTTTCTTTAACTGCTTCAGTAACAATGGTAAACACTACTGTGAATATTCCGGACTAATAGATATATGACACAAGCACACACTTCGTTCACGCGCAGATATGAATCTGTCTCTATTAGAAAATCTTTTATGCAATCAACTATGAAAAATCAATTAAACACACTCATGAGACCACACATATCGTGGTCTTCTAACTCCATTATCACCCACTTATTTCTGCTACTTTGTATTGTATTGGGAGTATCAACGGCAGCAATTGCTCAGAATTCACAGTATGAACGACCATCATGGAGATTTGGGATGGCAGCAGGAGCTAACTTTAACTTTTATCAAGGAACAACACAACAACTAAATGGAAACCAAATGGCCCCACAGGCATTTGGACATGGTGACGGTGTTGGACTGTTCCTTGCGCCAGTTATCGAATTCCATCGACCCGGATCCGTATTTGGATTTATGTTGCAAGCTGGTTTAGATAGCCGTCGAGGGACATGGGACCAGGTCATGACCCCCTGTAACTGTCCGGCCGACCTGTCTACTGAGTTAAGTTATATCACAGTAGAACCGAGTATAAGATTTGCTCCTTTCCGATCCAATCATTACATCTTCTTCGGACCACGGTTCGCTTTCCTTCAGGATAAATCTTTCGTTTATGAGCAAGGAATAAATCCTGATTACCCGAATTCAACTGTTGCCAAAAAGGTAACTGGTGATTTCAGCGATATGGAGAAAACACAGGTCTCGGTACAGATTGGTACGGGATTGGATATTCCACTGAGTTCAACATCCAGTCAAACTCAATTAATCATATCCCCTTTCATAACGTATCACCCATACTTTGGTCAAACACCGCGAACCATCGAAACATGGAATAATACTACCATTCGTGCCGGACTTGCCGTAAAAATAGGAAAAGGGAAACGCATTCAAACTAACAGAGTTGCTATGTCCCCGGCTCCAGTCGTTCCAGCAGTTGTCGTAAATTTCACTGTAAATTCGCCACGAAATAACAAAACTGATGATATATTCATTGAATCGTTTCCACTAAGGAATTATATATTCTTTGATCAGTTGTCCAGTGAGATCCCAAACCGTTATGTGGCACTAAATGCCACACAAGTCAATGATTTCAAGGAAAATCAGATTCAGCAACTGAATCAGTCACCTTCAATTGAACGCTCACAGCGACAATTATCAGTGTATTATAATATTCTGAACATTGTTGGAGACAGAATGGTAAAAACTCCGACATCCAACATCACTCTGGTTGGACATTCAACCCAAAGCGCACAGCAAGCGAATGCTCGAGCCGAAGCAATTAAAACCTATTTAGTATCGGTCTTCGGTATAAGTTCCAACAGAATCAGAACAAGTGGCGTGTTATATACTGGCACTGCAATTCAATCTAATGGGACAGATCCCGACCGACTTCGCCAAGAGCATAACAGAGTGAGCATTGAAAGTAATTCACCAACATTGTTAGCCGCTTATATCACACATCCATCTTCCACATTGATATCAGAAACAATGGTTCCTGAGTATAGCCATGTCACATTTAATGTAGCCGATGCCACCAAAATCTTCACTTCCTGGAAATTAGAACTAAAAGATGAAGATGGGACCGTGAAAAACTTTGGACCATATAAAGATGCATCTGTCAGTATTCCGGGTGCACAAATATTGGGTGACAAATCCAGTGGCTCGTACAAAGTTGCCATGATAGGCACAACCCATGATAGAGGGACGCTTACTAGGGAATCAACAATCAACGTGGTCAAATGGGAGCCACAAGCAGTCAAGTACAGCTCCAGATTTAGTATCATTTATGAGTTCGATAATGCAATCGCTACGGCTGATCAAGAGAAATATCTCAGGGAAGTAGTTATTCCTGTGATCGCAAGTGGCTCGACCGTAAGAGTTTATGGATTCACAGATACGATCGGTAATACTGAACATAACCTTAGATTATCATCTGCTCGTGCAGCCAATGTCAGATCCATTCTTGAGCGTAACCTTGCAGGAACAGAAAAGAGTAGCGTCAATATCACTTCTCAGGGACTGGGACAATCATCCAGCCAATCTCCGTTCAGTAACTTACGTCCTGAAGAGAGATATTATAACAGAACCGTATTGATTGAAATCATATCTTCAAACTAAATTTTATCTTCGCTCACTAAATATTTTACATGATCACGAACGTGTTCAGTTTCATCAAAAACAACCAGAAATATCTCCCGGTAACATTTTTTGTTGCCGGGTTTATTTGGGATACTTTGACTCTTGATAGGATTGACCAACTATTCGACAGAATCATACTTACAACGTATCTGGTGACTCTGAGTTTATGTCTTTATATGTACAATGTAGTGGACGATGGAAAGTGGAAAAAAACATTCCTGGAGAAATTTGAGAATTATCTTCCCCTGGCCATTCAGTTCTTTCTGGGCGGATTATGCAGTGCTTACGTAATATATTTTTCAAGAAGTGTCTCTTTCACCAAGACACTTTTGTTCTTTGTTATACTTGTAATTCTATTATTTGCCAATGAGATGTTACAAAGGCGTATATCTAATAAATACATGCAGTTCAGTGCATATTTTTTTACGAACTTCATTTTTTTTACAGTGTCAATTCCGGTGCTCGTAAAGCAAATGAACACCATGATTTTTATAATTTCCGGTTTAGTAAGTCTCATTACGACACTTTCACTCATCGTCTATATCTACAAAGCAAGTCCATCGACACGAGTTGAAATCAGTAAACGCAAAATGGTCGGTATAATTCTTGGTATCTATATCATGATCAATACCTTCTACTATTTCAACTTAATACCACCGGTACCACTGGCGCTGGATACAGCCGTTGTAGCACACGATGTACAAAGGATAAATGGAGACTATATCGTTACCTATGAGCAGGAAGTCTGGTATAAATTCTGGAGGAAAAACAGTTACATTTATACTCAAGAGCCAGGTACAAACGTGTATGTATTTGCATCCATTTTTGCTCCAACCGCATTAAACAAATCGGTCGCCCATCGCTGGAAGTGGAAGAATCCACAGACAAATCGATGGGATACTGTCGATCAAATCACCTATGATATTGTTGGTGGAAGAAACAAAGGTTACAGGGGATTCACGTTCAAAAGGAACATACAGGAAGGACTCTGGAGGGTGGATGTAATCACTGAGGAAGGTAGTATTCTGGGAACAATACGGTTTGAGGTTATTATGGGCTCAATAAACAGTGAAACGGATTTAACTACTGATCTTTTCTAATTAAACATCTGATTCCAGACAGGTTATACGACATTACTAATCTGTGATATGTGTAATATCTATTGGTCGCTTTTATAACCATATTGTATGAGAGTGTATGATGATTAGTTCACCGTATTAAGAAAGTTGTATGTATCTATATATCAAATATATGGTGAGCCTTAGATGTAAGATGTTAGTAAAGGTAGAGATAGAAAAAATTGGACTTGATCTTGTTAGTGTTGATTTGGGCGTTGTAGAGATAAGTGATGATATTACTGAGACACAGTTGGAAAAGTTAAGGACTAATCTGAGTTTATCCGGATTGGAATTACTGGAAAACAAAAAACAAATCCTTGTAGAACGTATCAAAAATGTGATCATCGATATGGTTCATAACTCAGATGAGATACTTAAAATCAATGATTCAGATTACATCAGTGAGAAACTTGGATATGATTATACATATTTGTCAAACACTTTTACAGAAGTAAAAGGCATCACTATACAACAGTTCGTGATTCAGCATAAAATTGAACGTGTTAAAGAGTTATTGCTTTACGATGAAATGACACTCACTGAAATCGCATGGCAATTACATTATAGCAGTGTCGCACATCTATCCAATCAGTTCAAGAAAGTCACGGGTCTCACTCCTACCTTTTTTAAAGAACTCAAGCACAAAAGAATTCAGACTCTGGAGAGTTTATAATTAGTGTAGCAATTCCGGCACCACTATTCAACTCTTAATATCTGCTAATTATACAACATACTCGTAGTAAAGTGTAACATCTATCACTACGAATATCAACATATTAGTGGACAATGCAACGGACACCCATATCAATGACCCAACAAGAATCATTGGTCCAAGCAAAATAATAACCCAAATTTCGAGAATGGTGACTTTATGAATATTAAAAGAATTTTAATTACCTCTCTTTTTCTGATTTTTTCGGCTCAGACAATGGTATTTGCCCAATCGGCTAATGTTTCAAAAATGTTTAAAAATCATTTCCATGATACTGTAGAGCTGGTACATCAGACAGAAAGTCCAATAGCCAAACGAATGCTATTGAACGATTCATTTTCAAAGATGATAAAAGCTATTGAGAAAATTGAATCAACTGCCAGCCTAACTGACGATGAGGTGCTTCAGCTCGCATCATTTAAAAATGGCATCATAGACAGACGAGATGAGCTTAACGGATCAAATGGATTTGATTCCATAGCTGATGAAGACCTGGATGAGTTTTCAAGTTTTTCACAGGATTTCATGGAGCAAGCAGATCGTACAGTAACTATCGGAGTTACCACGATCTTACTGATTCTGTTGATACTGCTACTTATCTAAGTATACCGTCTATTTGATGGGTAAACAGGTTTATAATCCGGTTTATCCATCAAATAATTGAAATGGTACGTCCTTTGAAGATCAATCAAGTCATGTTCACTTCCCTGAAACTCAATCACATTATCAAATGGATGATACCGGCTATGGTTTCATTATTACTTGGGTGTAGTTCTACCATGGAAGTATCTAAAACCTATGCACCAGAAGTTGAATCTGATATAGATTACACCATCATTTATTACGTACATGCCGACTCTGATTATCAGTTCACAGACACGAGCGGAAACAAGATTCGGGACAATTCAACAGTTATTACAACTGCGATCATGGTAGCTGAACAGGCTGTATCTGGTGAAGTTTTCATATTTCACCAAAAGCCGAACAAGAAATTACTTGGATTATTCCCCCGAAAGTTAAGCCGATTTTATTATTTCAGGAATGGTGTCGAAGTAAAAGATACCCGATATCGATACACGGATCCATCAGAAAAATTCCTAAGTAGTGAGGCCAGTCTATTCAAACAGCATCGTGTCAATGTGAACAGTAAAACTATGTTTCTCTATTTTGGGCACGAACTTCCAGAGGTCAGCAAACCCGGATACCATCAGTCATTACCTTTTATTGCAGTGGACATGAATACATTTTCATCTGGATTAGGTGGATTTAATCAGAAACAAACTCATTTCGAGCTGATCGTACTATCGACATGCAACAACGGAACACCCGAAGCCATTCTAAAACTTCTACCCTTTGCAAAAGTACTTCTTGCGTCGCCACAAAACTTGCATTTATCACATATTGACTCTCGGAGTATGAACTTACTCGAATCTGAACCCCATATTTCACCTTTACTATTAGCAAAAACAATGGCCGAAGAAACTTTTAAGAGATTGAAAGCACAAACACATTCAACCATTACACTCTCAGTCTTCGATTTCAACGAAATCGGTAAATACCGTGAAGAACTCTACGATTTTTCAATTTCTCAGCAATCCAGTCAAAGAAATATAATGGCTTACGACAACTATGATTGTTCCGGAGTTGGTTCGTTTGACTCAAAGATATTTGGTCAAGGTGTAACAACCTGGTATAGAGAAGCACGATTCGGACGAAGGACCCACAACAATATTCACTCCGGATGGGGATGTAAACCGATAGCCGAATAACAACATCGAGAAAATGATTGAAGTCCCCACTTCAGGCAAAACACAACCCCAAATCTCAACAATAAGATCACCCCATCGTGATTTTATCATCACAACCACAAAAAAAAACACAATGAAAATTACATTACTTACAATTATCACTTTAATGACTGTTGCTCTAGGGACACTTAATGCCCAGCACATAAACATTGGTACTAAAATTGGTCTGAATTCTTATACGATAGACCATAACGACAACACAAATATGGATTCCAGAATAGGTTTACACGCCGGCCTTATTGGACATATACACATGAGTTCACAATTTGCGATACAACCTGAGCTTGTGTATTCAATGCAAGGAGCGAAAAGAGGCAATACAAGTTTCAATCTTGATTACATCAACATACCAGTATTACTACAATACATGTTTGATAATGGATTCCGGATTCAAGCTGGACCACAATTAGGTTTTTTGATTAATGCGGAAGCTAAAAACAAAGACCTGTCGCTAAACATAAAAGATGATTTCAATACAGTTGATCTGGGATTAAGTGTGGGTGTGAGCTACATACATCCACCAAGTAGTTTTGGAGTCGACTTCAGATACAACCTCGGATTAAGTGATATTTCCAAAAACTCCAATGTCAAATCGATAAATAGAGGATTACAGATCGGAATCCTGTACCTATTTGATCATAGTAACTAACTATCTGAAATAAAAAACAGTTGATCCGGTTGAGTCAATTCTATGATTCACCTGGATCAACTTTTTGAGGTCAAACAAAAATCAATCACTAACTAAAATAATCAATCCTTATACACCATTTTTTAAGAAATTTCTAGTATGGAAATTAACAAGGGTTATCAACCAATCGGACGGATGCTTAACATAATATTAGCTGAGGACGATTTTGATGACCGGATTCTATTTGAAGATGCCATTGAAGACCTGCCTGTAGTTGTGCAATTGCACAATTTCAGTAATGGAAAAGAACTCATGAAATGGCTGAAAAGACCAAGAGCAAATTTACCCGATGTAATTTTTTTGGATTTGAATATGCCTGAGAAAAACGGCTTTGCATCGTTGGCTGAGATAAAGAGAGACAAAAAACTCCAGGATATACCCGTGATTATTTTTTCGATTATTCTGGATGACCGTCTAATCAAACAGGTATACAATGACGCGGCACATTACTATATAAGTAAACCTGTTCGGATAAAAGAACTTAAATTCATGATTTATATAACGCTTAAAAAAATTGCAGATCAAGATAATCCCTTACCTGGATTTGACAATTTTATACTCACAACCAGTTAATCCAAACATAGGATAGTGATCTAACCTTGTATAGAAT
>CAZDYD010000077.1:0-10934 GCA_964509715.1 uncultured Chitinophagales bacterium
TGGCACGATTCCGATAGCCGATGGTTCGTTGATGGTCCGTGACACCGATCACGGATTCTGGTACAAAACCATCAATCTTGCCGTTGGAGGGGGGACATCCACGCATCTGGGTCGTCGTGGTTATACCTATAAATTTCATGAGCAGTACAACGCAGCCGGGACCAACTGGAATTGGTTTACGGACCCGTTGAATCCAATAGTAATCGGTGGAAATGCCGATTCATTCATTGAGGTAACGGTACCGTTGGTATTTCAACTGCAACCATCCAACAATGCTGTTGTTCAGGATACCCCACCAGCAATTTGGGCAACCGTGGCATCGACATCCGACGATCCTATCGACCCTGCAGCCTCGTCGGTTACGATCAATGGGGAGGTGAACACCTCTATGGATGGGTACTATGATGACAGTCGTCAACTGCTGTACATCCCATCAACTGATCTATTGGGAGCTACACTCCGAAGCGGCACAAACACTGTCCGCGTGAATGCTGTTACGGAGTCAGGCGCGACCCGATTCGCGGAAACTACATTTTCTTACATCGCAGGACCGCAAGTGGTACGTGAAGCTAGACCTTCTGGAATTGAGGATGGGGTCACAGTACATACCAACGCCCCTGGAACCGTAAGTTTTTCATTATTTGCTCCCGGCAAAGACTATGTGTACATCATCGGCGATCACAGCAACTGGGAGATTCAGGATGAATTTCTCATGAAACTTCATGAAGTTCGTTCAGACAGTGCCCATTTCTGGTTGACCATCGACGGACTCGAAAATGGTACCTATAGATTTCAATATCTGGTAGATGGGGAACTCCGAATGCCGGACCTGTTCACTGAAATGGTGTTGGATCCCGATTTGGATCGCTTCATCACTTCATCCGTTTATCCGAACATGCCCCAGTATCCAGCGGGACAAACCACAGGGATGGTTGGTGTATTTGAGGTCGGTCGTACACCATATCAGTGGCAAATTCCTGATTTTGAGCGTCCCGCACAGCACCAGCTCGTCATTTATGAACTTCTTTTGCGCGATTTTGTAACCAACAGCACCTTTGAGGTCCTGCGGGATACACTCAATTATCTCGAACGACTTGGGGTGAACGCCATTGAGCTTATGCCGGTATCCAATTTTGATGGCAACGACAGCTGGGGATATAACCCGAACTTTCACGGAGCACTCGATAAGTCCTATGGTACGCGTGAATCGTTCAAGCAATTTGTGGATGAAGCTCATTCAAGAGGCATTGCCGTGATTCTGGATGTGGTTTATAATCATGCCCAGGACAAGTCACCGTTGGTACAATTATATGGTCCCAACCGTGCGAACAATCCGTTTCTGGGTCCAGCCCATGCGTATAACGTGTTCTTTCACCTGAATCACGATAACAATTACATCCGCTACTGGCTTGATCGAATGAACCGCTATTGGCTCGAAACGTATAATATCGACGGATATCGGTTTGACCTCACCAAGGGTTTTGCTTCCAACGTGAACAATCAGAGTTTACTTGATGGGTATAACGCACCCAGAATCGCCAACTTGAAACGTATGTTCGATCGCATACGCGCGTTTGATGAAACCGCATATGTGATTCTTGAGCATTTTGCGGCGAACACTGAGGAGCGAGAACTGGCTGAGTATCGGTTGAATGAGGGTGTGAACGGAATGATGTTGTGGGGAAATATGAACCATACGTACAACGAAGCCACCATGGGTTATTTTAACAACGTGAATTTTAGTAATGGATATTTTGGGTCCCGCGGATGGGCGGTTCCTAACCTGATCACATACATGGAGAGCCATGATGAGCAGTGGATGATGTTCAAGAATCTGAAATTCGGGGCTTGTGCAGTGGCACCCAACGGCGGAGCGGGATGTAATGCTATAACGGGTGAGTATAATGTGCGGAGGTTGTCCACAGCGCTGGACCGTCAGAAGCTGGCTGGAGCGTTCTTTTTTACCATACCCGGACCTAAAATGATGTGGCAGTTCGGTGAACTGGGATATGGCGGGGAGGCAGGTGAGTGTCTGAAACCTGGAGGGAGTGGGGATGGAGACTGTCTTTCTACGGATCCCGGTAGGACTGGCCGCAAACCCGTGCGATGGGAATATCGCGAGGATGCCGATCGATACGATCTGTATGAGACATGGGCCGCAATGATCCACCTACGTCGTAATTACGCCGTATTTAATGATCCACAAACACAGGTAACGTTCAACAATACGGGGGCCGTCAAATCAATCCGCCTCACCCATCCTGAAATGGATGCAACCATTGTTGGAAACTTCTCGATGTTGGTTCAGAACTCGAGTGTGGTATTTGCCCGTGCGGGGCAAACTTGGTATGATTTCTTCTCCGGGAATAGTCTCGAAGTCAATGGAACATCTGCGAACTTGCGACTTGAGCCTGGAGAGTTCAGAATTTATACTTCGGAGCCCCTGCCGACGCCTGGAGGTCCACCCGTAAGCATAGTTGACGAGATGGACGATCTTCCTGCACATTTCCGATTATATCAGAATTATCCGAATCCGTTTAATCCAACGACCACCATCCAGTACGATGTAGCTGAAGCGGGACTGGTATCGATCAGTGTGTTCGATATACTTGGTAGAGAAGTCGCTCAGTTGGTTAACTCAGATCATATCGCCGGAACATACCGGGTGCAGTTCATGGCCGATCAATTAAGCTCGGGAACCTATTTGATTCGCATGAATGCCGGTGGTAGGGTAATGACCATCAAAACGTTGCTGATGAAATAGGGTGGAGTACAATTCGTCATGGTATGCAGTGGAGAATTACCTCCGCTGAAATCACCGCGATAAAATCAGGAAAATCTCCATACCTTTGGTTCATGAAAATCGACCCAAAATATTTCAATCTCTTTGCTGGGACAGTGGCTTTTTTTGCCCTTATTTCCATCGTGTTTTTCACCATTCGCTATGCCGACAACCAGCGTGGTGATTTTATTGAAACCGTTGGGGACGGACGTGATTTGTATCAGACCTGGTTTTTTGATACATCAACGGGTGATTCCCTGCGAGCATCCCAATTTGCAGATAAGATTGTCGTGATCGATTTTTGGGCAACCTGGTCGGGTCCGTCGACCGAATCCCACCGGATTCTTCATGGGATTTCAGATTCCATAAATTCACAAATTGTGATAATTGCAGCCGCTGTTCGAGATGACAAAGATTCGATTGAGGAATATGCCTCAGCATATCCATACTCCTTCAGGTATGTCATGGGAACAGGGGTGTTTCAAGAGCTAAAGGTCCCAGGTGTGCCAAGTCAGGTAGTCTATGCACCCGGTGGTCGCTTACTGGATGTCCGTGTTGGTTACAAGTCACCTGAGGATTATACACTACTTCGAAATACCATCAGTGATATCCTGATGGGGGACAGTATTCCCGAAATTCAGTAAATCAGTGCGTGAGGTATCATGAAGCTTGAAGGCTGTTTTGAAACCATGCTTTATGTAGACGGGCATATCCCATTGCTCAAATATCATATGCAGCGCCTCGAACGGAGTCTGAACTATCTGAATTGGGAACATCCTGAAGGACTTAGTGAAACTTCTGTAATTGACGCCGTTCGGAAGTCGATTGCATCCTCGATAGTGGCGTCAATTCCTTCCTCGGTTGTATCCTCGTTTTCGGCTTCGGCTTCGGCTTCGGCTTCGGATTCGGCTTCGGATTCAACCTCGGAATCGGTTTCGGTTGCCGCAACGGAAGCAGCATCTACTTCGGCATCGGTTGCCGCAACGGAAGCAGTATCTACTTCAGCATCGGTTGCCGCCTCAATTTCAGCCTCACTTTTGTCGCGAAACGTAAATAAAGACCAGACAGCTTCACCTGAAGTTATTCCAGAGCAGCGTTTTCGTGTCCGGTTGGCATTATTTAAGAGAACATCTGAGGTTGAAAATGATCTTCAAGTGGATAAAAAAATTGAGTCCGAAAAGAGTTCGAAATCTGCCGACTCATCATCGAAGGTAACGGATAGTGTCAGCTGGGAAGTGGAGATTCAGTCCATTGAACATACCTTCACAGAATATAAATTGGGTGTCATACCCATTACTGTCCCAGTATTTCCTGCGGATGAATCACGAGCATGTAAGTTGTCCAATAGACAAACATATACCAAGGCTTTTGAGCTAGCACGGTCCCTGGGTTATGACGATGCTTTGATCGTGTTGAATGATCTGGTTTCAGAGACGGCTATTGCCAATCTGATCTGGTTGAAAGATGGAGAGTTGTTTACATCGTCGGAGGATTCCGGCGCTCTGAAAGGTATCTCTTTGGACTTTTTTCGGATGATATTGGATACCCACGGGATCCGAATACAAGAGAAAGACATCACAATGGAGGAATTGGTTGAGTCTGAATGTATCTGGATGATCAATGCAGTCCGTGGACCGATACCCATCGCTGAAATCAACGGGCGGAAGATGAACTTTTCGCAGGAATGGGATACCACGATTCAGAAGAAATATTGGGATGGATTTTACAAACAGATCGAGAATGTGGGTCTACAAAAGATCCGATTTGTAAGAACTCGAAATGACCTGCTGAAAATCGTTCAGAGGTCGTGCGGCGAAACACGAATATCACAAAATGTGATAAACTCGGGTCGTGTTGATGCCTCATCACATAACGGCTATTCCACAGATAAAACCGATACATTATCACAAAATGTGATATTTCTGGATTCTCAACTGCCTGAACATCCATCCAGCGAGCGGTCCTACGTGTTTGCTGATTTTTTCCGTACAATCACATATGCTGAGGGAATCGCAACCATCCGTAGTGAATATGGTTCTATCATTTCTGAGCTGAAGACTGATCCCTGGCATGCCTTAGAGCAATTTCGCAATCGCTACCCGGGGTATCAATGTGGATACCTGGGGTATGATCTGAAGAATTATACAGAAGAATTGTTGTCTGTCCACACAGATCCAATTGGACTTCCGGAGATGTGGATGGGATATCCCGGGATGGTGTATGTATTGGATACATCCGGTAATGAAGAGAAATCCTCAGGTTTGGAGCCGACTGTCCATCCACGAATCATGTTGGATCGGATCACGGATCGGGAAACATATATCGAGAAAGTGAAACGAGCCAAAGAATACATCCATGATGGTGACATCTATGAGGTTAATCTATCCCATCAGATCGTAGCAGGATTTGAGGGTGATCCGTTGCAACTTTATGAGACGATGCGCGAGCGTGGTCCGGTGCCGTATGCAGCCTTTATGTATTTGGACGGCATATCCATCAGTTGTGCATCACCTGAGCGATTTCTGAGAAAATCGGGGGATCGAGTCATTTCTGATCCCATTAAAGGAACACGTCCACGTGGTCAGACGGATCTGGAGGATCAACATATTCGGGAACAACTCCAATCAAGTGAGAAGGACAAGGCTGAAAATCTGATGATCGTTGATTTGGTGCGCAACGATTTAAGTCGGGTGTGTCGACCGGGTAGTGTGAAAGTGACCTCTTTATTTGAGATCCAGAGTTTTGGAACGGTCCACCAGATGGTGTCACGTGTGGAGGGGGAGGTAATTCCCAGCATTCGTTCGGAGCAGATATTATCATCTTGTTTTCCGATGGGGTCCATGACGGGTGCACCTAAGATCAGGGCTATGGAGGTGATTGATGAGCTGGAGACGTATCGTCGTGGACTTTATTCCGGCGCTATCGGTTTTTTTGAGCCAGATGGGGATTTTAACTTCAATGTGGTTATTAGGTCGGCGATTATCCGTGGTAATACTTTATGGTACGCAGCGGGTGGGGCGATTACCAGTGACTCCGATCCTGAGCAGGAATGGGATGAGACGCTGGTCAAAATCAGGGCGTTGGGAAATTTTAAGCTGGGAGCGGTGAGCAGATAGCGGAGAGCGGAAAGAGGTGAGCGGGGAGCGGGGAGCGGGGAGCGAAAAATTTATTGTTATTTTGGTGAATTCCTCTTATATTTGGAATCTTGATCAGACAAAAATTTTAGGTAAATACTATGAAAAAAGGCATACATCCGGACTACAAAGAGCTCACAGTTGAAATGAGCGATGGTTCAACGATCGTAACCCGTAGCACCATGAAAGTAAAAGATGGCGTTTACAAGACCGAAGTTGATTCAAAAAACCATCCTTTCTACATTGGAAGCGACCGTATGATCGCAGCTGCCGGCCGTGTTGACAAATTCAACAAGAAGTACGGACGTAAGTAAGCAATCTATTTCTCTTTTTTGTGAAGGGGTGTCGTTTTACGGCATCCCTTTTTCTTTTTAATGGAATGTGTATTTTCTGTCCCCGATCTAACGACTTTTCCAATCAAGGTTTCTACCTATGACCATACTAAGTTTTGAAGTCAATCCTTTTCGCGAAAACACCTATGTTCTGATCAATGGGAGTGAAGCGCTTATTTTTGATCCTGGGTTTATCGACGCTAATGAAATGAATCTTCTCATTCAGGCATTGGATCAACATCAAGCTCAACCTGTAGCCGTCTTGCTCACTCATGCTCATCTGGATCATGTTTTTGGTATTGATATGGTGTACAACAAGTACCAGATACCGGTTTATCTGCACCCCGATGATTTTGTGTTCTGGAACCATTACGCGACGATGGGTGAAGTGTATGGATTCAACCTGAGGCCGTTCGGATTTCAGCCGGAACCTCTATCACCTGGCATACATTCTTTTGCTGGTGTTGAGTTTGATGTCAGATTCACTCCGGGACATGCTCCAGGCCATCTGGCATACTATATTGCATCTGAAAAAACGGTAATCTCCGGTGACGCATTGTTTCATGAGTCAATCGGTCGGACAGATCTGCAATTCGGAGATTTCAAAACGTTGGAACATTCTATCCAAACTCAGTTGTACACGTTGCCTGATGACACCAAGGTATTGTCAGGCCACGGTAAACCTACTACAATAGGTCACGAGAAACGTCATAATGGGTTCGTCCGGGGGTAATTCGGATGAGGGAATTCGGATGAGGGGAATTCGGATGAGGGATTTCGAGTTATCAGCCGTTGATCAACGGTTTTTTTCGATCCGATCGATGGCATGCTTGAAATCATCGGCTCTGTCGGGGCGACACTCGATCAATCTCCTATACATACGGATTGCTTCATCATAATTATTCTGGCGTTCGTAGATCATGGCCAGTGTTGGAGTCGCCAGCAGCTCGAGTTCCACGGCGTCGGGATTGAAACTCCCTTCGGAACTATGGTCACTGATCTTGATGCGTTTCTGATTTGCACGAGACAATCGTGAGATGAGAGTATCCAGATCCAGTCCCAAATCCATTCCATTGGACCCGGAGTCTCTTCCCAAGGACTTAGATCTTCTCAAAGTCTCGTTCGGAATCCAGGCATCAAACCCATCCGGGTGTGACAAGAAGTATTGAAGATTTTCCAGGAGCGGACTCCCCGGTGCAAGCGATCCCGACATCGTCGCGCTTTTTATGGCCTTTTCATGATTCCCGGCATGATGATGCATCAATGCCAGCAACAAAAATCCAACGGCATCGTTGCGGCGCTTGTTTACATGTTTCTCGAGAAGTTGCATACCTTTATCAGGATCATCCTGATAGGTTACCAGGTAGCTTTTCAGAGATTCAGGCAATTCGAAAGGTATCGATTTCAATGGAGTGACCAATTTGGGTTACAGACCGTGATAATATAGCCAATTGGTATGGAAACTGCCAACAGTCGAGTCGCTATATAATGGGGTTGGTGTCAAGAACGAATATCGCATGTAAGGCTCCTAAATTCGGCACTTGTAGGACGACTGTAACTGAACGGTACTTGTCAAAAGATAAAATGTAATAGAACGGCATCAGAATTGTGGTGGTCACAGGTTGGTTTTTTTCGTACCACTGTCGCAGTTCTATATCGATACTTCGATGGCTTCGCACTGATCAGACTCACCAACGGCCAACAGAATCATTGAACATGTTCTGAGCGATACGGTCCATCGCCTCGCTGGCAGATACTGATTCACCACCCAATGGATCTACCGCGGGATCATATTCACTGGTGCCTGAGAAGGTGCGGGACCATAGCGGATTCTCTTCTCTGGTATATTTAAAGGTGGCATTGACCGATATCTGAACCCGATTCAGACTCGCGGTTTGGTCACCGGCAACGCTGAACGGCTGATTGCTATACCCTGTGATTGTTCCTTCTATGATAATGTCGGCCTGATCCTCGCTACTTACAAGCCTTAGGCGCGTCTGATTTACAAACCGGTTTACTAATGATGCATTTAGCTGGTCACTGAGATCACTGAGTCCACTGGCGCTGTTGTCCGGAAAAAATGGTATATAAATGGTGGATACATCCGATGGGATGGAGACTCCAGTAAAACTGTATCTCAGGCATCCACTCAAACTTAATGTGAGGAGAGTTAAAAGAACTATGAGAGAGGTGCTTTGATACCGCCTCATTCGTCCTCCTTCAGATCATACTGATCGATCTTGCGATACAGGGTCCGTTCACTGACTCCAAGTGCTTCTGCCGCTTTGCGTCTGTTCCCTTTATAAAGCTTTAATGCACGGGATATCAGCAGCCGTTCGGCATCCTCCAGCGACATAATCTTATCCCCATGGAGTGGGTCATCTACCTCATCATCCTCGACAATATGGTCCTGTACATCATTGTCGATTCCTTCTGGAAATCTATGTTCATGTATGGGTTTGACTACGTGAGGGGTGTATGTATCTGGCGTTGAGAATCCCGCCGGTGTACTACCCGGAAGTAAATTGGTCTCCATTGGAGCGCCCCGAAACTGAGTGTAGATCAATCCGCCAAGCATTTTTTTGATATCGGCAATTTCAGTTCTCATTTCGATTATCGAGCGGTATAATAATTCGCGATCCGGATCCGGGTGACCATTTCCACGTGGACCAAAATTATCGTACGCCTGATCCCGATTATACAACATGGGCAGGTTGTCGGGTGAACCGTGGTGCTGTCGACCTTTTAGGTATTTCTGCAACACATCGACGGTAATAAACTGAGATTTTTCAAGTACGACAAGCTGTTCAGCTACATTTCGAAGCTCGCGTATGTTTCCCGGCCAGCGATACGAAACCAATAGTTGCCTGGCCTCATCAGCGAATCCCTGGAATATGGAATCATACTGCCGCGAAAATTCGAGTACGAATTTCTTGAAAATAGGGATGATGTCCTCCGGACGTTCACGTAACGGGGGAATCCGGATGGTTACGGTGTTCAGTCTGTAAAAGAGGTCCTCACGGAAGGAGCCATTCTGAACGTCCCTCCAAAGTTCACGGTTCGTTGCAGTGATGATCCGGGCGTCTGACTTTCGAAGTTTAGCTGATCCGACCCTGAAAAACTCTCCGTTTTCCAATATTCGCAATAATTTGACCTGCACGTTTTTCGGGGTGTCACCGATTTCATCCAGAAAAATGGTACCCTTGTCGGCCTTCTCAAAGTATCCCTCGCGGGACTCATGGGCACCGGTGAATGATCCCTTTTCGTGTCCGAAAAGTTCGCTTTCGATGATTCCTTCGGGGATAGCACCACAGTTCACGATTACCAACGACTGGGTTGAACGTTTACTGAGTCCGTGAATCGCCCGGGCGACAACATCCTTTCCAACACCACTTTCACCTTGTAGCAGGACCGTGATATCGGTTGGTGCGACCTGAATCACTTTATCGATCACCGAGTTCATCACCTCGGATTCTGCGATCAAACCGAATTTTTCGATGACAGTCTTACGGTTCATGGCGGCTTAGCCCCCTGATAAAAAAAGTTTATACGGCCAAATACTCGGGAGTAAACTCCTGAATACTGGATTTACGTACCGGTTTTCCGAATAATGTGGCAGAAGTGGAATCAGTAATGGTCACCTCTACATAATCACCCGGAACATAATGTTCACGGTCGAAGATCACAACTTTATTGGTATCTGTTCGGCCCGATAACTGGTCATCCCGTCGTTTGCTGGTGTTCTCGACCAGTACCAAGTGCGTACGACCGATTTCAGTAGTGTTGTTCTCAGCCGAGAAAGTCCGGTGAGTGTCGATAATTTCCTGAAGTCTGCGTTTTTTTACCTCTTCCGGCACATCATCCTCATACTTGCGGTGTGCGAGGGTTCGCTCGCGCTCGGAGTATGCGAACAAGTAGGCCAGATCGTAACGAACTTCACTAATCAAACTCAATGTATCCTGATGTTGTTCTTCGGTTTCACCACAGAATCCTGTGATGATATCCGTCGATAGTCCGACCCCCGGAATGATTTGGCGCATTTTATCGATCAATTCGAGGTATCCCTCCCGGGTGTAGGTACGCCTCATGCGACGTAACACTTCATTATTGCCCGATTGCACCGGGATGTGGATGTAGTTACAGACGTTCTTTTGTTCAGCGATTACATGCAGTAACTCGTCCGGAAAATCCTTGGGATGTGATGTCGAGAATCGAACCCGCATCTCCGGATTCACCTGACTCACACGATACATCAATTCAGCGAATCGAATGCCATTATCGTTGTATGAATTCACGTTTTGTCCAAGCAGGCAGACTTCTTTGTAGCCTTGGTCGCTGAGGATGCGGATCTCATCGAGCACCGATTGGATGTCGCGGCTGCGTTCGCGCCCACGCGTAAACGGAACAACACAGAAGGAACACATATTATCGCACCCACGCATCACCGAAACAAAAGCAAGAATCCCGTTTCCGGTGGTACGCACCGGGGTGATGTCGGCATAGGTTTCTTCCAAAGATAGAATAACGTTCACGGCTTTCCGTCCGTCCTCAACTTCGTCGAGTAAGGAGGGGATATCACGGTATGCGTCGGGTCCGACCACCAGATCCACGAGCTTCTCTTTCTCCAGGAACTGTTCACGTACCCGTTCAGCCATGCATCCCAAAACACCGATTGTAATGCCGGCT
>CAZDYD010000078.1:0-10853 GCA_964509715.1 uncultured Chitinophagales bacterium
TACACGACGCTCTTCCGAGATCGGAAGAGCGTCGTGTAGGGAAAGAGTGTAACTCTTTTTCAGTACCATTTCCAAAACTTCAATCTCTTTGTTTACCTCAATACGAATGGCTTGAAATACACGGGCCAGAGATTTGACCACATGCGGACCCTTGACGGCTGCTTCAACGGCTTTTTTAAGATCACTTGTTGTGTTGAGTGGACGTCGGTTCACAATAGCATTTGCGATTTTTCGGCTAAATCTCTCTTCACCATAGGCAAAAAGAATCCGAATGAGATCGGCTTCAGTATAGTTGTTTAGAACATCTGCGGCAGATTTACTGGTTCTGGAATCCATCCGCATATCAAGTGGGCCGTCCTCCCGGAAGCTGAATCCACGAGTACCCTCATCAATTTGATGGCTGGAGACACCGAGGTCGAGCAGGATACCTGCTACATTGCCACGATATTCGCGAGGGATCAGCATGTCCATATAACCAAAGTTTCCCTTCACAGCCTTGAAGCGATTGTCGTTTATTCGGGATGTTGCTGTTCGTAATGCGTCATCATCCTGATCGATTCCAAAAACTTTACCAGATTGGCTGAGGCTTTTTAAAATTTCGGTAGAGTGTCCACCGCCACCTAAAGTGCCGTCAATATAGACGCCATTGGGATCTGAAATCAGAACCTCAACCGCCTCCGCCAATAGGACCGGTTCGTGGTACGATGTTGATTGCATTAGAGCTGAACATCTCCCATTATTTGTTCAAAGAGTTTTGCGTATTCATCATCGGTGAAGGAGTCATCCACTTTCTGGAGCTCATCGGGAGCCCAGAGTTCGAGTCTGTCGCCTACCCCAACGATAGTGACCTTATTCTGGATACCTGCCCACTGCATTAATGTAGATGGCAAGGCCAGTCTGTTTTGGTTGTCGAGTGTGATGTCTTCGGCATGCCTAAGGAAGTTTCGAATGACATTGGCACTATCGACTTTCATGTTGCTGATTTTCGAGATTTTTTCTTCCACCACCATCCACCGGTCTTCAGGATATAGGTATAAACATTTTTGGATGCCTTTGAGGATGGTGAAGTTCTCCTGGTAAGCAGGATTGAGATATTTGCGTACCTTTGCCGGGAAGCTCACGCGACCTTTGCTGTCGATAGAGTGTTCGTATGTCCCTTTAAAGCTTGGCACGGTTGCTAATTTTTTCGAAAATCGTTGATATTGCTAAATAAAAGCAGTTTCTGGTAGTTTGTACCACTTTCTCCCACTTTAACCCACAAAGTAGGTTATTTCAACCATTGTTGTCAAGTGTTTTTTTTAGTATTAGCGCAGTGAGCTATCTGTGACGACCTCACAAAAAGGATTGGATATGACTCCTTGGTAGATTAGCCTACTAATGCGTTTTGAAGAAGAGAAGATTTGAGGCATAACCAGATACCGAAATAACTCCACAGATCAGCAGAGTTTCCTGTAGTGGGAAGGGGAGGGGATGTCCTGTCCAGACCGATACTCCTGTTAGAAATAAAACCAGGATCATAAAACAGCTTCCAATCAGAAAAGTTAATGTGCCAAAGTTGTGGCGTATGGAAATTGATTCATGATTTCTGTTTTTATTCCTTCTTATGAATAGGTCAAGAATGATCGAGTACATCAACAAAGTATATGATCCAAGTAGTACCAAATGTGTAAACCCGATTTTCAGGAAATGGTTTTGCATGAACTGTATTCCAATATTCGGAATAGAGGCTGGTACGTGTAAGCCGGCTTTTACGAGAAACAGGATCAAACCGAGTCGGAATGTAAATTCCAATACAGGATCGTGTTGGAAAGCACGTATTCGTAGTCCTAAGGTGACCAGGAACCCAGTTGAGAACAGGACGATTATGGACCCTGTGAATCCTATCCACTCCGGGAATCCATTTTGGTACATGCGTGTCATGGACTCAGTGAGGAATATTGAGCCAATAAAGTACATCCAAACGCAGATTTTAACTCTGCTATTGAAATGTTTCGAAACTCGGTTCGCCATATCAGGCATGAGCTTTATAATGATCGCAAAGATTGCCAGTGGTATCCACAGACTAAATTGAATGTGGAGATAGTAGGATACCCAGAACATGATCCAGGATTCACCAAACATGGTTCCACCAGATAACGCAAGTGGTCCTACATTCGAAGCCAGGTAAGAAAAAGCGGCCAGTTTCAGCAGTAAGGTGGACGCGGATAAGTCATCATCCATCTGAATCAGCAACATAATGACCCATATCGAGGATACTATAATAAACAGTGTCGATGCAGTTATGGACCAAAAAGCATACCCCTGTAAGGTAAATGCTACGGTCATACCGATAATCAGTATATGCATCGGTAGTATGATCCACCAAGAGATGAGAGGCGAAGTTTGGGTCTTTTTGACGTACCCACTAATGAGAAATGCCATCAATGCAGGGAACAGCCACCCCAACATTGCAAGGTGAGAGTGGGCATGTATAAGGTATTTGGCATTGAAGATGGAGTATTCAGGCCAAGTCCATTGGACCCTGATCCACGTGCCAGTAAATAATACCACCAAAAGATATACAATGGATGGTAGTATTAATCTGTTGCGAAGTGTTGATTCCATGTGAAATGACCATGGATTCAAGAGTCTCTTTTGTCAGCTTTTCGGTGGACGTGTACTCATAATCGGCAGTTTCAAACGATATTCGATTTGCTCGAGACCATCGGCTGTTTCAGCCAGAGTGCGTCCTGCGAACATTGATTCCATTTCAGCCCGGACATTCGCCCAATATTCATGAATGGGACATGGTTTTTCGTGTCCACAGCCGGGTAGACCTAATATGCACTCATGGAAAATTTCATCACCATCAATAGCTGTGATGATTTCGAGTAATGATATCTTTTCAGGCTTTTTTGCCAGAGAAACTCCTCCTTTGGGACCCTTATGGGAGACCATCAGTCCTGCTGCGGTGAGTTTCTGCAATATCTTTGTCAAAAAATGGAATGAAATATTCAGATCCTCGCTCATTTCACGAATTGAAACATATGCGACATCGCTTTCACGAGCTACATAAAATGAAGCCAGGATTCCGTAAGTACACGCTTTAGATAAAACCATATCGGATGTTATTTGGAAAAAATGAATCCGAATTTAAACAAAAAAGACTCTTATATCCTAATATTAATTTGCGTTTATACGAGATAATATTTTTGCCACTTTTGGAAACAGAATATTGTTCTCAAGGTGGACATGTCGATGAAGATCGCTCTCGAAAGCTTCGAGTTCGGCATAAGCCACACGAAACGTATTGCAAGCCCACTCAGGTGGATTAAATCCACTGGTGAGTTCTCGAAGCTCTGCCATGAGATTGCCTGCTGCGGTGTGTTCATCCTCTAATTCTGTGATCATAGGTATCAGGTTCAGTGACTCTTCCGAGTTCTGAATGAACTTTTTGATTGTGGGAAACACGCGCTGCTCTTCGTCAAGCATATGGTCTCTCATTTCAACTGATAACTCCATAAACTTCTGGTATATGGTGATGAGTTCGGGCATGGTATCGCCATGACGTAATGCTACTTTTTCAGTAAACATCCCGATGCGTGGAATAGCATCAGTTACATATTTATGATGCATCTGCTCAATATAGGTAATCAGCAATTCGGGTGACCATTGTGAGAAGTCGATTTGGTTATCGGCCGGCGATGAAGTGGCCTGATTGAGATCCTCCATGAGTATATCGGAATCGATGCCGTGTTTTTCAGCAGCTTCAGATACAGGCTTTCTACCTCCACAGCAGAAATCGAGGCCATATTTCTTGAAGACACCGGCAGCTCTGTAATCAGCCGCAACAATTTCGGCAATAGTTTGTTCTGGATAAAACATAAGTGTAATAGTTTAATAGTGTAAATTTTGGAATAAAGAGTCTTTAGTCTTAAAATAGGATATTAAACGTAGAAATGCAATCTGGTTTATGGAAATCAGGTACTAGTTAGATGATGAAAAGTGAGTGCTGGGTCTGTACTTGTGGCAGCATTCAATTCCAAATGCATAGCATCAATTTGGTACCTGTTTCCGATGAACTGATATTGGAAAGTTCATTTTCTATCTCACCAAGCGTATTGCAATTTTCTGGATGTCGGCCAACAATCCTGCTGCTGTGACTTCAGCTCCAGCGCCGGGACCTTGAATAATCAGTGGGGAAGAATTGTATCTTCGCGAGTAAATAGCAACTTGATTATCAGTGCCGTGAAGCGACCCTAAAGGAGAATTTGCTGGCACAGATTCAACACCGATTCTTATTTTCCCATTTTCGAAATTGCCAGTATAACGTAGAACTTCGCCTTTGCTTTCCGCCTCTTCGATTCTTTGTCTCCATGTCACATCATGCTCTGCAACCCTATCCATAAACACATCAACGGAGGTGTACAACAGAGATTCAGGTATCAGATTCTCAACTTCAAGATCTTCTCTTTCTATTCGGTAGCCAGCAGTTCTGGCCAGGCTCAAAAACTTACGAGCAACGTCTTCGCCCGACAAATCATCACGTGGATCAGGTTCTGAGTATCCTTCTTTACGCGCCTTCCTGATAACATCCGAGAACAATGCGCCTTGATGCAGCTGATCAAAAACAAAGGTCATGGTACCACTTAAAACTCCAGAGATGCGTTCGATTTTATCACCGGATCTGATCAAATCATTGATGGTCTGGAAGATTGGAAGTCCGGCACCGGCTGTAGTCTCAAAAAGGTAATGGGTCAGTTTGTTTTTTGAATAGGACATGAGACGATCAAAATACGACTGCTCGAAAGTATTGGCTCTTTTACTTGGAGTAGCGATATGGATACCGGCTTTGAGTAGATCCTCATATCTCCTGGCAACTTCAGCACTACCCGTCATATCGATAAATACAGTACGGTATGCAAAATCACTGATCAATGTTTCTACTATCTCGCTCCAATCGGTGATCTTTGGTGATTGTTCCAACAGGTAGCTTACTTCGACCGGATTGATCCCACCTGAATTCCATGCTGTTGTTTTGCTGTTACAAACTCCGATTATAGACAGGTCATATTCCTCTGAACTTACCTGATGTAGTTGGTTTAGTAATTCGCTGCCAATGGTTCCAATACCCGCAACGAATAACCTGACTCGCTGGGAATGCACACAAAAGTGATCATTCAGGAGTCTGACAGCAGTGTATGCCTGATCATTTCTTAATATCATGCTGAAATGACGATTTGCTACACCTTTTGCGGCTGCAAATGGTGCTATATTATTCTCACCAAGCACCGAAAGTACGGCTCCACTTAACCCCAGATCATGAACGAGGCGATCACCAATGACCGTCACCATACTCACTTGATCCATAACGATGGGCTCATCGATCAATCCAATGGCGAACTCAGCGCTAAAGGTCGTACGGATGGTTTTTATAACGGTGTTCAGATTTGATTTATCGATTGCAAAGCTGATCCCAAATTCTGCAGATGCAGCGCTATTAAACAGGATTTGAACGCCATTTTGATACATTGCCATCATTGCCCTGGGCAACAAATCATTGATTCTGTCGAGTCCCTTACTTTTGACCCCCACCAAAACAATATCTTTTCGTAAGGAAACAGATTTCAAGGTTCCATTAGTTTTGCTGTACTCTCTGGTAATAATCGTACCCTCAGCTTCAGGATCAAAAGAATTGTAGATACCAATGGGAATGTTCACTTCTTCCAGTGGCAGTACGGTTCGTGGGTGCAATACCTTGGTGCCAAAATGCGCCATTTCCGCGATTTCACTATAGTGGAGTCTGGGGATCGTAACAGCGGTTTCTGTGATATTTGGATCGGCTGTAAGTACACCGTTCACATCGGTCCATATTTCAACGAATTGTGCACCCAAAGCTTCGCCCATGAGTCCGGCGGTAAAATCTGAGCCAGAGCGTCCAAGTGTGGTAATTTCATTTTGAGCTGTGGCACCAATGAATCCTGTTATAACCGGAACAGTTCCATTAATCGGATTCAATAACTTGTTGACCAACTTTTTTGTTGTATCATAATCGACATCAGCATCACCGAATCGGTCGTTGGTTCTTACAAAATGTTGTGATTCAAATGGTTTTGCCTTGATTCCCCTGGATTCAAGTGCAGCTGCAAATATCCGGCATGATAATCGTTCACCGAATGAAAGAACAGTATCACGTTGACTCGCCTTTATTTTTCCGGTCTCTTGAATGGTTGAGTATTGCTCATCCAAAAGCAAGAACAATTGATCAAGCTGTGCTTTCAATCCGGTATCGATCGATGACCCAAATAGTTGAGCCGCCGTAGTATAATGCCTCTCCTTTAAATTTTCAAAACGCTGCTTCCATGCAAGATTTCCTGAACAAGCCAGATCCATTATGGCGATCAGTTCATCAGTTACACCTCCAAGAGCTGACACAACAACAGCTACTTTGGCCTCAGCAAGACGTCGCCGGACAATTTCGACCGAATTATTTATTCTGTCCGCATTTGCTACAGAACTCCCGCCAAATTTCAATACATGCAACATGGTAATCTTCCCTAACTATGATATGATAAACGATTGGTTAAATTCATTGAAAATCCGGACCATTTTGGGGAACTCGATCAAAAAAGCATCGTGTCCTTCGTCCGAATCGATTTCTTTATAGACTCCGTTGGGTAACAGTGATGCCAGTTCTTGCTGTTCCTGAATCGGGTACAACACATCCGAGCTAATCCCAACAACCAGCACCGGAACATTGACATCCGCTAAGATGTCACCGTATAGCTCTCTTCCACGATACACGTCATGCGAATCCATTGCCTGCGTAAGTCTCACATAGGTGTTCGCATCAAACCTACGAACCAGTTTTTCTCCCTGGTAGTTCAAATAGCTACTTATCTGAAATAAATCTGTATGTCCAGCCTGAAGTTTACGTCCAAATTTTCGTTCAAAAGCGGGTTGACTGCGGTACATAATCATTCCCATCATACGTGCCGCTGACAATCCATCGGCTGGAGGTTGCTTTCGGTCATAAAAACCATTCTTCCAGTTAACATCGGCATATATCGCCCGACGTTGTGCTTCACTTACACCTATGGTCCATGCTGTATGTGCCTTACCCATGGCTATGACCATGGCTTTCTGGACCCTGTAGTCCATAATCAACCATTCAAGTATCTGCATACCGCCCATGGATCCGCCAACGGCAAGCTCTATGGATTCCACTCCCAGATGATCCAATAATTGCTGTTGTACACGCACCATATCCCGGATCGTGACCTGAGGAAAGTCGCCTAAATAGGGGGTACCGGTTTTTGGATTCAATGATTGTGGACCAGTAGTACCGTAACATCCTCCGAGGACATTTGAACATATGATGAACTGAGAATGTTCATCTAATATGCCATCCTGCCCGAACAGTCCCGGGAACCATTCATCAGCATCGGCATTTCCGGTAAGCGCATGGCAAATCAAAACGGCATTTGAGCGGTCTTCGTTCAGGGTACCCCATGTTTTGTATCGGACCTGCAGCTCCGGGAAAACAAAACCGGATTCCGTGGTAAAAGGATCTGTTATGGTTAGTGTTTTACTCATTCGTTTTTATGTAGTTCAAAATCCAGAATCGTGGGCGGTGACAGTCAGAGCAAGTCTGCTGCACGCACCACGAATCTGTTCCCCTAACGTTTCTTTATGCAAGTGCTTGCTCAAAATCGGCGATGATATCGTCGATATGTTCAATACCCACCGAAACTCTGATCAAGTCGGCTGATACACCGGAGGATTTCTGCTCTGCATCACTTAACTGTTGGTGTGTTGTGGAGGCAGGATGAATCACCAATGTTTTTGCATCACCGACATTTGCCAAATGAGAAGCCAATTCAACAGACTCGATGAATTTTTTGGCTGCATCATATCCACCTTTGACACCAAATGTCAATACAGCGCCAAATCGACCATGTTCGGTGTATTTCTTTGCCGCTACGTGATATGGATGATCTTCGAGTCCGGCATAACTTACCCAGGCTACTTTCTCGTTTGAATTCAGCCATTTGGCAAGTTTCAGTGCATTCTCTGTGTGCCGCTCAACACGTAAAGAAAGGGTCTCTAGCCCCTGGAGTAAGAGGAAACTGTTGAACGGTGAAATCGCCTGACCAAAATCTCGAAGTCCTTCGACACGTGCACGAATTGCGAAAGCAATGTTCCCAAATGGACCTTGATCACCAAAAACCTCCCAGAAATTGAGTCCGTGGTAACCCGGTGCCGGCTGAGTGAACAGAGGGAATTTTCCATTGCCCCAATTGAAATTACCGGCATCCACTACGATTCCACCAATAGAAGTCCCGTGACCACCAATCCATTTGGTAGCCGATTCAACAACGATGTTCGCTCCCCATTTGATGGGTTTAACAATGGAACCACCAGCTCCGAACGTATTGTCGACAATCAGCGGAATTCCATGTTTTTTAGCCAATGCCGATAATCCCTCAAAATCGGGAATATTGTTACGTGGATTTCCTATTGACTCCACATAAATGGCTTTGGTATGCTCATCGATTTGAGATTCATACGCTTCAATAGTGTCTTCTTCAACAAATTTAACATTGATGCCGAGACGTGGTAATGAAACTTTAAATTGGTTGTATGTCCCGCCATACAAGAAACTGGTTGAGACTATATTATCACCTGCCTGCGCAATGGTAGATATTGCCAGGAATTGAGCGGCTTGTCCCGATGAGGTGGCGACGGCAGCCACACCACCTTCAAGAGCAGCGACTCTTTTTTCGAAAACATCTGTGGTTGGATTCATGATCCGGGTATAGATGTTTCCAAAGTCCTTGAGAGCGAACAGGGTTGCGGCATGTTCGGTGTCGTCGAATGTGTATGAAGTTGTCTGATAAATTGGAACTGCCCGCGAATTTGTGGTCGGATCAGGTGCTTGTCCGGCGTGCAGTTGAAGTGTTTCGAAGCGATAATTTTTTGGCTTTGCCATGATTTACATTCCTAACTTTTATGTGATGGTTATTTATCGAGTTTGGGACGGATCAAAAACTGATGGTCGACCTTGATACAACGGTTTTGAATCAGTTCAGCTCTTTGTTCTGTTACTTTGCTCTTCAGCTCCTCGTGTGTTCCGGTACCCAACTGCAACCAAATAATTTTAGCTCCTATTTCGAGAGCTTCATTAACAGCAGCAGGGACATCATCCGGATTGCGGAAAATATCAACTACATCCACCGGGAAGGGGATGCTTTTCAGATCGGGATAACAACGTTCATCCAGGATTTCTGTCGCGGTCGGATTGACCGGAACTACCTTATAGCCCGCATTTTTCAGATATCGCCCGACAAAATGGGAATCCTTTTGTGGATTTTTGGAAATCCCCACGATAGCGATCGTCTTGATCTGCGGTAATAGGATCTCAACACGATTTGTTTCAGCTTCCAATTCAGGAGTTGCATACATTTTCGTGTCGTACCAGCTATTAAACGTTGTTTTCATCCAAATTCTTTGATTGATTTTGACTTAAAAAAAAAGCCTCTTCCGCGACGATGACAGAAGAGGCTTATAACAGAATCCACAAAATTGTGGACAGATAAAAACCAACTTCTCTCATCTTCCTTCGATTTTCATCGAAGCAGGATTTAGCACCTGACCCCCGGTTTACACCGAGGCGGTTGCTAAGGCATCGCAGGGCCTGATCCCTCCGCCTTTCTTGATAAGAGCTTTCTTAGTAAAATAAAGAACGTACATCCCAGAAAGCCCACCAAGTAATGCGGAGGGCTTTCGATTGTTGAAAAAATCTTAGCCCTGGCTCTGTTTACACAGACCCTTACAGCAGGCTTTTGCAATATGCATAAGATTATTTTTCAACATGGCGCTAATATTACGCACTTTTTTTTGGCCCTGCAATAAAAAAGATTACTGAATTTGTGACCTTTATTTTGTGCCAATTTTCAAAGAGGCGTACGGAACAAAAGGTAACTGGTAGATTCCCTTCTGATTGTAGATATCATAGTAAAACAGATTACTCCAATTATAACTGTTTATGGCACCTACTTGGCTATTGATATGAATACCACCAACCTGGAATCTTCGTGATAAAGATACATCGAGCCTATGATAATCTGGAAGTCGTGCGCTAAACGGTTTGTCCATTAAAATCCTTGGTTTGCCATATTCGATAGAAACATTTGGTGGTCTGTCATAATAATCCAGATAGCTATCGAATCCCATTGGTCTGGTGTAAGGTAATCCGGTTCCGACGCTCCAGTTAATGGCTAAATCAAATCTTTTATACGAAATTCCACTCTGAATTGTAATTTGGTGCCTTCTGTCATGTGCCGGGTGATATCGCTGAATATTTTCACCAAACCAGTTGCGGAACAAGGGTTGTTCCGTTTGGTATGTGGTCATAGAATATCCGTATCCTGCAGTCAGATAGAAATTGTAATAATCGAAGTCCAGACTGACATCAAATCCAACGATATCTGCGTCAGCATATGATACATCAGTTGAGAATTGAGCGATAGTGGTCCAGGTTGAAACCGGTATATCCACTGTATTCTTCAGGTAGCCCTCGACACTAAAAAAGAGATTTGTCCCCAATGGTTGTAACCAACCAGCCAGAAACTGATAGGATGTCATAAATTTATTGGAATCAGTTGGTAGCACCCAAGCTGTAAAAGCTGATCCAGCATCTCTGAAATCACTGATTCCAACCATAGCTTGTCTGTAAATTCCGGCTGAAAAATGGATTTTCTCATCGGGTATGTTCCGAGGACGCCAAGTAAATTGGAATCTGGGTTCAAGACTACTATCATGCAATCCCAGATATGAAGTGTAATTGAATCCAGTTTCAAGACTCAAAGTAC
>CAZDYD010000079.1:0-10770 GCA_964509715.1 uncultured Chitinophagales bacterium
GTACTCTCCACCATAATACATCGAGAATCCTTCGGGGAGGATCAAGTCTGTTAATTCTGCATTGATCAGTTCCACAGCCCTGCCTAATGGGACACCTTTTTCAAGGTTAGCGGTGATATATGTTACCCTTTGGCCGTTTTCTCTGGCAATGGAGTTTGGTCCACGTTCGGTGGCCATGGTGACCAACGCCGACACCGGTACAATCGTGCCATTTGCAGACCGAACACTGACGTTATCAATATCTAAGGAACTCAGGCGGTCTTCCGGTCTCAATCGCACTGTGATGGGTATCTCTTCGCCATCCACTCGATAATATCCGGCTCTTGATCCCCCGACATTGGTTTGAATAGCTGCCGCTACATCACGCGTGCTGATTCCCAGCTGGGAAATTCTTTCACGATCGATTCGAATGCGTTGCTCGGGTCTGCCTTCACGTTCAGGAACCCGAACATCGGCAATCCCTGGAAGTGTCTGGATCCTGTTGGCGACATCCTGAGCGATGTTAGCAGCCGTCTCGAGATTATATCCACGAATTTGGATTTGAAGTGCTTCGTTTTCTCCACTACCGAAGATCCTGCGCAAAATCCACAAACCGGATTGTGCGCGGACATCGATTCTTGCACCCGGAATGGCTCCCTGTAGCCTGCCCCTGAGCTCATCTGCCAGGTCGGCACTCAGTACATTTCTTTGGTCGGGAGGTGTTAAAGCAAGTTCGATCTCACCCTGACCATTTCTGATATCCCGAGTATAATATTTGATGTCATTCGCCGGAACGATCTCTTTAACGATTGCATCCAACTCATCCATATACTGATTAACGATCGAGATGTTGGTGCCGGAGTCCATGTTCATCCGGATCCGGATTTCATCGGATTCAGTTTCTGGAGTTAGTTCCATCGGAATATCCTGGAGTCCCCAGAATGCAAACGCCATTAATGCAACTGTGACTGAGAAGATAACCGCTTTTTTTCTCAGGGCTTTTCCTACAATTCTACCATATCCCTCTTCAAGGTTGTCAAAAAACTTCTGGTATTTACTTCGTTTTGAGCCTTCCTCAAGTTTTTTGATGGTAAGGAACTGGCTTGACATCATCGGGACCAGGGTCAAAGCCACGAACAATGAACAAATCAGTGCGAAAACTACCACCAATGCCAATTCCTGGAACATTACTCCTGTGATCGTGTTCATGAACACAACAGGTAAGAAGATAACGGAGGTTGTCAGGGTAGAGGCGATGATCGCTCCGGTCACTTCACGTGTACCTTGGCGGGCGGCCTCCTTACGTTCTTCTCCGTTTTGCCGTTTTCGTACAATATTCTCGAGCACGACAATCGCATTATCAACGATGAGACCAACTCCAAGAGCCAGTCCACCAAAACTCATTTGATTAAGCGTCAGGCCATTGAAATACAACAGAGCAAAGGTAGCTATGATCGATATCGGGATCGAAATCGCGATGATCATGGTAGTAGATCCGTTCCTCAAAAATGCGAATAGAACGATGACCGCCAGGATTCCGCCCCAAACGGCAGAATTTCGAACATTATCGATCGAGTCCTGAATAAACTCACTCTGATCTCTCATGACGAGCAGGTTTACATCGTCTCGCATCGAATTCAGTCGCACAACTTCCTGCCTGATTCGTTCTGCAACCTCAACCGTATTTGCACCGGACTGTTTCCTTATACCAAAACGAATCATCGGCAAGTCATCCACCTCGATAAACCGGTTCAAATCCTGATAATCGAACGTTACAGTGGCAACATCATTCACACGGATCGGAGCTCCGTCCCGAACGGTTATAATGGTATTGCCGATCTGATCTACATCTGTAAACTCACCAAGAGTACGTACATACAGATCACTCAGTCCATCTTTGACATTGCCTCCGGGGAGGTTGCTATTTTCACGATTTATAGCTGCAATGACATCTGAGGCGGTGATACCTGTCGAGGCCATTCTGTCGCGCATCAAATCGATTCGGACTTCCCTGTACACTCCACCCCATACTTCGATAGAACCAACACCCGGGATCTGTTCAAAATATTTGGCCAGATCGCGTTCGATAATCTGGGTCACTTCTGCGAGGTCTCTTTCGGACCGTGCACCAAGGATTACAATCGGAGTATCGTTTGGGTCGAATTTCCAGATGCCAGGGGGATCCACTTCTTCGGGCAAAGAGCGTCGTAAACGGTCAATTGCTGCCCTAAGGTCGTTACTGGCTTCATCGAGATTTGTCCCTTGTGCGAAATTCAGTGTAACTCGGGTGTTTCCCTCGCTTGAGCGGGATGTGACTCGTTCCACATTTGGTACGACTGCAATCGCGTTTTCAACGCGTTCGGTGACGATTCTCTCCATCTCCTCCGGACCCACATTGCTGTAGTTTACAAAAACGGTGAGCTGTGGATATTCAATAGGGGGCAGAAGATCTACTGGTAGATATCTGAATCCAATGGTACCAAGTGTAATGATGATGAGGAACACCATCAAGGTTGCAATTGGTCGTTTGATCGAGGTTCCGGTTAGTGACACTTCGGATGCTCCTTTAAAAAATTTGGTTCAAAATTTGCGATCAAGACCCGTTCGAACGGGATCCATTTCGGTCTCGAATGATATTGATGAGGTCACGACTCTGCATTTGCTGGAGATTGAGTATATGGTCCCAATCGACCATACGCACCCGGGTATTCCCGGAGCCATCTACAAGCAGGTTGTGACCCAATGTTACTACGTGCATCTGAGGTTCGATTCCCCTTACAGCACTTACAGCCCTACCACGGGCTACGATTTCAACACGACGGAACTCAACAGGAGTTGGTCCCACGATCTGTGGTATTTCCTGTCCCTCGGCGAACTCAAAATTCAGTTCTTGTCCCAGTGATGGAGCGACAAAGATTCCCTCAAACCCCTCACGTGGATGTCGGTAGAGTGCATTGTTCGGAATCAGGGTGGCTTGTTCGCTGTCGCCATAGAAGATGTCAACGGAGACAAACATACCGGATCGAAGTAGGCGTCCATCGTTTCTAACTTCAATCTCAGCCACAGCCGTGTGGGTTGTTGGATTCAGAAACGGAGAGATTCGAGTAATATTGGCTGAAATAACTGAGTCGCCCAACGTTGGTGACGATAACTGTACCCGCATACCCTCGCGAATTCTGGTCAGCATATTCTCGGTGAGTGCGACCTCAACTTTCATTCTGGTAAGATCGCCGATCGTGAAAACCCGGGTATTGGATGTGACAAATTGACCTGTTTCTGCATTTCGTTCGCCAACTACACCATTAATGGGTGCCCGAATAACCATTTTCTCAATTTCATTCTGTCTTTCCTGCACCACCGATTCTGCCGATGACTGTTGTGCGAGACTGAGATTCAACGATGCCCGGGCCGACATGACCTCTGCCTGCAATTGTTCCAGTTCGACCTGGCTTTGTAGATTACGCTCAGCAAGTTGTCGAACGCGATTCAACTGGGCTTCCAGCTGATTCAATCGTGCCTCTGCCTGCTGGACTTGAGCCGATGCAATGCGGTAACTGGCTTGAGCCTGCGATAAGCGCTCATTAGCTTCCATATCACGAAGCCGAATGAGTTGTTGTCCGCGAGTGACCCTATCCCCATTATTTACATATACATCCAAAACAGGAGCCCCGATTTCCGGGAAAATTTCGGTCTGGTTATATGCTTTTACGGATCCACTGAGACGTTCCTCAAGCGGGAGCGTTCCAAATTGTGAAACTATAGCCTCAACGGTCGGGACTGGCATATTTCTGCGTCCCTGTTGACCTTGGTTATCGTTATCTGATGAACAGCTAATAAATAGAATAGCTGATAGGAGTAGAATGAGTATGCTACGCACGGAATTATAATGGTTTATTAGTTTTAATAAAATTAATCAAATCCGTTTGGAAATCGTTTCATATGCGTGTAAAAAGCAGTTAAAACCTATAAAGCTTTTTATGGACTGGTTAACGAAACAGTTGCTGATTTTTCGTGATTTCCGATAACACGAAATTGATATTTACGATTATGGCTATCTTGTGATGAATCAAAAAATTATGATAAGATTATAATTCATTATAGTTGGATGGAGTCGTATATTACGTTTTGTTAATTTATGTTAGATTAACAGGAGGTAACTCCAGTTAAAACTGATAATAGGAAAAAAGGTTATTTCAAATTATCTACTCAAGTTTATCCTGTCGATTTTATTTCTGGCGATATACAACCAAATCGAATAATGTGCTGTTTGAATATTGGTATAAACTGTGGGATCTCAACGTTAAAAATTGATGTCTGAAAAGAAAAGACTCCTTATAGTTGAAGACGAGCGTATCGTTGCAATGGACTTGCGACGCCGTTTGGAAAAAATGGGACATGAAGTTGTAACCAGTGTAGCTCGGGGCGATGCAGCCCTGCAGGCTGTGGCGGATCATATGCCCGAATTGGTTCTGATGGATATTCGTATTGAAGGCGATATGGACGGGATCGATACTGCTGCGATCATTCATGATCGGTTTCACATCCCCCATATTTTTCTAACGGCGCACAGTGATCAGGCAACGATTGATCGTGCGAAGCAGACAGACCCTGATGGATATATCCTCAAGCCATTCACGGATCGGGATATCGCCCTCAATATTGAAATTGCAGAACAACGGGCCCGTTTCAGAAACGATCTCAGACTAAGTGAACTCAAGTTTCGTTCATTGATTCAGAACAGTTCAGACCTCATCATCGAAATCAACGAACTGGGACAAATTGTATTCTGTAGTCCACAGGTCCACCGTCTACTTGGATATGAGGTAGAACATGTGATTGGGCAAAAACTTGGTTCATTTGTGCGTGATACCGATCTGAATAAACTACGTAGACTATTAGAACAACATGGATTCAGTCAGGCTATTGAGCCTACGAATCCAAAAATGGGAAAAACGAACAGAGACCCATCTCCGGATGCATTCAGTCAGGAGTTTGAGTTCAAACATGCGGAATTAGGGTGGACCTATCTGGATATACAAGCCAGTAAAATGGACATCAGTGAGTTACCGAAATCAGTGATTTTGACCTGCAGGGACATATCCGACCGAAAGCGTTTTGAAACAGAACTAATGCAGGCTAAGGTGAAAGCGGAAGAGATGAATCGTTTGAAGTCCGCCTTCTTGTCGAACATCAGCCATGAACTGCGTACACCTCTTACCGGGATTCTTGGCTTTGCATCCATTCTTGAGACCGAGCTCGATGGGGAACAGCTTGAAATGGCACAAAGTATCACTAAAAGTGGTCAGCGTCTGCTCGATACCATGGAATCTGTCATCGATCTGGCGCTCATGGAATCCAATAAAATTGATGTAGAACCAACCAGCGTCGTCATATCAGAAGTTTTGCAACAAGTCGTGAGAATGCTCACGGGACTGGCTTTCGAAAAGAACTTACGAATAAAAATTATTGCGCGTAATGAGCCTGAATCTGTTGAGACGGATCGTAGACTGCTTGCTCAGGTATTGCATAATATCATTTCGAATGCGATCAAGTTTACAGATAAGGGTGGGGTCCAGATCACTATAGATCAGAGCCTTGATCAGGTTGGGGCCGATCGTATTCCTGTCGTATTGATCCATGTGAAAGATACCGGAATCGGAATCGGCGAAGAATTTATACCATATATCTTTGATGAATTCAAGCAGGAGAGTTCAGGGAACACAAGGAAATATGAAGGTACCGGACTTGGGCTCTCCATTGCCAAACGCATGATCGGACTTTTGAACGGAGAGATCACTGTCCAAAGCAAAGTCAATTCAGGAACTACATTTACTGTGAAACTCCCCTTCAGACTTCAATAAGTTTAGAACAGTTCACTTAAGCAATAACACATCTCATCCAGGTCGATTCATTTCTGAATTGACATTACAGGACGTAAGTGGGCAGCAAATAGTCAATACTTTAATCGACTAATTCATTTCTGACCTGTCATCACTGGATGTGAGTAGGCGGTAAATAGCTAATGCATTCATCGACTGATTCATGTCTGAATTGACATTACAGAACCCAGTTAATTTGTAAAAAAGAGTAAATGATTGGGCCCCGTAAGAAGCATATTCACTGTAATTTAATTGTAAGTCTCTCATAATTTTAGGTTCAGTTGCACATGCAACTTCACGTTTGTTTGAAATAATTGTTTGAACAAAAATTTAGTTTCTCGGAAACTTTTTTGGAAACATGTGGAGTTAGTTGCATTACATCAGGTACATAAACATCCAGTCCTGATCGTATTTATCCAACTAACTAACCAGGAGTCACTAATGAGATTTTTCGACAAACTTCTCGGCCGTTTTATGACGGTAGTCGTAATTCTTTCTTTTCCAGCTATTTTGAGTGCACAAAGTGCATATCTACAAGTCATTCACAATGCCGCAGATCCAGCTGCTGCCGTTGTTGATGTTTACGTCAACGGTAATCTGGCTCTCGATAATTTCGGGTTCCGTGATGCAACTCCTTTTCTGGAGTTACCCGCAGGTGTGGACATCGATGTGACCATCGCACCACCGAACAGTAACTCTGTTGCTGACGGAATTGCCACATTTACGTACAATTTGGCTGCAAACACAAACTACATTGCCATTGCAAATGGAGTGTTGGATCCATCAGGCTTCGCAGATAACCCTGAAGGAGAGTCCACAGCATTTAACATTTATGTACTCGCAGATGTACCAAGATCCGCTACCAGCACAGATAACGTGAGTGTCAACCTTTTTCATGGCGCGACCGATGCACCTGGTGTTGACATTGCCGCACGTGCAGCTACTCCCATCGTTTTGGTACCTGGTGCGACATACACCGTAGGTGGTACGATCGAGGTTCCAGCTGGCGATTATACTCTTGAAATCTACGTTGCTGATACCGATATCCTTGCCGCAGCTTTCGATGCACCCTTGGCCGGAGCAGGTGGAGCAGCAGTAACTGTAGTCGCTTCCGGATTTTTAAATGTGGATGACAATCAATTTGGTCCACAGTTCGGTTTACTCGCAGTATTCGAAGATGGAACAACCGTCATGTTACCGTCAAAAACCGGCTCAATCCAGGTTGTACACAATGCAGCAGATCCAGGTGCAGCCGTAGTAGATATCTATCTGAACGGTGAACTTGTACTCGATGACTTTGCATTCCGTGCGGCTACACCTTTCATCGAAGTTCCTGCGAATCTGAATCACTATATCAGTATCGCTCCTCCGAACAGCAACTCAGTAGAAGACGCGATCGCTACATTTTCAACAAATCTGTTCGAAGATACAGCATACCAAATCGTAGCCAATGGAGTACTTGATCCATCAGCATTCGCACCGAATCCAGACGGTATTTCAACCGCGTTTGAACTGTTGATCCTTCCATTCGCACGCGAAACAGCTAATACTTCAGGAGAAGTTGACTTCCGTGTATTGCATGGTGCAACCGATGCCCCTGCAGTCGATATCAGATTGAGCAATGGCGGCGCAGTTTTGGTCCCAGGTGCTGCATACACCGATTTCAGCAACTATATCAATGTTCCAGCTGCGGCATATTCTGTCGACATCACACTTCCAGGCGATGCAAGCGCAGTTGTAGCTACTTACAGTATCGATGTCACAGGACTTTCCGGTGGATCTGCATTGCTTCTTGCTTCGGGTTTCTTGTCACCTGGTGATAACAACAACGGTGAAGCATTTGGAGTACTCGTAGTCCTTGCTGATGGTACATCCTTCCTGGCACCAGCCGGTAGCACAAGTATCGAAGACGGAATTAGCGGACTTCCATCACAATTTGAACTACGTGGAAACTATCCGAATCCGTTCAACCCAACTACTAACATCAGCTACAGTCTGCCGGCTACAGTCGATGTTACCCTTGCAGTATATGATATGCTCGGACGTCAGGTAGCCGTACTTGTTAATGGTACTCAGGCTCCAGGTACATATACCGTCAACTTTGACGCAACGAATCTGAGCAGTGGAATGTACTTGTATCGTTTACAAGCAGGTAGTTTCGCCCAGACCCAGAAAATGATGTTGGTCAAATAAAGTTTCTATCCCTTCATATCCATTACGATATGTTGTTACCTCAAAAGCCAGTGCCTGAAAAGCACTGGCTTTGTTGTTTTATCTAACCAGTCTGGAATCCCGCGGCTTTCACTGTTCTACTTGGCCGGTCTGGAATCCCGCAGCTGTCCCGGTTTTATCTAACCGGTCTGCCATCACGCACTTTGAATAGATATTTCAACATGGTTCTATACGCCGGTGTGATTGAAATTCCCCTACGGGACATCACGACTTTGGCCGTATCGATCGCCTTTTCATAATCGAAAACATCGATTCCGGTATCTGTAACCCATGCATAGGAAGGTATGTACTTAGGTGGGAAGTTATTGGTTAGCACGCTACTACTCACGCCACAGACCGTTCCAGAATTCAACATGGAGTTTATGGCTGTTTTTGAGTGGTCTGCCATAAAAAGTCCACAGAATTGAAGTCCGGAATCCTTTAATTCCCCGGATTCCCAATCGTACACCTTGACTGATGAATAATTGTTCTTCAGATTAGAATTGTTAGTGTCTGCACCGATATTCACCCATTCTCCTATGAGAGAGTTTCCAATGTATCCGTCGTGGGCTTTGTTCGAATAACTCTGAAAGATAGCCGTACTCACTTCTCCACCCAATTTACAATACGGCCCGGCTGTTGTCCCACCATAGATCTTGGCACCCATTCTGATGGTACTGTTCATACATACCGCTACGGGTCCCTTGATCAGTGCCCCAGCCATAATATGAGCACCTGGTCCGATAAAAATCGGACCTTCGCTGGCATCCAGCACAATGCCCGGATCTAATTTTGCTCCAGATCCCACATATACATCATCCGCATTTACATAGAAAAAGTTTTTCAACGGCCAATGGTTCAAGGTCCTTGTGGGACGGATCAGGCGGATGTCGGCTTCTATCTGTGAGGCATTGTGGTGAAAAAGATCCCACGGATGCTCCAGGAGTAGCCCATTGCAGGATTCTGTATAATTTACACCATCGAAACTGATTGTCTGAAAAGGATACGCCGAATCACCATTGGCAAGATGTTCTTCGAATCCATGTACCCATTGTTGTAATTTCTTGAACTCTCTGACAGTACGATCGCCATCCAGTCTCACCACTATTGGTACGCCATTACAAGTGAGACCCTGTCCGGTTTGTAATCCGGCAACTTCAGGCGCGATTTTATAGTGGGGCACAAATCGCGAATTGATCCAGATATAATCCTCACCTGGAACCGGTTCATCAGCATCGAATATATCTTTGAGCCAGGGACGAATGGTGCGAGTAGCGTGGTGAATGTCTAAAATATACTCCCACTTTTCAGCCAGTGTCAGGATTCCCATTCGCATCTGGTCGAGTGGCCGTGTGAGAGCCAGAGGATAAAATCGAACAACTTTATGATCCTCAAAAAAACAAAGGTGTACACCCATTCACATTCCGTTAACTTGGAGTTAGTAATTCTCTCTTTTCTGCTCGATAATGATAGCTTAATTATCGCTAAGTGTAATCAGTATATATACGTAAAATTGGTGTGTAGCATAGTTTTTGATTGATGTGTGACTGAAAATAAACTACTTTTAGCCGTTCGGATGTACGGTCCGAAGTTCAACGTTTTGAGAGAACGACGAAATAAGTGTATGAAAAATATACTCTGTCTGATAAAAGACAGGGTCCAAATATAATATTCAACAATATGTGTGGAATAGTAGGTTATATCGGTAGTCGTCCTGCCGAAAGCATCATCATCAAGGGACTAAAACGACTGGAATATAGGGGATATGATTCAGCTGGTATTGCCCAGGTGAACGGCCAACTCGACATCAAGAAAGCCAAGGGGAAAGTCGCCATTCTGGAGAAACTGCTTCAGATAAATCCGGTAAATTCAACTCTGGCCGTGGGACATACGCGTTGGGCTACCCATGGAGAACCAAACGATGTCAATGCCCATCCCCACACCGGTGGCAGTAAGAAATTTGCATTGGTACATAATGGAATCATTGAAAATTATGATGTTCTACGTGCCGGATTACTTCAAAAAGGACATGTTTTTGAAGGTGAAACAGATACTGAGGTCCTGGCTCATTTGATCGAAGAAATCGATCATGTGATTGAAGGAGATTTTGTGGATGCTGTCCAACAAGCGTTGCAGCAAGTCATTGGAACATACGGCATCGTGATTGTCCACAAGGACTTCCCGGATATGCTGATTTGTGCAAGAAAAGGGTCACCGTTGCTGATCGGAGTGGGCGAGGGTGAATATTTTGTTGCTTCCGACGCATCACCTATTGTGGAGTACACACAACACGTGGTCTATCTGGATGATGATGAAATCGCGGTAATCAACCGGAACGGTTACAAAGTGATGACTACCCGCAATGCCCCCATCCACAAGGATGTCCACAAAATTGCGCTTAGTCTGGAACAGATAGAAAAAGGTGGATTTCCACACTTCATGTTGAAGGAAATTTTTGAGCAACCCCGTGCCATTTCTGACTGTATGCGTGGTCGGTTGGTATTGGATGAGAACAGGGTCGTGCTGGGTGGATTAACACAGGTAATGGATAAATTACTTGCGGCGCGTCGTATCATAATCGCTGCCTGTGGAACCAGTTGGCATTCTGGGCTTGTTGGACAATACCTCATTGAATCGCTTGCGCGCATACCTGTTGACGTTGAATATGCATCAGAGTTCAGATATGAAGATACCTTAATCT
>CAZDYD010000080.1:0-5478 GCA_964509715.1 uncultured Chitinophagales bacterium
GCTCATATCTTCAAAATATTACGTATTGTATAGAACATACAACCAGAAAAGCGAAAGGCAGTAGCACCTATTCCCGCTAATAATCGCACGTATTAACGATGCTGACGGAGAGGAAACCCTGCCTTTCGCCACTTCTTTAGATCCTCGACAGTACTTAAGTATCATGACTGGTCCAACCAGCATGAATACGCGATAAAACATGAGCAAAGGAGATGGAAGAGTGGTTTCTGTTTGTTGATCAACAACCATCACGAAACGGAGCTTATCATGATCAAATATTCAGTGGGTATTGATGTGTCTGCGGCCACTCTGGCCTGGTGTCTGAGCACCATAGACCACCAGCAACAGGTCAAGGTGCTGGCGACAGGAACCGTATCGAACTCCACCGACGGGTTCAAGGGATTGATCCGCAGCGTTCAGGCGCATCGCAAAGACAAGCAGGTTCCCTTGGTCTGGTTGATGGAGGCGACCGGGGTGTACTTCGAGAACTGCGCTCTATGGCTGACCAAGGCCGGTGAATACGTGTCGGTGGTATTGGCCAACAAGTCCAAGAAGTACATGGAGTCGTTGGGACTCAAATCCAAGAACGACACGATCGATGCCCGCGGACTGGCCCGTATGGGCGCCGAGCAGTCGCTGTCGCGCTGGCAGCCCATGAGTGAGTTCTTCTTTACTCTACGTACCATGACACGCCAATACGAGAGCCTGCAGAGCACCAAAACGAGTATCTGCAACCAACTCCACGCCGCCGAGCACAGCATCTATCAGATCCCGATGGTCACCAAACAGCTCAAAGAACTGATCAAGACGCTAGATAAACAGATGGCCCAAGTGCATGCCGCCATCGTCAAGCACCTGCACTCCGACCCGGTGATGGCCGAAAAAGTGGACCACCTGTGCAGTATTAAAGGAGTGGGAGTGATGAGTGCGGCCGTGATCCTGGCCGAGACCAATGGGTTTGCGTTGATCCGTAGCATCGGCCAGCTGGTCAGTTACTGTGGGTACGATGTAGTCGAAAACCAGTCCGGGAACCACATCGGAGCCACGCGTATCTCCAAGAGAGGAAACCCGCGCATCCGGCGCATGTTATACTTCCCGGCCATAACCGCCGTGCACCGCGGAGTAAAACCCCTGCAGGATCTGTTCGACCGAACCTATGGCACCCATCGCATCAAAATGAAGAGCTATGTGGCCGTACAGAAGAAACTCCTGATCTTGATCTACACCCTATGGAAGAAAAATGAACCTTTTGATGAACAGTATAGCACCACAGCAAGTCAGAGAAAAGACCCCGTTCACCTAACAAAAAAAGACCTAAAAAAAAGAAGGTTCCCCACCAAAGGCAGGGAACCACAAGGTAAACGACCAAATGAATCGGTCGTTTCCTCTTAGTACATTTAAGGTAATAAATTTACAGGAGATTAATATTGACTTTTAACACAGTACCTCTCCGCTCTCCGCTCTCCGCTCACCGCTTTACAAAATATATCACATATCTCTTGTCTAAAATTCATATTTTACCGTACTTACACTTTTCAGTTAGATTAACAACACATTAATTATCCTGATAAAACATTGAAATTATACGCATTTGATAAAATGGTCGATAAAGTGGACTTTGCTTCATTCATTGAACACTATAAACAGACCCTGAGTAACCTTTTCTCCGAAAGATCAAACATCGAAGAAATAAATCTCACTAGAGGACTCCCACCTTTTGTACTCCGTGACGTCATGTCATGCTCCCCTTTGTCCGTTTTTGTTCCATCCGAATACGATGGACGAGGTGGGGATGTAGCTGAATGTTTGTCCGTTCTTGAGGCGACTTCTTATGAATCTCTGCCATTGTCTCTACTCGTTGGTATAAATGGCGCTTTATTTTTGCAACCTGTATCTATCTATGCTACCGAGGAAGCAAAGAAGTCGGTGTATCAGAGGGTCATTCATCAGAAAAATCTCGGGGGACTCATGATCACCGAACCTGATTATGGTTCTGATGCTCTTAAGATGCAGACCTCATACACACAGACCGAACATGGTTTTCACCTTACCGGTACGAAGCATTGGGCCGGATTAACTGGCTGGGCCGATTTCTGGCTGCTTACTGCCCGTAAACAAAACGCAAATGGCGATCTGACTCGGGACATCGATTTCTTTATCCATGATAGCCATCTCAAGGGCATTGAAGTTGAAGAAGTTTATAAGAATCTTGGACTTTATATGTTGCCTTACGGGCGTAACAAAATCGACGCTCATATTCCCACCGATTACAAGCTCCAACCGAAAACCAATGGTATTACGATGATGCTGGATATCCTGCATCGAAGTCGTTTGCAGTTCCCCGGCATGGGAATGGGCTTCCTCAAAAGATTGATGGATGAGGCGCTCGATCACTGTAAGGAAAGAATGGTCGGAGGTTCATCACTGTTTACCTATGATCAGGTTAAGAAGAGGTTGTCCCGCATCCAGTCTGCCTTTACAGTCTGTTCAGCTATGTGTAATTATACAGTTTCGAACGCGAAGATCGAAATGGATCTTTCGAAAATGGATGTTGCTGCCAATACTATTAAAACAGTGATTACCGATTACATGCAGGATGCATCGCAATCATTGTTGCAGCTCGTTGGTGCCAAGGGCTATCGCCTCGATCACATCGCAGGTAGAGCAATTGTCGATAGCCGTCCTTATCAGATATTCGAAGGTTCCAATGATATTCTATATCAGCAAATTTCAGAGTCAGTTCTGAAAAGTATGCGTAAAATGAATATCTCAAATCTGTACGAATACCTGAAACAATACGAGTTGAGTTCAAATTCAGCCGAATATTTCAAGTCTTCGCTTGATTTTACTGTGGATCTGAAACAAGCTCAACGTAAAATGGTTGAACTGGGTCAGGCACTTGGTCGCATCTTTTCTATGGAGATGGTCATTCATCTCGGTGAGAAAGGATTCCGTAGTGATCTGATCAACAATGCTATCATGAATCTGAATCTTGAGATCAATAATTTGCTCTCAGAGTATAAACTGCAACCAATGCCAGACGTCATCGATGATTACGGTGATGAAAGTGATTGGAAGAATTACGTAAAGTATCAGACGATTTGAAAATAATCGTCTGATATCTACATTAATTCAATATCATCTGTGATGTAAGAACTGCTGGCTAGCATTTTATTGACAGGACACTTGCCTCCAATTTCCTTGATTTTTTCAAGTTGTTCCGGAGTAAAGTTACCACGGACTCTGATCAGCTTATTTATTCTGCGCAGACGTCCGTTTTCAACCCGTTTTCGTTCCTCAGCTTGTAGAATCGCTGCATTTTCAATGCGATCTACTTTCATGGTGACATCCACTTGAACATCTTCAGCGACCCACTTTTTCCGGTCCATATACATTTTAATGGTGATCACAGTACAGGCACCTAGTGCTCCAAGTAATAATTCGATTGGTGTCGAAGCACGGTCCGTACCACCAGAATCAATGGGTTCATCAGCATGAAACACATGGCATTCATTTCGGATGATTGTATGGTATGTTCCCTCACCGGTCAAGGAAACTCGGGTCAATTTTGACATATGTATATTTTTTTGTTCTTATTGTTTCAGCTAATAATAATTATTTTCGTGGAACATTTGTTGCGACTCTATAGACGTTATTTATTTAATTCCCACTTACTTTTGAATTTTAATCAGTATTTGAAATCATGAAGAAAAAAGAACTTGAAATCGCCGCCATCAAAAATTATCTGGCACCCTATCTCAATCTACACAAAGTGTTCCCGTTGTTACCTGGAGCGTTGACTCTAAAGGGTCAGGCGGCATTTATTGGAATGGATGAAACGGAATTGAAGGAGTTGCGTCAGTCGTACGAAAAGAATTCAAAAACAGCGGCATTAGAGTTATTAAAAGATGATTTGGTTCTTGGTAACTTGGAAAAACTTCCCTTCGGAACATCAGACCGTATCATGGTCATTGGGGATTCTACAGCTGACGATATGCAGGGGTGGTTTGAGATTTTCAAGCACGTGCTTCAAATTGGAGTTGATGATGCCGAATTTACTTTCATTAACGCAGCCGTTTACAATAGTACCTCCCTTGATGTATTGAGGAGGGTCGACCGTGACCTTGCCGTTTACAAGCCAGATTGGGTGATTGTTGCTGTCGGTAGCCATGATGCCGAGAAGCTGCATGGGGTGGGAGAACATCGCACATTGGTTTCACTGGCTGAATTCTGGGAAAATGTGGCAGCTATAGAAAGTATGATTTCAGAAGTGACACGTAATCCTGTTATCTGGATGACCCCACCTCCCGTGGTCACTGAACTGATGCAAGATATGCCTCTGTTCAATGGGGTGATCAATGAGGAAGATCTTTCCAGTTACCGTGAGCTTATTGCCGGGAAAAGCGGCTACGTGGTAGATCCGTATGGAACAAGAATGGGTAATCCAGCAAATGCATGGAATTATCTGGCGGATGGATTTCATGCATCGATTTCTGGCCACGTTGAGACGGTGAAGGTGCTGTTGCAGACCCTTGCATTAGATCGTAATGTGTAATTATGCCTCTTAGTTAGCTGATTCTTAGAGAATCATGAGAAAAACGAAGGATCACATACGTGTCATCTTTCGTCTTTTATATGCATAAGAATACTTAGAATGATACTTTGAATTGTGCAATCTGCAAGGCACTTCCTGTTTGCATGGTCATACTTCCTTGGACAACGGATGGTGTTTGGTGGATGACAGGTTGTAACAGACCAATATTGAGTCTGTTGCCAACAGCCATGTGTATTATTCCATCGTTGTTCGTGGATTGAACCTGGTAGTATGAGTCTCCGAAGCCATCTTTACTCAAGTAAAATGCATCGACCAGACCGAATATAAAGCCTCCAAAGATTCCGATACTACCCCCTTGAACGAAACCTTTTTTGATACTCGTCCCACCGATGAGTGAAATGGCCATTCCAACAACTCCTCCAGTCGCGCCACCATACATGGTGTCGAAAAGTGGAATCATAGTTATGAACTCTGAGGTATGGAACACTCCATATACTGGATCGGAGCCATAAATCCTATCCATTTTCGAGACCTCATACATCCCTACACCAAGTCCATACAAGGTGCCGGCACCAACACCTATCCTTAATGGTGTCAAGTTTTCTCCATTACCAGTTATCCCAATGGCTCCTAATCCGATAAGTGCTCCATTTGCTGCGCCAATGAGTGTGTTTCCAGCAGTAACTTTTAATGCCTGTGCTTGAATGTGATTCAGGTTTATTGTGAATATCATCATCAGCATAAATGCGAAATGCACGGTCGCCTGTTTGATGGAGCGCAGTGTCTTAGGGAGCGCAGCCATCTGTTTGATGGGATGCGGTGTCATAGGGAGCGCAGCCATCTGTTTGATGGGACGCGGTGTCATAGGGAGCACGGTCATCTGTTTGATGGGACGCGGTGTCATAGTGAGCACGGTCATCTGT
>CAZDYD010000080.1:5578-10752 GCA_964509715.1 uncultured Chitinophagales bacterium
TCATCTGTTTGATGGGACGCGGTGTCATAGTGAGCACGGTCATCTGTTTGATGGGGCGCGGTGTCATAGTGAGCACGGTCATCTGTTTGATGGGGCGCGGTGTCATAGGGAGTATATTTTGGGCAATGGATGCCGGTGGATAATTGTCCTGAAGAATAGATCACAAACCTTGGTTCACAGAACAATTGTGAAAATAGTTCAATGTGAACCAAAATAAGGAATTCTGATCAGAAAGCCTTTGCCGGGATTCCTCGAAATCGGAAATGGTTTTGGTTTGACTCCATTTCCGATCATTAACTGCTCGAAGTTGTCAAAATCTAAACTTTTGTTAGTTCCATTTTCATGAAATGAAGTCCGGCTTCGATTAGATCTTTCATTTCTTCACTCTCTGTGGACATCCTGCTAAGATCAGATAAGATTACATCTTCAAGCTCTAATGATATATTGTTAGTTTTGATCAGGTCAAGTAGTTCAAGTCTGATAAGCCAGTTGGTTGGGTGTGCTTCCGAAAGTGTGGCATAAAATTCATGGACCTCTTTAGTAGTGACGTTTGATGCTTTACGCATTTCAGCTAATTTTTCATATAACTGGAAAAGGTGTTTCTGTTGATCAGAGTAATGTACCTTGATTGCTTTTTTTTCTGATTTAGGAGGATAAACATTGAAATTTTCTTTGTCGGCACTACCTGAATACACTGAGGTGATGGTTGTTCCAACAGCTTGATCGAACATTCCCCAATCCGGTTGATAAACAATTTGACCATCTGGATCAGTAATGGTACATGCGGACCATGCAATTGTTAGAATTTTACCATTCATACGTGTAACTGATTCAGGCGTACCAGATATGGTATATCCTGAAGTGAATTTCAGAGTAGAGTTGCTTCCTATGATCACTCCTTGTGCATCAAGGTCCCCATCCGTCCATGCTTCGAGCGGTTTGTCTGATCCATGTACTAATCCTACAGGGGAGCTGAATCCGTCTTTATGATAATCGATACCATGTCCCTCGAGATTAGTATCATTAAACGCTAATGCAGTTGATCCGTTAGTTTTGATGAAGGCTGGATTCCCATCTGCATCGGCAATTACTTGGGTAAATACTCCGGAGACCTGCAGGCCGGAACTGAATACCAATGTACCGACGTTGGCCGACTTGACAACTTTTAGAGCCGATTCAACCCCACCCTTACGGAAACACATGGTGTCTGCGAACTCTTCGAGTACCTGATGTAGGTGCTCAAAACTCTCGGCAACAAATAACTGAGGCTGCATTTGAGTGATGTCGTAGTTGACGTAGCAACAGTCGGTACTCAGGGCAATTTTTTTGACTTTCGGATTTAGACACTCTTTACTTTCACCAACTGATGAGAGAATCCCTGCACCATAGATCTTGAAATCATCAACTTTACCGATTAGGCCGTACTCGACGGTCCACCAATGTAGACGTGCAAGCAGGGCAGATTCTGATGGTTCGGTATTCTCGGCAATTTTCATTTCGAGCAGATCCTCAGCATCTTTGATCTCGTCGGGTGTTGCATCCGGATATTCTTTGATTATTGATAATTGGCGGATGGCTTCGTAAATCTCATAATCGAGCTTTGAAAAAACAGATTTCGATCCATATTCACCGATTTTCTGTAGGTATGAAGCATACATTTCATCCGCGATGATGGGTGCGTGTCCAGCAGCTTCGTGAATGATGTCAGGTGCCGGGGTGTACAGAATGTTCTTGTAATTTCGGATCTCAGCTGATATCACCAGAATTTTATGTGCCTGAAATTCCATAAACGCGGCGGGTGGTACAAATCCATCAACAACGACGGCTTTCCATCCGATTTTGCTGAGTTTTTCGTTCATTTCGTCGATATGGGGTATTTTTTCCAGATTGATACCGGTTTTTTGCAATCCAGTGATGTAGGCTGGATGGGCCACCTTAGCCAGGAAATCCAGATTTCTACGCATGACATAGCGCCATACGGCATGATCTTGCGGAGTGTACTCATCGTAGTGTTGGCGGACAACGAACTGTCTTAAATAGGACGGAATAGAAGCAATAACAGCGTCTTGCGAAGATCTCATGTTTCTCTCAAACTTAGTGAATAAACGATTAATAAAAGCGCTTTTCCCTGAAAATATTGAAGATTTTCTAAGCATTCTACTTTATTTTTGTAAATTCTGTAAACAATCTGTCGTACCTTGTTCTGCAGGGAGTTGGTTTCAAAGTTGTATGCATCTTTGATGTGCTAATATATCTTCTCTTTGTTATGAATTTCCGCCAGTCCGCACGATTGAAATCACCGTTAACACCGCAACGCTTAAAGGATAAATTAATATCATGATTGAACGCCGATCTTTTTTGGTCCCAAGACATGTTCACGATTTGAAACCGTACATCGCCGGGAAGACCATCGAGGAAGTAGTAGAATCGTTTAATCCGCCTAAGATCTCGAAATTGGCGTCTAATGAAAACCGTTTGGGATGCTCGTCGAAAGCACTGGAAGCCGCAGTGAAATCACATAGCGTGATCATGAACTACCCTGACCCGGCGAGTACCAAGCTACGTGAGAAACTTGCATCGATGTATGGTATCAAACCAGGAAACGTTATTGCAGGAAGTGGATCCGAGGGAATCATGTCATTGATCATGCGGACGTTCTTCCTGGATCATGAGGAGGCGTTGACAGCATCGGCTACGTTTATAGGTTTTATAGTATTGGCGAATAGTCGTGGTATTCGGTTGAACCAGGTACCACTAACACCTGATTACAGGTTTGACCTCGATGCGATCGCTGATTCGATCACACCATATACCAAAATCATTTATCTGGCGAATCCGAATAATCCGACCGGAACGTATTTCACTGTGACCGAGTTTGAGCGATTCATTAAGCGAGTCCCCGAGAATGTGTTGGTCATTTTGGATGAAGCCTACTTTGAATTTGCCGATGATCAACCCGATTATCCTGACTCAATGCGCTACCGCCTCGATAATGTGATAACGCTTCGAACGTTTTCCAAAGCATATGGGCTCGCTGGATTTCGAATTGGCTATGGTTTTGCACATGAAGATCTCATCCACAATTTGATGAAAGTCAAATTACCATTCGAGCCATCGACTCCGGCTCAAGCTGCCGGTATAGCTGCACTTGACGACAAAGAGTTTTTGCTATTAACGCAGGATTTGGTCAGAAATGGTCGCGAAAGGTTGTACAAACTGTTTGAGTCTAAAGGTATTGAGTATGTAAAATCGTATAGTAATTCGGTTATGATGATCATGGGTTCGGAGATGGAGGCCATTGATTTGACCGAGTATATGCTACGACAAGGTGTGATATTACGTAGACTGCCGGCATTCGGATTGCCAAATTGTATTAGGGTCACCATCGGACTCGATCATGAATTGGATCACTTTGAGTCGGTCTTGGAAGAGTTTTCGAAGCGATAGTACGTAAGTCCGTTTATTTAGAGAATGTTCTACCGGTTCGCATATTTTGTCGGAAGCAACGGCGATCCCGATGTGATGTTTGCTGTGGTTTTACGAGACAAAGGCTTGAAAAACATTCCATTTGAGCGGAAAAATCCGTAATTTTGCAGTCTTTTCTGCTCGAGTTTGTCCGATGACGGACATGCTATGCAGATGATTTTATTCACCTGATGCACACTATGAAAACCCGCCTTCCAAAAATTTACGTTGACACCCTGGGATGTTCCAAAAACACCGTTGACTCTGAATCATTTATGGCGCAGGCACGATCGAATGATTTCATGATTGTGGATCGGGTTGAGGATGCTGACACGTTACTCATCAACACCTGTGGATTCATTGACGCGGCCAAACAGGAGTCGATCGATCACATTTTGGATGGGGTCCGCCTCAAACAGCAGGGCGATTTGGATCAGGTGTACGTCATGGGTTGTCTTTCGGATCGTTATGCTACCGAGCTTCAGGCCGATATTCCGGAAGTAGACGCCTATTTTGGAAGTTCACACAAGAGCATTCCGGATGTGATCAAGGCTTTGGGAGGAGACTATCGCAAAGAACTGCTTGGTGAACGTACATTGACCACTCCACGACACTTTGCATATCTCAAGATTTCGGAAGGATGTGATAATCCGTGTTCATTTTGTGCCATTCCGTTGATGCGAGGCGGACACGTGTCTACTCCGTTGGATCAGCTGATCCGCGAAGCTCAGTTATTGCGTGACAAAGGAGTCAAGGAACTCATCGTCATTGGTCAGGACACGACGTATTACGGCCTCGATATCTACGGTGAGAGAAAGTTAGACGAGCTTTTACTCCGACTTTCGGACGTCGGATTTGAATGGATTCGACTACTGTATGCGTATCCGGCCAAGTTTCCAGAGCACATTTTACCGGTCATTCGCGAGCGGGAGAACATCTGCAAATATCTGGACATGCCGTTGCAACACGGGAGCACCGAAGTACTCAAATCCATGCGACGAGGAGTCACGAGACAACGATTGCTTGACCTGACAGCTCAAATACGAGACGAAGTGCCCGGAATCATACTGAGAACTACCATGATTGTGGGGTATCCAACTGAGACCAAAGAACACTTCGAAGAGCTCATGGGCTTCGTTCGGGATGTCCGCTTTGATCGACTCGGCTGCTTTATGTACTCACAGGAAGACGCAACTACAGCGTTTCCATTGGGGGATCCGGTTCCGATGAAAGAAAAACAACGTCGGGTGCGTGAGCTCATGGGACTACAAGAAGAAATCTCCAGAGAGAAAAACGAGACCTTGATAGGTCAACAAACGAAAGTCATCATTGATCGCGTCGAAGACGGTTCCGCCTGGGGACGTACTGCTGCCGATGCTCCAGAAGTAGACAATGAAGTCGTCATAACCGGAGCTGCGGCAGGATTTGATGTATCCACACTTGAAATCGGAGGATTCTACACTGTCGAAATCACCGATACCGAAGCTTTTGATGTGTTTGGAGAGATAGTTGGGTAGGGGGGAGTTATTAATAAAAATCCCCTATCAATTTATTTGAAATTCTGAACATAGGGTTTTTCTACTGGGTACGTATTTATAAGATTTTCGAAACTTACAAGCGGTGTACATTATTAGATACAATTTGATTAGGATGAAAGTGTCTTAAAGGTAAAGATAGTTAAACATTGGGTCTTATTTTTTTTTTTTTAT
>CAZDYD010000081.1:0-10460 GCA_964509715.1 uncultured Chitinophagales bacterium
GGTAATGGCGGCACTTTTTGAATCCACTATTTATCCCACAAGTATCATCACATCCATCTTTTTTGCTGTTATCGGAGTATTCTGGTTCTTTATGCTCACCGGGACCACATTTGATCTCATGGCCATGATCGGAATACTGATTCTGATGGGGATTGTTGTGAACAATGGTATCGTACTGATCGACCATATCAATCAGCTCAGGTCGGAAGGTGTGGATAGGATAGAAGCAATCGTACGAGGTGGACGCGACCGTATGCGCCCCATCTTGATGACCGCCGGTACTACAGTTCTCGGATTGCTCCCACTGTGCATCGGTACGACACAGATTGGTGGTGATGGACCTCCATACTTCCCCATGGCACGAGCGATCGTGGGTGGATTGTTGTTTTCAACCGTGGTAAGCATGCTCATTCTGCCAACATTCTATTTATGGCTGGATGATATCAGAAACTGGTCCGCAAGAATATTGAGAAGCTGAATGATTTAAAATAATCTTTAACAGGTTGTGGATGGTATTTCAGCCTGAGATTTAGCATATTTGCCGGATGCAACCAGTATTCTAAACAAATATGCTTATGAAAATCATTCAGTTAGATAACTCACGCATCGGGTTTTTTACGTGTGCATTGGCCATAATGATGGCCATGGTACTTACAGCAACTACTTCAAAAGCCCAGTCACTGGTTTTTGATTCAGTATCTGTGCTTGATATGGATTCCGGTAGTATTGTCGGTAATCAGACCCTCATCATTACTGATGGTACAATCACATGGGTTGGTCCTGCGGGTGATGCACAGATTCCGGCAGGTTCGCGAGTGGTATCTGGTGATTATGTTATCATGCCGGGTCTGGCCGAAATGCATGCCCATATTCCACCGGCATCACAGGGACCAGACTATGTACATGATGCCCTTAAAATGTATCTTATCCAGGGCATTACGACAATCAGAGGAATGCTTGGCGAAGCATCACACCTTGAACTAAGAAGCCGTGCTGCAAGAGGTGAGATCATTTCTCCACGCATATTCACATCGGGTCCCTCATTCAATGGAAACTCAGCACGAGAACCAGAAGCGGCCAGGGAAGAGGTTCGAAAGCAGTTTGCCGCTGGGTACGACCTTCTGAAACTACATCCCGGGTTGTCGGTTGAAGTATTTGAGGCACTTACAGATGAGGCCCGATCCTTGGGGATGGACTTCTCTGGGCATATTTCATACGCAGTCGGGTTGGAGCGCACCCTGGCATCCGGAAAAGGCAGTATAGACCATCTGGACCGATACATGGAATTTCTTTCGGGTGATGCTGCGTTACGTCAGGATCCATCCATAATATATTTCGGATATGATTTAACCGATCACATAGACACATCAAAAATGGACGAAGCGGCACGTCGCACAGCGGAGTCCGGCGTGAGGGTTGTTCCAACGAATACATTACTTGAAAATGTATTTAACCCCGATTACACCATCGAAAAAATGAAGAGTTGGGATGGGGTTGATATGATGCCATCCAATGTGGTTGCCGGTTGGACCAACTTTGTGGCGATATTACGCAATCAGGAAGATTATAATCCGGATAAAGCCCGAACGTTTCTGAAGTATCGCAAAGATCTTACAAAATCACTCCACGAAAACGGTGTAGAGATTTTACTTGGTGCCGATGCCCCGCAGATTTTTAATCCACCTGGATACTCAGCGCATCGTGAGTTGGCATTACTCGTTGATTCGGGACTCTCGCCCCTGGATGCTATTGCTACCGGCACAACCAATGTGGGGAAATATTTTGATGAAACCGAATCAACTGGTAAAGTTGCCACCGGATTCAGAGCAGATTTGATCTTGCTGGATGTGAATCCACTTGAGGTAATCCCTTTCAACAACCACATAAAAGGGGTCGTTGTATCCGGAAGATATTTTGATGAGATTCAATTACAACAGATCACCGATGATATCAGACAGAGGGTTGCTGGAAGTGACTGATAACTTGGTGAAAAAAAATCCAAATTATCTGCTATTTTGCCACCTTGATTTACACAGCGGTCGTATGACATGCTGAAAGATAGCTGAACTAAACCAAACTGACACAAATCTATGATATTTCTATATGTCGTCGTAGGGTATCTGGCCCTGCTCATGTTCATTTCCATCAGGAAAAGCTTGTTCATAAAAAATCAGGAAGACTTTATGGTGGCCGGGCGATCGGTTCCAACATACAAATTGGTTGGAACACTTTTGTGTACCTGGATCGGATCGGGTTCCCTGTTGGCGGGTGCCGGACTCGCAGCACGGATTGGGTTTTCTGAACTTTGGATGGCTGCTGGAGCGTGGGTCGGGATCGTTATCGTGTTCTTTCTCGCAGCACGGGTAAGACGAATTGCACAGTTTACAGTACCTGATATTCTTGAATTACGCTACAACAAATGGGCACGGATCTTGGGGACCATCGTGATCGTGATCGCATATACAACCATTGTAGGATATCAGTTCAGGGGAGGTGGATTTGTTCTCAACCTGGTCGCAGACATGCCCGAGTGGCAAGGGGTTATCCTGACCGCTGGATTCATCATCGCATTTACCGCATTTGCGGGTATGCTTTCCATTGTGTCGGTTGATATCATCAATGGTGCTGTAATCACGCTTGCCGTACTTATTGCGGTTCCTTTGGTGTATTTCAATCTGGGTGGTGCCGATCATTTCAGCGTGGCCCTGGACCCATCTTTTTTCACCATCTTTGGCGACCATAACTGGATCTGGGCAATGGGAATCTTCTTCCCGACATTCTTGCTCCTGATGGGAGAGTCAAATATGTACCAGAAATTCTTTTCGGCCCGTGATGAAAAGTCGGCCAAGACAGCTGTATTTTGGTGGGTCATAGGTACTATTCTTGTTGAAACCGCCATCGCCTCATTGGCCATATTTGCATTCAGCCACTTCAACGGACTGGGTGTCGGACATGAACTCTTCCTAAGTACCGAACAAAGTGAGCGTATCATTTTACACACGGCCAGATTTGGTACAGAGGTTGGTATTCCGATTGCCGGGGGATTACTTCTGATCATGGCGGCTGTAGCGATCATAACCTCAACAGGGAATAGTTTTCTGTTGGCACCTTCGACCAATATCACCAGAGATATCTATCAAAGATTTCTGAAGCCTGATGCAACCGACAAACAAATGGTCGTATTTCAACGCATTATGGTACTTGTATTAGGGATATTCGCATACCTGTTGTTGACACAATTCCGAACGATCCTCGACATGGCATTCACAGCCTATACTATGGTAGGTGCAGGTCTTACGCCAGCGCTTTTGGCTGCTTTCCTGTGGAAACGGGTAACTACGGCAGGAGGCGTAGCCTCGATCGCAACTGGAATGGGGGTCACCGTAGTCATCACCATCTTGAATGCAGTCATGCCTGAACCGGTGATATCTACCAGCTATATCGTGTTACCCGCTGCCGGGGCGTCGATTTTGGTATTGATTGTTGTTTCACTTCTTACCAAACCAGATCCTAAGGAAAAATGGGAGAAGTTTTATGCTAAGCCTGTAAGCCTGGAAGAAGCCATCAAAGAACAAAAACAAGGATAATCCGAACTGAGCATGTTTGCTGAAGTTGCATTGCCTCAGGCAGTGAGACAGGTATTTACGTATGTGGTACCTGATAAGCTCACCGACAACATAGTGCCGGGCATGCGTGTTTGGGTACCACTCGGTCGCCGAAAAGCGATCGGGATGGTGGTCCGGATCCACAACACGAAACCGGAATTTCAGTGTAAGCCCATTTCGGATTTACTGGATGCGGAACCGATTTTGGATCCGGAGTTGTTGTCACTCACGGAGTGGGTCTCTCAATATTATTTCGCAGCCTGGGGTGAAGTTATTCAAGCAGCATTGCCGGCAGGACTCAATTATGTTGCTGAACGGTGGTTGACTGTGGTTCACCGCGACTCGCTCACACCAAAAGAGACCGAAATCTGTGATGAAATCCAGGGACAAGGTTCCATCAAATTAGATGAAGCCGAAAGGCGATGGGGGACAAGGGCGATACAGCAATTACTCCGCAAGGAACAATTGGATTTGCGAGAGTCACCCCGACTGAAAGTCAAGGAATCGATGGTCAAGGGCTGGGAATGGGATGATACTGCCAGGGATGCAGCACTCAAATTTTTTAGAAATTGGACTGGGAAGTCATTCCAATGGATTTCGGCGATACCTGTTCTGTTCGAATTGGTGCCACCTATAGCCCAGACCGAACTTGTAAAAATGGTCGGAATCTCTACTCACACACTCACCCGATTGGAAAAAGAGGGATTCATTGCACCATGCGAAATCCCCGCAGGGGTTAGTGGTTTTTCGACCACTCTTGAATATGCTCCAGAACGGATTCGTTCTTTGAACGAAGAACAGGAAAAAGTATTCGCTAAGCTAAGGGAGTCCATAGATCAGGGGCGATTCAGTAGTTTTTTGCTTTATGGTATCACAGGCTCGGGTAAAACGGAAGTATACATCCATGCTCTAAAATATGTGATAGATCTTGGTAAAGGTGGATTGATTCTTGTTCCTGAAATCGCACTAACTCCACAGACAGTACGCAGATTCTATGAGATTTTCGGTGATCAAATCACTGTATTACACAGTAGATTAAATGAACGTGAGCGATTTGATGCATGGAAGTCGTTGCGGTCCGGGGAGAAGAAGATCGTTATTGGGGCTCGCTCTGCTGTTTTTGCACCGGTGCGTGACCTGGGGATCATTATCATCGACGAGGAGCATGATCAATCGTATAAGCAGGAGGATCCCGCCCCAAGATATCATGCCAGGGAAGTCGCGATTATTCGTGCATCCAAACTACAAATTCCAGTGATATTTGGCTCTGCCACCCCGAGTATGGTGACATTGAATGCGGTTGTACGTGGTAAGCATGAGTTGTTGAAGCTTACCGCTCGTCACGAAGATGCCATGCTACCGGAGGTAAAGGTGTTGGATCTTCGTCAATACAGAAATGCGATGCATGGTCCACTGGCCGTGCCTCTGGCCAATGCTGTTGAAGAGGCCATTTCCAGGTCCGAGCAGGTGATTCTTTTGCATAACAGACGCGGATACGCTGCCTACCAACAATGTGATGATTGCGGGTTTATTGAGGAATGTCCCAATTGCTCGGTTAGCCTGACCTATCACCGTACCCACGGTACGCTACGTTGCCATTATTGCGGATTCAGCCGTCGCGCACCCAATTCGTGTACTTCATGTGGCTCAGAGCACATCGATCATGTTGGGTCAGGCACACAACGCATCGAAGAGCAGATCACGGAAGTTTTTCCCCATGCCAGAATCCTTCGAATGGATAGGGATACAACATCTGGTAAAAACGCACATCATAGAATTCTGTCCGCTTTTGGGAAAGGGGAGGCTGATATCCTGGTTGGGACTCAGTTGGTTGCTAAAGGGCTCGATTTTCCCAATGTAACTGTGGTTGGTGTTATTAATGCTGATACAGAACTGGCTTTTCCGTCCTATCGTTCATCGGAGCGGATGTTCCAATTACTTACACAGGTAGCTGGACGCGCGGGACGTGCCCGCAAAAAAGGCTTGGTGTATCTGCAGACCCGGATACCAGAACATCCGGCGTTGATCCACGCATCAACCCATGATTATGAGGCATTTTCAAAAGTTGAAATGGCTAGTCGTAGTCAACTATTGTATCCCCCTTTTTCACGGCTTATCCAATTTCAGTTCAAGTCGACTGATGCCCAAAAGGTCGCCGAAGTTGCAGAACATTTTTCCAAAACACTCATCAAGGTATTCAGTGGGAGTGCAGTTTTGGGACCTGCTCCAGCTGTCATCCATCGTCTTTACAACGATTTCAGATGGGAAAGTTTTGTAAAACTGGATCCATCCACCGGTACCAGAAAAATGGAGTTCCTTTTGGATCGGTTATTCCATTATTATGACCAGTCTAAACCTGCCGGATCCAGCCAGGTAAGGATCAACGTGAATGTGGATGTATAGGCTCGTATCTGAATGTGATCTCATCATTTGATATCAAAGCAACAGCTTTTCCACCTTTTTGAAGTTCTCCGAACAAAATTTCGTCAACCAGCGGATTTTTCATCTTCTCCTGGATGATACGCGACATGGGTCTGGCCCCGTATGCGGGACTATAACCTCGGTTTGCCAACCATTTTCTGACATCTTCTCCAAGTTGAAGACGTACTTTTTTGTCGGCAAGTTGGTCATTTAGCTCGCCGATAAATTTATCGACAATCTTCAGGATTACTTTATCATCAAGATGCCTGAAAATAACGATTTCGTCGAGGCGATTCCGGAATTCCGGTGTGAAGTGTTGCTTGATCGATCCCATGGCATCGCCCCCCGAAATGGATTTGTCACCATCCAGAAAGCCAATTCCAGATTTGCTGATGTCCCTTGAACCCACATTGGAGGTCATGACAAGAATAATATTCCTGAAATCCGCTTTTCGTCCGGTATTGTCGGTCAAAGTGGCATAATCCATGATTTGCAGGAGTACATTATAGATGTCTTGATGTGCTTTTTCGATTTCATCAAGCAACAGGACGGCATTTGGATTTCGTCGGATAGCATCGGTCAGGAGTCCTCCTTGTTCGAACCCAACATACCCGGCGGGTGCACCGATCAATCGCGACACCGTATGCTTCTCCATATATTCACTCATGTCGAAACGTATCAGTTCAATGCCAAGTTGTTTTGCCAAAACTCTGCATAACTCGGTTTTCCCAACTCCAGTCGGACCAGAAAACAGGAATGATCCTACAGGTTTGTTTCCACTTCCGAGTCCGGCACGATGACGCTTAACGGCTGTTACAATCGCATGTATGGCTTTATCCTGGCCAAAAACAGCCTCAGAAAGCTTTTCATCCAGCACTTTCAGACTCTCTTTATCACCACTCGACATTGTTTGGATGGGTACCCGTGCGATCTGCGCCACAAGTTCTTCAATATCACGAGTCGTGACTTGCTTTCTGGCCTTTGATTTTAACGATACCCTGGCCCCAACTTCATCAATCAAATCGATGGCTTTATCAGGAAGCTGACGGTCGTTCAGGTATCTAACGGATAAGGTTACTGCTGCTTCGACGGCTGATGGTTGATACTTTAACCCGTGGAATGCTTCAAAATCGGGTTGTAATCCGGTCAAGATTCGCACGGCGTCTTCGGCCGAGGGCTCATGCACATCGATCTTCTGAAACCTGCGCGAAAGCGCCCGGTCTTTTTCGAAATGGTTTTTATATTCTTCGAACGTGGTCGCCCCGACACAATGTAACTTGCCCGACTGCAAAGCAGGTTTGAGCAAGTTGGATGCATCCATGGTGCTATTACCTGCGGCGCCTGCGCCAATGATATTGTGGATTTCATCAATGAATAGAATCACATTCTTTTCGTACGAAATTTCTTTGAGGACTTTTTTTAGCCTTTCTTCAAAATCGCCGCGGAATCTTGTGCCGGCAACCAGGTTTCCGAGATCAAGTGATAACAGTCTGTATCCTTTCAGACGTTCAGGGACATCATCAGTGGCCAGACGCTGGGCCAATCCCTGAGCAATGGCCGTTTTCCCGACTCCAGGGTCACCCACAAAAATTGGATTGTTCTTCAACCTGCGACAAAGAATTTCAATGGTACGTTGGACTTCCAGATCACGCCCAATCAACTTATCAAAAGCACCTGTAGTGGCTTGCTCCGTCCAATCATCCGTGAACATGGTCAAAGCAGAGCGTTTTTTGGGCTTTCGTGCATTTTGGGTATTCGTGTTCCCGGCTTCATCATCAAAATCTTCCAGAGAATCATCATCTTCGTTGAAATCATCAAAATTGAATTTGTCAGGTCCCTCTTCAAGATCATCCCAAAATTCATCGCTCAAATCTTCATCGTTGAGGTCATCGATCATTCGGGTAATACCATGAGAAACAAAGTTCATGATGTCGAGTCGTTCAATTCCTTGTTTCCTCAGGAAGTATACGGCGTGTGACTCCTCCTCGGTGAACATGGATATCAAGACATCCCCAATCCCAACTTCTTTTTGCTCGGCTGCATGAGCATGCATCAGGCAGTGATGGATCACTCGTTTAAAAGCAATCGTATGGGTAGGTTCCTCTTGTTCGGTGATACGGTCCAGTCCCTCGTAATACGTTTGTAGATCTTCCTGCAGTAATGCGACATCTACTCCGGTTGCATGAAGGATTCTTCGGCCCGAATCATCAAGTACGATGGCATGCAGTAGATGTTCAATGGTCACAAATGCATGATTGTCCGTCCGTGCCAATAGCCACGTATCTCTGAGAACCTTATCCAAGTCTTTGCTGTACATTTAAATTTGCTCCATAACGCATTTCAGGGGAAACCCCTCTTTTCGACTCATATGTTCAACCTGCTCAACCTTCGTTTCAGCAATTTCCCTTGAAAACGCACCACACACGCCCTTACCCTTTCGATGGATGTCGTTCGTGATCTGTATCGCTTCTGGTACGTTTTTTCGAAAAACACTCACCAACACCTTAACAACGAAATCAAAGGTGGTATAATTATCGTTCAAGAGTAGAACGGCATATTTCGGAGGTTCTTTTACCTTCGATCTAACCTTCTCACTGATACCTGTCTGTCCGGAAGTCGCCACAATTGTTATAGTCTTTTCGATTCACTGATTGTTGTCCGCTGACCATTCTCATGAATGTATGAATCACCTGTAATGTGGTCAACTGGGTTATGTTCTATTAATTTATTGAAATCATCCATGTAAATCGCGGCTTTTACGAGCTGATCTGTAATACTTTTTAAAATTCTGATACGGTCATGTAACGTGAGCATAGATTGCAACGGTATTTGTGACCGCGCCGATTCGGTCAACATGACAATTTTGAATGATTCGTAGTCGACCAACAGCTTTTCCTGAAGCTCTTTGACTTCATCGAGACTGAATGAGTCAATTTCGGAGTCGGCTCGCAGACAAATTGTGAGCAAATCGGCCTCAATTTTCGAAATCGACACACGTAAGGTTTCGGAGATCTTTTCAGGTAGTTCAATCTTTTGATATTCTTCGGCCAATAACACAGCTTCGCGAAAATATTCAAGTACTCGTAGTGCCTGAGGCATGGCATATTCCTTATCTGAGGGAAGACCACTTCCCTGAATCCGGGGTATGTACTCTGCAATATTCAGATGTAATTGCTCAACAATGGTGGTTTTTTTCTTGATCTCACTATGTGTATGCGTCCCGGAAATGGATTGATATATCAGTTGACGTGATTTTCGACCTATTCTCTTAAGTTCGAATATGATTGCACTGATCGCAAGGGAAGGGGTTTGTAATACCATGTTATCCAGGTATTTTGGCCGGGACTGATCGTCTGTTTTTTCAATGAATAATTTGTTCAATCGTTTTTCAATCGCCCCAACAAAAGGAATAAGCACAAACAGAGTGGACATTTTTTTCATAGTATGAAACAGTGCTATCGTGACCTCTGCTGATAGGCTGGATTGCCAAACATAATCAATGGCATACAAATAGTATGGTACCAGAAAGAAAATCAGAGTCCCACCAACCACATTGAATATCACATGCGCCGAAGCCGTTCTTTTGGCATTTGATGTAGCACCTAATACCGCAAATGCCGCTGTGGAGGTCGTTCCAATATCAGCACCGATCACCATGAATGCCGCCATCTGGATCGGTATCACTCCACCGGCAACAGCAGTGATAACTACCGCAATAGCCGCACTTGACGACTGCATGACCACAGTGAGAAATACTCCAGCGAGTAACATCCATAATGTACCCGTAAAACCTGTTCCAATGGAATCTAACGGGATGATCTCGCCAAGATCTGAAAAAGTCGTTTTAAGGATGTCGATTCCCATGAAGAACAAACTTAGCCCAACCATGGCTTGTCCCCAGGCTCCGATTCGGTTCCCCTTTAGTAACCAGAGTGCCATTCCAACACTCACTAGAGGCATAGATAAAAGCTGGAGATCGATTTTGAGACCGACTGAGGCAATGATCCATCCAGTAAAGGTTGTTCCTACATTGCTTCCGAAGATGACAAAGATAGCCTGCCCAAGAGTCATGACTCCCGCGTTCACAAAGCCAATCGTTGCAAAAATGACGGCACTTGACGACTGTACAAACGCTGTAACAAGTATTCCTGATAAGACACCCTTGAACACAGTACTGGTGAAACGTGACAAAAGGTTTCTTAACGAATCCCCCGCCGCGAGTTTAAGACCATCAGTGAGCAATTTCATTCCCAACAGAAATAGCGCAACGCCACCTGCAAAAGTCAATATCATATGGATTTGATCGGTCATAGGACTATTATAAAAAATTAAAGCCATAATTCTGATCAGTGGCATATACAATTTTCATGTGATGACGATTAATTACTATATTGCCGCTGAACCAGAACGTCAATTTTAGCTTTGACAAATACG
>CAZDYD010000082.1:0-10292 GCA_964509715.1 uncultured Chitinophagales bacterium
TTGTTAATGATTAAATAAATTAAGCTATGGTATAGTCGTACGTATTTTGTTTCGGATTGGAACCGTTTCCATGCATAAAACTTTAGGAAAAGGACGAGCAATTCCGTTACAGTATTGTCCCACTGTTAATGTGGACAGATTATTCGTGAAAGCCGCTCTCGAATAATTTCACGATACGAACCATGGCCTCCTCTTCATCTGGTCCATCAAACTCAAGTTCCATTTCAGATCCTTCATCGGCAGCGAGGGTCATCACCCCAAGAATACTTTTCCCATTGATGGTGTAACCATACATGTGAATGTGAAAATCAGATTTGTATTCGGAGGCAGCTTGCACCAGCAATGCTGAAGGTCGTGTATGAAGTCCGGATGGATTTACAACTGTGACTGTCTTTTTGATCATTGGATTCGTAAAGATGGTATCTGATTCGTATTTTAGCCGCAAACGTACCCAATAATAACGAAAAAAACGAAAAATATGTCTGTAACCCGTGATGATGTTGCATACATGGCAAACCTGGCCAGACTTAAAGTGACCGAAGACGAAATCGATCAATTTCAGTCTGATATGAACAAGATCCTGGGATACATGGATCTTTTGAACCAGGTCGACACCTCCGATGTAGCTCCTCTCGATCACGTTATCGAGTTACCTCCGGTATATAGAAAAGATGAAGCCAGACAGCCTCTTGATCATGATGACGCCCTGAAAAATGCTCCGGATGCTGATTCGGACTACTTCCGTGTGCCACGTGTAATTGAGTAAACAACTCTGGTGCCTGTACATAGTTAATATCCGGTTCAGTTGACCAAAATTGAGCCGGATTGGATACGATTATATCACTTCTTTCAAATCACATTGAATTCCAAATTCCATGAGTAAGGCGAAACGCGGAAATCGTAATGTAAAAAACCATCCTGAAGCTCCTGATTTTTGGGGCAAACTTAAAGGTTGGCAAATACATGTAATTTGTTTGTCCTTTTTACTCATTGCTCCTGCATTGTTACATGCCCCATCTATTTTGGGTGGACAAGTCCTCACAACGAATGATATCATTCAATGGAGAGCTGGTGCAGAAAGTCTGATGCAACACAAAGCAGAAACCGGGGAACATGCTCAATGGTCTACAAACATGTTTGGTGGTATGCCAGCCTATGTGATCAGTAATCTTGAGCGATTCCCATCCTTCGATACGATCATCCTGCCCATTTTTAAATTCGTATTCCCCCTCATTGAATATTGGATCCTGTTGCTGGGAGCTTATTTCTTTCTGCTCAAGATGGGATACAGGCCGCTGGTCAGTGTTATTGGTTCGCTCATAATTGGTCTTACAACGTACATTCCAATCATCGTTGGTGCAGGACACAACACCAAGTTTTTGGCCTATGCTTTCATCCCTTGGGTGTTTGCGGGTTACAAAATGATGTCAGATCAGTGTAAAGAGCTCACGAAAGAAGGAGTTGCATTCGCTGGTTTCCTGATATTTACAGTCGCATTTATGCTTCATGTGCGTTCAGGGCATCCTCAGGTGACCTATTATTTCCTTTGGTTGATGGCCATTTGGTGGATTTTTGATGGAATTGACTCTTTTAAGGCAGGGTTACAGAAAAATTGGCTGAAATTTACCGGATTTCTGTTAGCTGGAGGTCTTCTGGCTGCTTTGAGTGTCATCGAACAATATTGGGCATTGATGGAGTACAGCTCTGCCAGCATCAGGGGTGGATCTGATATTGGTGGTAATTCTGGTCTCGCACAGGATTATGCATTTGTGTGGTCGCAGGGCTGGGGGGAATTGCTGACCCTGATCATACCGGGACTGTATGGTGGAAGTGAACTTTACTGGGGACCCAAACCGTTTACCAGTGGACCGCATTATTTTGGCTCATTGGGATTTGTTCTGGTTCTTTTCGGAGTGATTTTTAACAGAACACGGTACACCAGAATTTTTGTATTGACTGGTGTGTTAGCGATTTTATTCTCACTTGGTAAACATTTCGGGATTCTGAACAATCTGATGTTCGACTATTTCCCATTGTTCAACAAGTTCAGAACACCAGAGATGTGGCTGATGCTCGCTATCTTTTCATTCATCATTCCTGCAATGGATGGCTTGAGTTGGTTTGTTGACAAAACTGAAGAAGTAATTGGTTCCGGCAAAAAATGGTTGATCATCGCTGGATTGAGTGTGTTGCCTGCTTTGATAGTCATTGGACTATCAGACTCCGTATTCAGTTTTGAAAAAGAGGGTGAACGATCACGAATCGCTGAACAGGTTGCAAGCAGCAATCAGGTATCCCCACAGGATCCACGGGTCACACAGGCTGTTGATCGTATCATCGCAGAACAAATTCTGCCGGAGCGTATCAGTCTTGCACGATCTGACGCATTTCGAATGGTGGTCATCGCCGGTATGGCTATAGCTTTGCTTTGGTTCAGCGTCCACGGTAAACTTGCAATTAGTATCACCCTGATGCTCTTATCGGTTATCACCATGTTCGACATGGTCTCTATCGGTAGAAAATATGTACCTGAATATGCATACCAACCATCCGGATTTGATGCCGTTACTGTGATCGAATCCCGCAAAAGATCGACCGATACATGGATGCAAAATGCGATTCAGACTGATGAACCATGGTCATATCGGGTGTTCCCTTTGGCCGACAATCCATTCAATAATGCGATTCCGTCCTTTTTTTATCCCAGTATCGGTGGATATTCGGGTGCAAAACTTGGAGTATTTCAGGATGTGATCGATGAAGCTTTGTTTACGGGTCCAACCGGGATCAATATCAATATTCTGTCAATACTCAATGTCAAATACATGACCTACGGAGCAAGAATTCCTGGATTCAGTGTTGCATACCAAGCTGATGGGGTCCTTGTTCTGGAGAATGACGAAGTCCTGCCAAAAGCCTTTTTTGTAGATTCTGTAATTAGAGCAGATGGCCCTGCTGAGGCGATGGCACTACTTCAGGATATGGATGTCAATTTTCACAATACAGCCATTGTTATGGATGAGGGAATCAGAAGTTCTCATGACTCTACGGCGACTGTAGTGGTCACCAGATATGACGCTCACCAAATTGACCTTGAAGTATATCGTGAGCAAGAAGGATTCCTCGTGTTGAGCGAAATGTACTATCCGAATGGGTGGAAAGCCTGGTTGGGTGAGACAGAGATTCCGATCTATCGCACCAACTATATGTTACGTGGATTGCAGATTCCATCCGGGTCGCACGTTATCACTATGAGATATGAGCCAGACTGGTATAAACCGGTCAGGTTTATTTCAACAGCTGCAAACTTTGTAATCCTCGTGATCGGTATTGGAGGGGTGGTATTGTTTGTTCGACAAAAACGCAGATTGAAGGAGTCTATCTAAAGCGATCAGATTCCGAAACAGTTATCATCTTTGTAAAAAATGGATGTCTCGCTTGGCATAAAATCAATGGGTATAAATCCGGTAAATCTCAGCTGACGAAAACCATTCTGTTTCAGATACTGAATACCTTCTGCATAGCGACTGCGTTCAGAGTTATCCCATATTATGACGCCCCTACTGGATAACTTCTCCAGACAACTTTTAGCGCATTGTACTCGGTCCCTTCCATCGATAATGATAATATCAAAGACACCGGGTGTTTGTTGGATCGATTTTGCGTACTCTCCGTTCTGCAAGGGACGGTGCAATAGATTGGCATGCTCGTGCAGACTTTGCATCACAGTCGCATACCATCCTTCATCATGCTCAACACTGTAGACTTCAGCGGTACGATCTGCCCACCAGTTGGTACTATTACCCGATCCATATTCAAATACCCTGGCGTCGACAGGAATACGATCGGTCATGGCATCAAGAAAAGTATACGTATACCAGGGAATCGCATTACCTGATTGATCAATTGAAGCCATCATCCGGCGAGATTTAAACCAACCCCATTGCGCCAGAGCGCTTTTTCTTTTCAAAAGCAGGTATTCAAACCATCCGATTCTACTTAGGACTGGTTCGAGGTTTTTCTTATACCAGGCAGATCGAGTTAGAAATTTCATTGACTTCAAGTTCTGAAAAATTGTTTAGCGGCTTCTTTGATCCAGAATCGAAATGGCACCCACGACATCCAACAACCCTTGCAAGGTTTATTTTGAGCCTGTCGGATAGTAAATAACTGGTATTTCCGATGGGCTGGATCCATCAGAGATTTATGTTTCAGGTAGCAAGAGTAATAACCGAGCCATTTTTCTGATGATATTGAAATCCGGTCTGTAGAGTCAGATAAGTTGATTACCTGGAGGGGTTGTGCAATGCTTTTGGCCCGACCGAATGTTTGGATCAATCGTATCCAAAGGTCATAATCCTGCGCAGAAATCAGGTTTTCGTCAAATCCACCGACCTCCCGCATATACTCTGTCCGGGTAAACACTTGATTACCGATTAAATTTTTGAACAAAATGTTATGCAAACTGACCGTCTTTGGCTTTCTCCACCTTATCTTGCTTCCATCTGCACGTAAAAAAACGTCATCAGTAGTTAACAACGAAATATCGTCATCCCATTGGTTGAGAAAAGCTTTCAATCGTCCAGGCAAAAACTGGTCGTCATCATCCAATCCGGTGATATACTCGCCCGTTGCCAACTGTATCGCCTTATTTCTGGCCGACGGAGCTCCAACCGATATCTCGTTGCGACACCACCGAAATGGAATTCCTGGATCATACTCTGACAAGAACTCTGGGGTAGTGTCCGTTGAACCATCATCAACAACAATGAGTTCTACGTCGGGTCTGGCTTGATCAACGACCGACTGGAGAGCCTCAGATAGTTTGCCTACCCGGTTTTTTGTGACGATATATACGGTTATTTTAATCAATCGGAGATTCCGGTTTCAAGATTTCGTTACGATGCCAAAATACATAATTCGTTGGTAATCATATGCAGCAATCAAACAGTAAAGAGTACAAGATCAGCATTGCGATATGCACCTATAACCGATGTCGGTATCTCGATGATACGCTGCAAGATGTATCGCATCAAAAAGGTGACCTCCGAAACGTTGAGATACTCGTCATAGATAACAACTCTGTAGATGAGACCCAAGAGATATTAGATGCGTTCAACAAACGTAGTACTATTGATTTTCGATCGATAAAAGAAACTTCTCAAGGACTATCGCATGCCAGAAACCGGGCTCTGAAAGAAAGCCGCGCTGAGTACGTTTTGTTTATTGATGATGATGTTTTTCTGGGTGAACATTTTGTACAGCATTGGCTCGAATTTTTGGATAGAAATCCGTTGATTGCTGGCGGAGGTGGACCAATCGAAGTCCATTTTGATGATGGTCAGCCGGCGTGGTTTCCGATGGTATTGAGACAAATGCTTGGGCACCACAGCCCCTATGCCGGAGAAAGAGAATATCATGGCTCAGAGTATCCTCATGGCGGAAATATGCTGGTCCACCGTGAGACGGCACTAAAAATCAATGGTTTCAACACATCACTGGGACGGATTGGGACCGGTCTGGGGGGTGGTGAAGAAAAGGATTTTTTTAAAAGACTTGCCATGGCAGATGCTACGATATTATTCAATCCAACTGCGGTTTTGAAACATCGCATCGGATCCGATCGTCTGACCAAGAATTACTTCTTGAGACAGGCTGAAGGAATCGGAAGTGGTGAACGTTTGATGCGCAGTGGTTGGGTCAACTTCTTCAATGGACTCGGATTACAAGGGGTAAAACTGGCTGGGAGCCTGCTTATTTCAGGTGTATATCTCCTAAGTTTTCGACCCCACTCCGCCTGGAGTTTACTCCAGTTTCGATTACATGTATTGAAGGGTTATATATCGGGATAGCTGAAAATCATGTGTAATTCCGTAAATTAGGCCCTTGATAAAAAACTAATATTACGATTCATGTCCCAGACACAGTTTACCACACATAGTGGAATGGTTGATATCCTGCCTGACGAATCAGGCAAATGGCAATATCTTGAACAGATCATACGAAACACCGCCAGAAAATTTCATTTTCAGGAGATACGCACCCCGATAATGGAGCAAACCGGGCTGATAGCAAGGGGGATTGGTGAACTGACCGACATAGTTTCCAAGGAGATGTTCGCATTCAATCGTGGTGAGGACCAGTATGTGTTACGACCGGAAGGAACCGCTCCAGTAGTGCGTTCATATATCCAAAATCGGCTTGACCAGCGGGGCGGAATCCAAAAACTTTTCTATATCGGGCCAATGTTCCGTGCTGAGCGTCCTCAAAAAGGGCGTCAGCGCCAATTCCATCAATTCGGTGCTGAAATGATAGGTTCTGCAGACCCGGTCGCAGATGCGGAAATCATAGCATTTATGATCGATGTCTATGCTCAGATCGGGATACGCAACACCACGCTAAAGATCAATTCAGTTGGGGACCCTGAATCCCGTAGCAGATATCGTGAAGCTCTGATTAAATATTTTGAACCGTTCACAAGTAAACTAAGCGAAATTTCTCGCACCCGATTGCAAACCAATCCGATGCGCATACTGGATTCAAAAGAAGAACAGGATCAACCTTTAATTGAGCATGCTCCGATCATCACCGATTTTCTGAATGATGATAGCCTGATGCATTATGATCAAGTAAAGAAACATCTAATGTCATTGGGAATATCATTTGCGGAAACACCCAGGCTTGTTCGAGGACTTGATTATTACACCCGAACGGCATTTGAGCTTGTGAGTCCAGATCTGGGTTCACAGGATGCGTTGGGCGGTGGCGGTCGTTATGATCTTTTGATAGAAGAATTGGGAGGAAGTCCGACTCCGGCAGTTGGATTCGCTTCTGGCATGGAACGGCTCATGATCGCGTGTGAAGCTTTGAACATCCCATTAGGTGAGATCCCAAGACTGGATGTTTATATAGTAACTCGAGGACAACTGGCGGTGGATTTTGCACTTGCACACCTCCCCCAACTTCGTTCACTTGGAATATCTGCATCGATGGATTACGCTGGAAGATCGATGAAAGCCCAAATGAAGGAAGCCAACCGTGAAAAAAGCCGTTATACCATCATTATTGGTGATGAAGAACTGGCTTCAGGGAAACTGACTGTGCGCGATATGGATGCCAGTGATGAGCAATCCCGAACCTGGGATGACATAGTCTCTTTATTTAACCGGGATTGAACCAGGCTACATTGATCAATAATACTACGAGTGACCCTGATCTGACAAGACATACAAAAGAATGAACCCATACCTGAAAAAATTTATCCTATGGATTTTACTACTTCTTGTGTTTGCAGGAGTGTACGGGGTATGGAAAATCCACAGATCTGAAAAAAAACTCGAGAATTGGGTCAAGAAAGAGTTGGTCCCGACTGACTCGACCATGGGCATATCCATCAGCGGGTTAAGAATTAGTGCAGTTGATGGCACTGTAACAATGAGTGATCTGAAATGGTACAAAAATTCCGGAGAACTTACGCTTCATGCGGATCAACTTGTCATACATCTTGGCAGAACGGCCAGTGCAAAATTATCGATACTACCAGCAGCCTATGTATTGAATTCGATGGAATCTTTGAGAATACAATTACATGGACTTCGGGATTACATGTCATCTGTTGTAGGCACCGAGATGACCATCGATGTATCAGGTAATCCACTTCAGCTGATCCCTCTCCTTGCCGGAGGGGATATGCCGTCACAGAGAATCAGTATAACATGTTCAGTGTTGGATTTGAACTCCGGCTTCATTGCAAGTCTGTATCCTGCGGCAGGACTTTTTGTACCCATTGATGAGTCCAGTCAATTTATGGCTCAGATAACCTTTGATCCGTTAATTCAACACATTCTGATAGAACCTGTATTGTACCAACACGATGCATTCGAAGCCAATGTACAGGCGGTAATAGAAGTATTTCCGGATCAAAAATGGTCCGATTCCCCCATCGAGGGACAGATTATCATCAGCAATCTGAATCCGGAAATGCAAAATCTGGCAAACAATATTGAATTTTTGTTCGGAATTTCATTGAAACGGCAAGATGAATCCATTAAGTTTGACATCAGTGGGACTCCAAAACGACCCGTTGTTCTATAAATTCTGTCGTTTAAATAGTGTAATCGTCAAATGAGCTAACGTGCAACAATCTCGTTGGCCGTTAATTTTATATACCCAAACTCAAATTTCATGTTTAAAAAGGTCTTTTCTATCGTTGTGATCAGTGTAATCTGTACACCATTGATGGCTCAGCAAACCGTTGATTTTCTAAAAGGATTCTCCTCCGACCGGACCATTCAGCAGTTAGCTCTTGAGCAGATGCTTATAGATCTTCATAAACCTGAAACCTATCGCCGACATCTATTTGAACTCACACGCGAACCCAATGTTGCAGGTACAGAGCTCAACCGAGATGTAATACGCTATATGACTCGCACCATGCGTGATGCCGCCATGGAGGTTGAGCAATACGATTATGATGTTTGGTTACCTGAACCTGGTGAGGTGAATATATTTATTGTATCGCCCGACTCTATCAGATTGCGAAATAAAGAAGTACCGTTGGAGGAAGATTTATACACGACCCATCCGGCGTTGGTCCATGGCTATAATGCTTACAGCGGATCAGGTGATGTTACTGCCGAAGTGGTATATGCAAATTTTGGCAGACGGGAGGATTTTTCCAAGCTGCAGGAGATGGGGATCGATGTCAGTGGTAAGATCGTGATTGCTCGGTATGGTGGGAATTTCCGCGGATTCAAGGCTAAGTTTGCGGAAGAAGCTGGCGCCGCGGGGCTAATAATCTATTCTGACCCGGCGAATGGTGGATACGTGAATGGGCCTGTTTACCCGAATGGACGATTCAGTAATGAGCACACCATTCAGCGTGGATCACTTCTCACCATGGATTATTTCGGAGACCCACTCACCCCATTTGAACCAGCATTGCCCTTAGGTGGGGATGATCAGGTAGAGCGATTATCTTTGGACGAAGTCCCGTTTCACACTATCCCGGTAGCACCTATTGGTTATGGTGCGGCAGAAGAAATCCTGTCCAGAATGACCGTTGGAGATGTGCCAACGGACTGGCAAGGCGGACTGCCTTTCCCCTATCGATTGGAGGGTGGCGATTCTTTAAAAGTCAGACTTCATGTTGAACAGCCGGCTGATTTTGCTCGGATCACCAATGTGATAGGGACGTTCCGAGGAAGTGAATTTCCAGATGAGTGGATCATCTTGGGAAGTCATTTTGATGCATGGGGATTTGGGGCCACCGATCCAAATAGTGGTACGGCGATGCTACTGACCCTCGCTGAAAGTATCGGAAGGTTAGTAAAAAATGGATATAGTCCCAGGCGGAGTATCATGATCGCACATTGGGATGCAGAGGAATTTCTTATCATTGGATCATCCGAGTGGGTTGAACAGCTCAGAGATGAGCTACAAGCCAAAGCCGTAGTATATCTGAACGCCGATATGTCGGTAACAGGAGCCAATTTCGGATCGAGCGCAGCTCCATCACTAAAGTCAGCTATAATTGAAGCTACTAAAGTAATTCCACATCCGGATATCCATGGAACGGTATATGATCAATGGCACAGGGACACAACCCGGGTTGAACCAAACATCGGTAGTCTTGGGGGTGGATCTGATCACGTTCCTTTCTACATGCACGCTGGCATCCCATCCGCTGGAATGTCTATCAGTTCGGCTGTACCGGTGTATCACTCCAATTACGACACCTTCACATACTATGAACGATTTCTGGATCCACAGTTCATGTATGGTCCAACGCTTGCGAATGTGTATGCCGTTGTAGCTACACGATTTGCCAATGCAGATATCATTCCATATGATTTATTGAGATATAGTGTTGATCTGAAAAGTCATGTAGATCAGGTACATAGAATAGCTACTGACAAGGGAGTAACATTTGACAGGTCAGATCTGGATGATGCTCTTGATAAATTGACCATTGCTGCATCATTAGCGGGGGTACGTCTTGGTACACTGTTGGATGAGGGAAGACTGGACAACTCACAAATCAGACAGATCAATGCGGAGTTAATCAGACTTGAAAAAGCATTTCTACATGATGACGGTCTTCCATTCGGAAAATGGTTTCAGTCGCTGTATGTATCAGTTGATCCATTCAGTGGGTATGCATCATGGATGTTGCCCGGGGTACGCTATGCCATAGAAGAAGAACCATCCATGATCCAGGTTGAAATCCAGCGAATCATTCAGGCAATTGAGCAACTGACCGCTCAGATCAATGCCATTTGATAGGAGTTTGA
>CAZDYD010000083.1:0-9981 GCA_964509715.1 uncultured Chitinophagales bacterium
GATGAGATCCAGACCGGGGTGGGTCGTACGGGTACGTTTTCATTCTGTGAGCATACCGGAATCAAGCCCGATATGATCACGTTGGCAAAGAGTCTGGCGGCTGGGTTTCCGATCGGAGCGCTTGTGGTGCCGGAGTGGATTGGTGAGAGGGTCAAGATTGGAGATTTAGGGTCGACTTTTGCCGGTGGGATGTTGGCTTGTGCGGCGTGTTATGCGACGTTGTGTGAGATCGAGGAGAAGAGGTTGATGGAGCATGTGCCGTTGGTGTTTGAGGCGTTGAAGGGAGCGTTGCAGGGGGCGGGTGTTGAGGTTCGGGGCATGGGGTGTCTTGTGGGGATTGTGCTTGACCGGGATGCGAAGCCTGTGGTTGCAGAGCTTTTCAAACGAGGCTGGATCACCGGTACGTCGGACGATCCCAAGGCGATGCGTCTGATGCCTCCTTATATCACACCTGTGGAAGTTGTTAATGAATTCGCAGAGGTCTTGAAAGAGGTGCTACATGGCTGAGATACGTCATTTCAAGCGGTTGCAGGATTATTCCAATGATGCTTTATTGAGTTTGTTGGATTTGGCCGATGATATGAAACGGTCTTCATTTAGAGCTCCCATAGCTGCCGGACGCATGCTTGGTCTGTTGTTTTTCAATCCGTCGTTACGTACTAAAGTATCGTTCGAGACAACGGCTGCCCATTTTGGAGCTGGTGTTTCGGTCATTGCTCCGGGACAAGGTTCATGGTCATTGGAAATGCGGGAAGGTGCCATTATGGACTCCGACAAGACGGAGCATATTAAGGAGGCGATTCAAGTGCTCTCCCAATACTGTGATGCCATTGGAGTTCGATCTTTCGCGACATTAAAGAACAAATCTGACGATTATGATGAGTTGGTGCTCAATACCGTCAGTAAATTTGCCTCGGTACCGATCATAAATCTGGAAAGTGCAATGGGACATCCATGTCAGGCGATGGCCGATTGGATGACCGTCCGCGAAGAATTTGGGGCAGATCAATTGAAAGGCAAGAAACTGGTGTTGACCTGGGCGCCTCATCCATTTCCATTGCCTCAGGCTGTACCGTTATCGGTTCTGGACTTCGCGACACGAAGTGGGATGGATGTCACTTTGGCTGCACCTCCCGAAATGGTTCCCGATGACATGAACCTCATGCAGTTTAAACAGCAATCCGATGCAATGGGTTCGAATTTTGAAGTGATCCATGACCAGCGGGAAGCTCTTGCAGATGCCGACGTAGTATATGCCAAAGCATGGGCTTCTCCCATAGTTTACTCTGATCCGGTGCTTGAATCCAGGCTTCGACTTGAGACTTATCGAAACTGGACCGTTGACTCCGATAAAATGAGTGTTACGAATGAGGCCCGATTCATGCATTGTTTGCCTGTCCGTAGAAACGTGGTGGTGACTGATTCGGTGCTTGATAGTCTGACATCCATTCACATCCGGCAAGCTGCAAACAGATTACACGCCCAAAAAGCCATCTTGCGAACTCTATGGAATATATAGTCATCAAAATCAGTGGTTCCCTGACAGATCATCCTCAGCAATTGGATGCCATCTCCAGCCTTGTTGTGCAATTATCAGCACAAGGAGATCGTGTATGCGTTATCCATGGAGGTGGTAAACAGATCAATGAGCTATCGCACCGACTTGGTATTTCTCCGGTGCAGATTGAAGGCAGAAGAGTCACTGATTCCAGTACACTTGAGGTGCTAAAGTACACCGTTGGCGGCGCGGTCAATAAGAATATTGTTCAGAACTTGCGAACCTATGGCATCAAAGCTATGGGCATGACCGGAGCTGATGCCCATCTGACAACGGCGCATCGTCGGGCTCCATTGAATATCAACGGTACCGAAATCGATTTTGGGTTGGTTGGGGAAATTGACTCGGTGGACATATCCATCCTGGAGCAATTGACGGGTTCCGACGTGGTGCCTGTTATTGGTTGTCTGACCTGGTCACCTTATGATGGAATCTTGAACATTAATGCAGATACTTTCGCAAATAGCATCGCCGTGGCCCTGAAAGCCTCCAAAATGATCATTTTGATGGAGCCGGAGTCTGTCCGTGGTGCAGATGGAACATCCATTGGAAAATTATCTCATTCAGATTTTCAGACGGGAAAAAGCGAGGGATGGATCACCGAAGGCATGGTTCCAAAGCTAAAAACCGCGTTTGAGGCTTTGAAAGGTGGTGTGCCGATTGTCAGGATCGGAAATCCGATGGGGATTTTGGAGCAAAAGTTCACACAATTGATCATGGAGGACGAAAAATGAGCACCTCCACATCATTCAATAATGGCCATACCATCGATCTGCTATCTATTTCAATAGTTGATCTATTGATGGAATGGGTTCGGTTTCCCAGTGTGAGTCTTCAGGAAAAAGAGCTGGTCGACTGGCTTGAAGATGCGGTTCGACGAACAGGACTCTTGAAAATCGATCGATACGAAGATAATCTGATATTCAGTCTGGGTGATGGACCCGACTGGTTGTTTTTAAATTCACATTCAGATGTGGTGCCGGTATCATTGGCCGATGATGCCGTTGGATTTGATCCGTATATAAAAGATCATGCTATTTGGGGACGTGGGACCACCGATGCTAAAGGGTGCGGTACGACCATGATCAAAGCGATACTGGAGCTGGCACAGACTGGCTGGAGGCCCACTCAGGGAAAGGTCTCGTTTGCACTGACTGTCTGCGAAGAGACTTCGGGTGAGAACAACGGTATGGCCTATTTAAGATCGTTGATGGATAATGGGGTATTGCCGTTACCCAACGCTGCGATCATCGGTGAACCCACTTTATTGGCGCCGTGCATCGCACAGAAGGGCTTGCTGGTACTTAAACTCTATACAAAGGGGGATTCCGGTCATGCAGCACGAGTCTATGGATCAAACGCGATCACTGAAATGGGGCATGTGCTCTCTCGGTTAGCATCCATTCATTTTGAAGATGAGAATCCATTCATAGGCAAGGTCAAAATCACACCGACCAGGATCACCGGTGGCGTAGCAAACAATGTGATGCCCGAAGTTGCGGAGGTTGTCGTTGACATCCGTACGATACCTGAATACCCCAATGCCATGATCCTGGAACGATTGAAATCGGAGTTAAAGTGTGAAATCTTGGTGCATAGTGACCGGTTTATATCTACAGCCACTGACCGGAATGAACGCATCGTCAAAGTTGCTGAGCAGGTCACAGGTGCGGCACCTTTTGGCTCACCAACTGCTTCCGATTGGGTATTTCTTCATGACATTCCGACGATTAAACTGGGTCCCGGGAATAGTGAACTTTCACATCGTCACAATGAGCATATCGTCATCGAGCAGCTTGAAGCGGGAGTTGAAGTGTACAAGAAAATAATAACCGGATATTTTGAAAGGCAGTGATGAGTCAACTTTGGAGAAAATCAGATAAGGACCAAGTCGACCGTGATTGGTTTTTTGAGTTTACGGCCAGTGAGGACCGTGCTTGTGATGAACATTTGATTCCGTATGATATCAAGTGCAACATCGCTCAGACCGATATGCTTGAAAAGATCGGGATTTTGAGTCCTCAGGAGGCGGGGAACCTCAGATCAGCACTGAAACACTATTACCATCAGTGGAAACACAATGAATTTCATCTCACTGCGGACGACGAGGATGTCCATTCTGCCATTGAAAACAGATTGACCGCAGATTGTGGAGAGGCTGGTAAGAAAATCCATACCGGACGATCCAGGAACGATCAGGTTCAGACGGATATCAGGTTATATGTACGCGATCGTTTACTCCGAGTTGCATCCGATTGGATGGTTATTACTCATCAGCTGATCGAATTGGCTAAAAAGTATCGAGGAGTGTTCTTCGCCGGACATACTCATACTCAACCCGCCATGCCCACCAGTGTTGATGCTTGGGCCTATGGTTATATTGATTTGTTGCTGAGTGATCTGCAATCGTTGCGACATATCTACGAGAAGTCAGATGTGAATCCGTTGGGATCTGCTGCCGGATTTGGAGTGCCATTTTTGGAAATCGACCGGGAATTGACTCGTGAGCGACTTGGGTTCTCCCAGACACAGCATGCGGTAACTTCGGTACAATTGTCCCGCGGTAAGCTGGAATCGGGTATCCTACACATGCTTATGAGTGGAGCGTTGACGTTCAACAGGATGGGAGCTGATATCATATTCTTTGCGCAACCCACAGCCGGATTTGTTCATTTGAGTGAAGATCAGACTTCGGGTAGCAGTATCATGCCCCAGAAACGAAATCCAGATGCATGGGAACTTATCCGTGCGGGATATGCGCAATTGTCCGGTATTCATGCCCAGTTGTCGATGGCGGGTCTGAATCTCATCGGTGGATATCATCGTGACCTTCAAACTGTGAAACAAAGCCTGATCGAAGGATTTGAGCGCATAGACCGTTTGAACCGTGCTGTATCAATGTGTCTGAAGGGACTTCAGTTTGATACGGAGGCATGTAAAAAATCACTCACACCTGAGTTGTTTGCGACACATAAGGCTCTTGCAGCTGTGATCGGTGGTGGCAATTTTAGGGATGCATATCGTCAGGCCGGTCAGGTGGGTCCCGCTGAAGCCAGTGATTTTGAAAATCAACTCAGTACTTCCTATTCGGTTGCTGGATATCCTGGTGTGCCTGCAACCGGGGAATATCAGGCGATACTGGATGACCTTGAACATTGGGTAAAAAACCGCATCGCACACCATCAACAGGTAGATGAACGGTTATTAAACGAGCCCAAATAAGTGTATTTTTAAACAAACTTAATCTATATCATGAAACATAATCTAAACGATCGATTTCTGGCCAGCTGTGTGGCGGCATCTTTGGGTGAAAGTATTGCTTTGCCCACCGAAGGTATGACGCCGGAGCAGATCTCCAAAGAGTTTGGCCGTATCACTGGTCCTATGGCCCGACCGGACTCCGATGAGTTTTATCCGTTGGCCGCTGGAAGTACTGCACGACAGACAGAGGCGATGTTGGCCGTCATCAAAGCATCACGTCCGCTACCTGATCTCCAGGGATTTGCATTCAATATAAAAGATGCTTTTAACCGGTTTCAGATGTTGTGGCCCAAAAATGCTACATTTCCTTGGCCTCCGTTCCCGGATGAGGGACACTACACATTCGCTTTTGCCATGCCGGCGGCGTATCGTTTGGCGGCAGGAAAGAGCTCGACTGCCGAGTTGGGTGAATGGCTGAAATCGTTGTCACCGGTTTCAATAGTTTGGCAACAAGGTACCTGGATCTATCTGAGGTTGCTTGCGAATCTGTACGTGATGGATGAAAAGGATTTTGATGCTGGGGCATTTCTGAAGAGTGCCATGTATTTTGCAGATGAGGCGGAAGATCTGTTTCCTCACGATTACAAGATGAAGAGACGCATGCAGGTAACAGAACCGTTGCTTGATCGTCCGCTTATCGAAGTTGCACAAGCATGTGGAAACATCAATAATGCTGCGGATAATATTCTGGCATTTGTGGGTAATGCCTTCTACAAGTACAATGACGATTTTGAAAAGGGACTGTTGACCACCACAAATCTTGGTGGGACCAGCGGTGCGGTCGGATTCTATCTCGGTTCATTGATTGGAGCATTGCGTGGTCAGAGTAAGCTTCCCGGTGCCTGGTTACATCAGCTTAAGGTAAAAGAAAGTGTTACATCCGCTGTTTTCAATTATATTCATTGATTCATAAAACTGTAAACGAAATTATATAATCATGCAGATCAAGCTTAGTAGAATCGATCAGGACTATCACATGGAAGCGGTTAATGATACAGGTAATGTAGTCCACATCGATGGAAATCCGGAAATTGGTGGACATAATCTGGGTGCGAGACCGATGCAACTGGTATTGATGGCAGTTGCAGGTTGTAGTTCGATCGATGTCATCAGCATCCTGAGGAAGCAGAAAATTGAGCTCACATCATTGGATGTAGTCGTTGATGGTAAGCGCGAGTCGGGTGGTATTCCGAATATTTTTACCGGCATACACATCAAATATATTTTGGGCGGAGTAACAGATCAATCCAAAGCAGAACGTGCGGTATCATTATCGATGGAGAAATACTGTTCAGTGTCTAAAATGCTCGAAAAAACGGCCGAAATCACCTGGGAAATTGAATATATAGATTAAGAATGTCAGACAAACACCATAAGGAAACCCAATCGATCCGCATCCAGACGCCTCGTTCGGAGCAACGTGAGCATGCTACGCCTTTGTATATGACCTCAAGTTTCGTATTTGAGGATGCAGAGCAGGCGAGAGCCATGTTCGCAGATGAAATCCAGGGGAATATCTATACCCGTTTTTCGAATCCGAATACGAATGAGTTCGTTGAGAAAATGTGCATGTTGGAAGAGTGTGAGGATGGTGTTGCTACTGCATCGGGGATGGCCGCTGTTTTTACAAGTATTGCAGGACTGTTACGCTCTGGTGACCATATTGTGTCATCCCGGGCTGTTTTTGGGTCGACACATCAAATATTGACGCAAATTTTGCCGCGTTGGGGGATCGAGACAACGTATGTGGATCCGGCCGACAATCAGGCATGGGAAGCGGCTATCCTTCCCAATACTAGAATGCTTTTTGCAGAGACACCCTCCAATCCGGGATTGGAGCTAACAGACCTTGGGTTTTTGGGTACATTGGCCGAGGCGAGGGGCTTGATTCTGAATGTAGACAATTGCTTTGCCACACCATATGTACAGGTCCCAGCTCGTTACGGGGCACATCTTGTGACCCATAGTGCAACGAAATACATCGACGGACAGGGCAGGGCGATAGGTGGAGTCATCGTCGGAAAAGCCGATCTGATGAAAGAAATCCGTTTCTTTGCGCGTCAGACGGGTCCATCGATGTCACCTTTCAATGCCTGGGTGTTTTCAAAAAGTCTGGAAACGTTGTCCATCAGGATGGAACGGCACTGTAAGTCAGCCGAAAGAATTGCAACCTGGCTGGAGGCCTCCGAGGATGTTTTGAATGTGAGATATCCTTTTCTGAAATCATATCCGCAACGGGAACTTGCCGTTAAGCAGATGTCGATGGGTGGAGGGATGGTCTCCTTTGATATCAGTGGTGGACTCGAACGAGGGCGTCGATTTTTAGATGCACTCTCGTTATGTTCATTGACCGCCAATCTGGGTGATTCCCGTACGATTGTCACCCATCCGGCCTCCACGACCCATTCAAAGCTGAAACCTGAAGAACGCGCTTCAGCAGGTATTGGAGATGGTCTGGTGAGGATATCTATTGGTTTGGAACATCCCGAAGATATCATGGCAGATCTGGCCCAAGCATTCGATGCTACCCGGTAAATCTTCTGAATTCTTCATGTGCGATGGCAATTTTTAACTACTGACAACGCCATTGTGTAATTTTGGGTTTGACAAACTTGTCATGTGATCAATTCACATCTCACGACAAATGCATAGATTTTGGTCATAAAAAAAGCCGGTCATCTATCGACATCCGGCTTTTTTCAAAAATGTGTATTCTGAAGGCTTACTTAACCGCGAGTGTACCTTGTAGTTTACGAGCGTCAGTGACAGAAGGAGAGTTCTCGAATGAATTGATGATTTCATTTACCAGATCTGATGCCATTCTGTAGTCACCGGCACGTACGGCAGAGTTTGCGGCCATAAGCAGATTTTGTGGTGTAGTGCTATCGTTTCTGTCCCAATTAGCTGCTTTTTTGAACGTATTAGCGGCTTCTTTGTATTTACCTGCGTTATCCAAGAGTACGCCATGGAAATTAAGAGCGTTCACGCCCAAGATTCCCTTAGGAGCTTTGAACTTGTTCATGTATGCAAGCGCTGCATCGCGGTTACCCATTTCCAATTCACTGATGGCGGCATAATAACGTGCCATGTTGGCTGCATTGGTCCCGCTGTAGTTGCTGATAATCGCTTTTAGTCCTACCCCGAGTGTAGAGTTATCACCGTTTAGAGCGGTTTCATAGTCAGCACGGACAAATGATTGTTCAGCATATCCAAGAAAAGCCTGAGCTGTGGTTTCTTGCTTGTCACTGTAGATGGAATATCCAACAATCGCACCAATCAACACGATAACCCCTACGACGGCACCAATGATGACGTTCGTGTTATTCTTTACGTAATGGATAGTCTTGGCATACCCGGTTACCAGTGCATCGGATTCGAGCTGATCTTTTGTAAAATTCTTGGACATATATCGTCAGTGTTATATGGTTTAATGTAAAATTCTCAAGCCACCAAATTACAACTTTTACATGATAAAATCTAACATTAACACGTAAGAAAGTGCATTGGAGGGAATGCATATACTACTCGAATTGTGGGTGGTATACAACCCGTGATCTCACTGCAGATAGAGCGCTCGTGATGTGAGTAGTATACATCCAGTGATCTCACTACTGTACTAATCTTAAAGTTATCTGTGAGGAAAGTGTGTCTACTCGAATCACATGACTTTACTCAACAACAACGCCATTACGGAGGGTGAGAATGTGATCGCATTTTTTAGCGATGTCCATGTCGTGGGTCACCATGACCACCGTCAACTGCCGGGAGTCCCGCAGCGCAATGATTTGTTCGATGATTTCGGATGTGTTTTGCTCATCCAGGTTACCGGTAGGTTCGTCTGCCAAGAGTATGGCAGGATCGTTGATCAGTGCGCGTGCGATTGAAACCCGTTGTTGTTCACCACCTGACAGCATTGCGGGACGATGGCTCAGTCGGTTACCCAGTCCGAATCCCTTGAGTAATTGAGTGGCTTTATCGGTGATCGAGTGTATCGGGATGTTTCTGATCAGAGCTGGCATCATCACATTTTCAAGAGCCGTAAATTCTGGCAGCAAATGATGAAACTGAAATACGAAACCGATTTCCCGATTTCTGAATCTGGAGAGTTCGTCATCATTGTATGATGATATCAGTGAATCCCGAAACATGACTTCTCCACTACTCGGCTTGTCAAGTCCGCCAAGAATATGCATAAGTGTGCTTTTCCCGGATCCACTGGCACCCACAATGGCCGTTACAGAACTTTGTGGAATCTCAATGTCTATACCCTTAAGGACTTCAACCGCCTCGGCACCCGCTTTGGAGGGATAGGATTTTGTAACCTGTGATGTAGACAGAATGTTCATTTAAGTGTTGTACTATTGAACGAAGGAAAAATCACATTTTCGATATGGACACACTTACCACTTGTGGTGTCGATTTTGGCTAAAATACCACAAATTCTGTTATCTCCGTTGGCACTTTGATATTTTTGCGGAGTACCCAGCATGAAACGGCGCAGAGCGGTGTCCTTATCCATTCCGATGACAGAGTTGAAAGAACCGGTCATTCCGGCATCCGTTACATATCCTGTTCCTTTTGGCAGGATCCGGGCATCATTGGTCGGTATGTGGGTATGAGTTCCTACCATAACGGATGCTTTTCCGTCGATATACCAGCCAAAAGCCATTTTTTCGGCGGTAGCTTCGGCATGAAAATCCACAAAGATGATGCGTGTTTCTTCAGCTAACTTTTCAAGCACCCAATCAGCCGCTCTAAAAGGATCGTCGATCGGGGGGAGAAAGGTTCTCCCCTGCATGTTCAACACACCGATTTTGAATGTTGTACCGGGTACATCATACACGCCATACCCGTATCCATTCACACCTTTTGGATAATTTAATGGACGTAGCAGATTTTTGTCTGATTTCATGTATGGCAGGATCTTCCATTTGTCAAACGAATGGTTTCCGCCGGTTATGACGTCAATCCCGATGGAGTACAGATGTCGTACGATTTCTTCGTTTATGCCCATACCTTCGTGAGAATTCTCACCGTTGGCGATGATAAAATCTGGTTTGTACTTGGTTTTCAGGGCAGGAAGGAGGGTGTCAAGTATCTGGATTCCCGGAGTTCCGACGATGTCGGCAATGAACAGGACCGTGATGTGATGGGACATAAAT
>CAZDYD010000084.1:0-9937 GCA_964509715.1 uncultured Chitinophagales bacterium
ATTATTGTGGTAGTATTGTCAACAAGACAGTTATCATCTAGTTAATCGATTACTAATTAAAGAGGTATATATGAAGGATGGATTACGACCCAACGGACTTCTATCGAAGTTCGCAAAAGGTCTTGGCGTTGCATTAATTTCCATGGGACTTTCCATGACGGCTAACGCCCAGACAACATTGACAGCAAATTGGACCGTTGAAGCGGGTTCCGTTAGCTGGTTGACCGATGCAGGTAACTCTGTACGTGGCGCCGCTTTTAATCCTGCCACAGGAAACATTCTGGTCCCAAGCCGAGCTGGTGGAATCAGTATCCAAAAAGTCGATGCGTCTACTGGCGTGTCATCCGGTTCGATGAACGTCTCAATCATCGAAGGTGGAACTTTGCCATTGAACAGAATTGCTGTAACCGAGGACGGCCAAATCTTTGCTACTAATCTGATCCTGGATACAGGTGTGAACTTCAAAGTGTATTACTGGGAAAATGAAGATGCAGCACCTCGTTTGCTCTTCGAAGGAAACCCATCCCCATTCGCACGATATGGTGACGGAATTGGTATTTCGGGTAGTGGAGACGATGTTTTTCTCTATGTTTCCGGTACCTTTACAAATGCTGTAGCTGAGTTCTATTTTGATGGAACCGACCTGCATACTCCAGCACGCATCATTCCTCTCCCATTTGACGCCGCTAATGCCAGTATCGTTTTTGCCGGTGACATGTACGCTAATCCTGATTTTGCAACAGCAGGTTGGGTTAACGGACGTGACAACCAGGCATTATTCGTTGACTTTGCAACCGGTTATGTTATTGCCCGCATCCCTTCAGCTGAATCAAATGCCCCTGTTGGATATGAAGGTGATTATTTACCACTTTCTTATGGAGACTTTGACCTGATCACTAACGCAGGCAGAACCTATATGGTTACTGGCGTACCAGGTACCCTCAATAGCAATTTCCTTGTATTGGATGTAACCAACCCAGCCAGACCACTTATCGTTGCTGAGACTGGTTCAATCGGTACCGGTGAAAATTCTTTCCGTGTAGGTGCTGTTGCTACCAACCAAGCTGATGGAGAAGTCTATGTACTGGCTACCAACGTGGCTCTTGCTTCGTTTGACATGTCAGCAGCGTTCGCGGTTACCGTTAGCGTTGATCGTGAAAACGAATTGGTCGATAGTTTCGTACTCAATCAGAACTACCCAAATCCGTTCAACCCAACAACCAGCATCAGTTTTGAACTCCCACAATCTGAATTTGTGAACATCACTGTACACAACATGCTCGGACAGCAAGTTGCAACTTTGGTAAATCAGCAAATGTCAGCTGGTGCTCACGCAGTCCAGTTTAATGCAGCCGGACTCAGCTCCGGAACCTACATTTACAGAATGCAGGCTGGTTCATTTGTTCAGAACAAGAGAATGATGCTCGTGAAGTAATCTGCGTCTCTTTTCCATACAAGTTATTACGCCTCGGTGGACATCCATCGGGGCGTTTTTTGTTATTGACAACCGAGTTTCTGATCGAATCGTAACTTGTTATTTCTACCGACAGCCTGATATGTAGCGTTGTTTCTGATGGAGCACCGTCATTGTTGTGTAATCCGGATCATGATGTAATCCGATCAAGAATCTTGAAGTCAATCAAAACCGGTATCTGAAACCCATATTCAGTCGATTGAACTTGAAAAAGTTATAGTTGGCATACTCGGCAAATAACCAACCAGGTCCAAGTTCATAATCAGCACCGATGGTAAATCCACCGCTGAACTGAATTCCCGAAGCATTGGAGGGAGGATTACTGAAGGCCAATATACCTAATCCAATACCAACATAAGGTTTCAACGGATCTATCCATGTGAGGTGATCTAATGGATACATCGCATTCATATTGATATGATACATCGTTGCTCCACTGCCAAATCCAAGAATAATTTCAGGTTGAAAATCGACCTTACCATTAAAAATTGTACCATAATCGATCCTGACCCCAAGCATTCCCTGCAGTGGCGTTGCTAGTCCGGTGATGATTGAGACACCTTCGATTTCCCGCCCCTGGTCCTTTTCCGTAGTGTCTCGTGCCTGAACAGTTGTCACAGGGGTAGTTTGTGATGACACTACGATCGACTGGGGAGATTGTCCCGAAATCCGTGTATCTATCAACTCCATAAGTCTGCGTTCGAAGGCAGCAAGTCGTCGGTCAAACTCTTCTTGAGTCAGCACCGTTTGAGTTCCGGAGACCACCGTTCGATCTGCTGACCCATTCCCAACCGGACTACCTTCAGCACCCGATCTGATGGTATTCTGAGCATTTCCAAACCGAATATATACCTCCCCATTAGGCAGTACTGGAATCGTAAATGACCGTTGATCTGACCCAGATATCTGATTTCGAATGAGCTCTCTCTCTTCCATCAGACGTTCTGCCACTTCATCGTTACCATCAGAAAGTGCTTTGGCTATTTCTGATGTCAATGCTGCCTCGCGCATTATAAGCACACGTTGCTCATCGGTTATAGTGCCACCTGTTCTATTGATTGATCGACCATTACCTGTAACACCTGCACCTGAAGTGTATTGAGTACTACGAAGACTACCTGATCTCGTACCAATTCCACCCAAACTCATCTTTACACCAATGTTGAACATGGTGCTCATCACTACTTTATTCCGGGATAGGGCATTATCTACTCCAGGGCGGGTATGCATCAAAGATTTTAAAGAACCTGTGATCGAGATATTGTCGTTCAAACCAACATCCAGACCAACACCCAACAGACCAAAAATCATATCCTCAGGTCGAGCCAGGGACTCTGATTCATAATTACTTGCGAACATATAACCACCACCTGCACTCGCAAAAGGAGATACAATTGATTCAAAAAAATTCAATCGGAACTCGCCACCGGCAAAATGCAACTTCTCCAACTTCAGTCCATTTCTTCCATCAATTCCCTGCCAATAGAAACCATTCATCGACACAAGTGGACCGAACTCAAGCCCTGCCTCGACACCTACGACATGTTGTACCGATGGGAGATTCACTGATTCGTGAAAAGATATCTGCCCATATATTGGACTCAACGCAAAACGGGTTGTGGAGAGTCCTCCATTATATTCATCCGGGAAAGAACCTGTTGAATAACCACCGGATGACAATCCCCCCAGATAGGTTTTAAGTCCGACCTGAAAATGCCATTGAGAGACTCTTGTGTGATTGAAATTGAGTGGTTGCAAACCGGTAGCATTCAATCTGGCACCATTCAAAAAAGTTGAACCCGGATTATACTGATATCCAATATGGTTGGCCTGCGCAAAAAGAGCGTATCTTGATGCTACTGAAATCATGAGTCCAGCCCCACCGCTTAAATACACACTTTCACTTGGTAACACATCAGCTGTGCTGAATCTTACGACACCAATTCCGCCTGTAAAATAAGGGACAATGGCAGAAGTTGACAAATTCAGAGATGTTGAAAGCCCAAACCGTTCGAGGTCCACATTATTCACAGGGATACTATTCAGCCGATCCTGGAGTGGACCATCCCCGCCTCTAAGCGATACGAAATGTGTTTTAGTGTCCCACCCACGCATGTAATGCGCCTTCAGTTCAACATACTGTCCGAGTCCGACACCAAGACTTCCTCCGTATAAATAATCCCCACGTAGCCCCGCGTTATCATGCCACATAACCTTTTCAACCGTAGGTGAAATCGAAAAACTTACACCTGAGACCTGTGCCGATAAAATTTGAGTTCCAAATAAAAATACCAAAATCAATGCGGATATTCGTTTCAACGTGTGTGCTGTATAGTTACTCATACGGACTCTTTAATAATTTTGTCGAGTGAAATCATCATCACATTTAGAGCTGCAGTGATAAACACTTAGAACTCAAAACTTGGTCGGATTGCATCAGATGATCTTAATCCAATTTGCAACGTCCCACGTACAGGTGGTACACCGGCATATTTAGCAGAGAATGAGGCCAGGTCTACCGTTTTTACAGTATAAGATGTGAGTGATTCAGATTCAGCCGGACCCTCACTTCTGTTGAAAACTATGGGTGAGTTTAGCATCAATGAGATGAGTCTTGCTTCAGACCCAGGTGCAGCCCTCAGCGTAATGCGTGATGTAGTAACCGAAAAGTCACCGGATATGATTGATTCTTGTCCCCCTCTGAAACGATAATTCAAGATGAATTGTCCACTCGATATCAATCTTAGATAGGTATCCTCGGCGACCAGTGTATCCAATACATTCGCGGGTTGTATTGCAGATGCATCAGGTACAAACTGAAACTCCGTGAAATAATACGCACCGGCGACATCGGATGGTAATACGTTAACGGGATTGTCCTTTTTACAGCCTGATAGTCCTGTGGATATGACTATAATTGTGACAATCAAAACTAATAATCTTGATGATCTGGATCGTGACATAGTTTTGGAATTTAAATCGACCAGGATGAAATAACTCTGTACATATCGTCCAAGATAAGGAAAATTAAGGCAAATTCAGAATACTACAAAGTAGTAATGCCAGGACAGGCGGCAAATGACGCCCACTATTTATTCCCCAGTAACAATTCTACACCAGAGACAATTCTACACCAGAGACAATTCTACACCAGAGACAATTCTACACCAGAGATAACTATACACCAGAGACTGGTAATGTCAGTCTGAAAGTGGTTCCAACACCGGGTTCGCTTTCAACCTCGATACTTCCACCCATGGCCTCGAGTTGAGTTTTCGTCATAAATAAACCCAATCCTTTGGAATCCGGATGACCATGAAATGTTTTGTACATCCCAAAAATCTTTTGTCCATATTTTTTGAGATCGATCCCCAATCCGTTATCCATAAACTCCAGGATATAATTCTCACCCGCACGTGTACACGATATTTTCAAAAACGAATCGCGATCAGGTGAATTATATTTTATCGCATTGGTCATAAGGTTCAGCACGATGCTATCCAAATAGGCGTGAATTACATAAACAAAAATATCATCTTCAACGTTGTTTATGATGTCTACCCCACTACTTTTGGCCAGTTGCATAATATTCAACGCATTGGTATCTATACAATTTGAAAGATTGACCAACTCCCATACTTTGTTATTTGTTTCGTTGACATCAAGCACCTGTGTAAGATACTTGATGGAATCCGATAGATTATCAGCAGAGTTTTTGAGCAATGAAATATATTCGTTATCGAGTAAATGCGGGTATTCATCCTCGATCAAACTGAACAAAGCCTGAAAATTTGATGTATGGGATCTAAGATTATGGGAGACAATATGTGTAAAGTTTTGAAGCCTACTGGTAGTAGCTTCCTGCGTTACAAGTAGTTGTTTAATTTTGTTGATGTTTACCACGGAATCGGTGATGTCCGTGACCACGCAAATCACTTTATCTCGACCGAATGCTACAAATCTTGCGTGATAGTTACGGTTGCTTCCATTCACATCCAGAGAATACTCCATTTGGACCAACTCATTGGTCGATAATGCCATTTTTATGGAAGAAAGGATTTGTACTGAAACGTCTTCTGGCAATACATCTGCAACATTCTTTCCCATAAACACCTGTGGTTCAAGATATAATTGATCATGAGTTGCCTTGAAATCCAAGAATTGTCCGGATTTATCAATGATAAAAAATGGATCAGGAATCGCACGTAGAATGGACTTAAGATACTCTTCACTATCTTTGAGTAACTGTTCCGACTTTTTTCTTTCGGTGATGTCCCTGGCTATTCCAAAGATCAACGCTTCATCTGCAAATGAAGTGGAATTCCAGGAAAGCCATCGATATGATCCATCTTTACATAAATATCTATTTTCAAAGTGAATGACCTCGTTACCATTTACCAACTTATCGCTAACAACGGACGTTGATTCAAGATCATCCGGGTGGACAAACCGGCTCCACGGACTTGCCAACAATTCTTTTTTTGTCCATCCAAGAGCTCTGGTCCAAGCCGGGTTCAAGGTTTTAAAGTAGCCATCGTAACTTGCGAGACAAAGGAGCTCAACGGAACTTTTAAATATTTTGAATAGAAGGGAATCTGAGACGGCTGCTCCATTTTGCATCGGGGCCTTTTTACAATATTAAATCAGGGGGTAAAAAACAATATACCTATAATACCATTGACTAACAATAGGTTACCTCTAATAGCCAAATTTGACAAGCCTTCATAAACAAAAAAAGGGCATGCCCAAAATGGACACGCCTTGGAGATTGTACCTTTTGTTGGGACTCAGGCCGACATATTCTACAACACACTGCATTGAGTCGAACACGCATGCCAAATCCACGAAACCGACATCAGAATCAATAAAATCACATTTCGATTCTACTTGAAAAATTGATTTTTTTAGAAATCATACGATAACGACAGATTCATATGTCTACCCTTTTTATGGACAAAAATTGGGTGATCTCTATTCACATCAATTTTTTCATTTCTGTCAGAATCCTGATAAAAACGATAAGAAGAATCAAGTACGTCCTGAATACCGAACTTCAATGTTGCACGACTTCCAATTGTTTTGGAAACGGTAATATCCAAACTATGTCGGGGCAATTCGTATATAGTTGGGAACAGAACATCTCCAACAGAGTAAATTCTGGTACCGATAATGTTATATGTCGCACTTGCGTTCAATCCCCTTGGCAAATCATCATAATACAATGCAGTGTTCACGATGTAAGGTGATTGACCTTGAAGTGGTCTCTTCTTCTGTTGTGCTACTGCGGCATCACCTAAGTTAACCGTAGTAAATATCAAGGATGCGTTGGCATTGAGCGAAAATCTGTCCAAGAAGTTACTGGAGGTCATACCTTGAAGTGATTTCCTGATTTCAATTTCAGTTCCATATGAATAGGCATAATCGGCATTGATGTAACTGAATTGGGGACTCTCAGTTGTAACAAACGTTTTATTCTCAATTGGATCATTGAAGTATTTATAGAATACACCAATAGTGATGGTTTCTCCAATTCGTGGATAGACTTCCAATCTAATATCAACGTTGTCGATAGTCGCTTGTTTCAAGTTCGGATTCCCAGCTCTACCGGCATCCATTTTGTAATCATAGAAAACAAATGGTGCCAACTCCCTGAATTCAGGCCTGTTCAATGTTCTACCATAGGCTAATCTGACTTGTGTTCTATCTGTGAAATTATAGGTAGAATTAAAGAATGGTAATAATGTAACAATTTGATTGTCCACATTGATAGGACCGAAATCATTGTTACTGTTAAGCTTCATACTATTATGTTCAAGCCTTGTTCCAGTAATTACAGTGAATTTATTGATTGGTATCTCAATGCTCAAATAGGCAGCTGAGGTTAAACTTGACGCATTATACGAGTCGATAGGTCTGGTACCTTCTTCAATTACGAAGCCATCAACAGTTCGGAGGTTTTCCGGACTAAATATTTCATTCAGCGGTAATCGAATCAAGGACTCACGAACATTGGGGTCAAAGAACCCAGGATATAGATAGGATATATATCGTGCATTATAATCTCTATATCGATAGTCAACTTGATATCCTGTTTTTAAATAGGAAATAATGTTACTGAAACCGTGTTGATAGTCCAACCCGTTGTTCAGCGAGTATTCAAACATTTTGCCATAAAATCTACCTGTATCGAAGAGGTTAGATGAAGGAGGCATTTGCATTGAAAACGGTTCGTTAGGTTCAGTTACGGACCTAAACGTTCTGAATCTTCTTAAATCTGGTTCATTTTCATTAAGGAAGGAACCACCTACTACCCAGTTCAAATAATTCCTGGATGTCAGGTTATGATTCCCCTCAAATTGACCGGAATAAATAGATCGACTTTTGTAGCCTAACATATAATTTTTCAAATCATCGTCCGGCCTCTGGATGAAATCTTTACCTGATCTGATAATTGTCTCGTTCTCTCCAATCTGATTAAACAAATTTTTGAAACTAAAACGGTTCCTATCATTCAACTTATATTTCCAGTTGGTCATTACATTCAGTTTCACATCTTGCTGATAGTTATCATCTTGAAATGCGAATCTTTGATTAATTGGAACATCCTGGTCAGTCCATTCAAAATAGCGGAAGAATTCTTTATTGAAGTACTGGTATCCAGTAGAATAGTTTATTGTAGTGATGTTACTAAATACACGTTCACCGATATTTCTACTTCTACCAATCGTAAATCCTACAGATTGATCGAATAAAGCTGTGCTATTTTGTGGCTCAAAATTATTTGGAAGTGTATGAGCGGCTTCGATTCTGATGGGTGAATTTCGAGGAGAGTTTTGAATCGTTCTGGTAGTTGGAAAACTTGAAGGAAGAGCTCTGAAGCCATTATCAAACCCAAGTCGATCGGTAGCTGAACCATCCGATTGTAGAAAATTCCTGCCAGTCGTACCCGACCTGTACCCCAATCCGTAATTGATCTTTACAAAATTGGATTCAACATCATCAATGGTAAATAACTTGATGACTCCACCAGCAAAATCGCCCGGCATGTCTGCATTACCAGATTTATAGATCATCATTTTGTCCAACGATCCACTTGAAATCAAATCAAACGAAAATGTACGTTTGTCAACTTCGGTACTGGGGGCTTGTACGTTATTGATCATTACACTGTTATAACGCTCACTTAAGCCTCTGATCATTACAAATCTGTTCTCAACGATAGTAACTCCAGGGACTCTTTGCATTACTTGAGCCGCGTTACTATCCTGAGATCTGGATATTTGTTGGTTCGATATTCCACTGGCAATGGTTGACATTTTTTGCACTTCCATCAGGACAGATGAAACTGTACTGAGTTGTCTGTACGCAGTCACAGTTACCTCCTCAAGTTCAGCTGAGCCTGCTTTTAGTACAAAATCCAGTGTAACTCGACTACTGCTTCCAACCTCGACACCGGTAACCGTTATGGTATTGTATCCGATGGATGTGACCGTTACAACATGTACTCCGGCTGGTACACTTCTGATAAGATAACGACCATCCAGATCGGTAGTTGCACCGATAGCAAGATCTTTGATCAGGACATACACTCCAATGACAGGTTCTTTAGTGTCTTCATCCAAAACAATTCCAGTCAATGATCCTGATTGCGCATTAACTGACCCGCAAAGCAAAAATAAAGCAAAAAATAAGAGTGAAAAATATTTCAGATTTTTCATATTTATAATGCGACCTCATTTGAAGTTGATGAATCATTGTTCACTATTTGTCTTTTTAACTCGCCGATCGGGTCTTCAAGAGTGCTAACCCATAATCGGTTGTCCGAGTCAAAGTAGGTAGTAGCATTTGGGAATTCGATGTACTCATTTCCATATGCATTATCAGGCAGATAGTTTGCCATATCTTTGCCATTTACAAGCATATCAAAGAGAAATGCTGTTTTGGTATGAAGCTCATCAACCGGCATCTTAAATGTTCGGAATACTTCAACATACTCAACAATCTCTCTATCATCATTTCTTACAAGGTAGCCACCTGTGCTCACCTTACGCACATGGATACTTGGAGCGAGTCTACTTACAGAGAAATACGTTCTGTTAGTAGCATTATCAATATATATGAAATCCAAAGAATGCTCTCTGGCGAGGGACCAATAATCCATGTCGAATTCTTGATCGAACTTTGATTCATGGGTAGCTTTGTTAACCAGCTTACCAGTGTATCTTATTATATCATAAACAAAGAGTTGCTTTTCATCTTCGTTTAATAATGAATCAGCTGCGTATTTATCTGATTTGTTTGGTGAACATGAGATAAGTGAAATACATAGAATTATACAGAAGAGTCTCATAGCATTGCGATTTAGTAATATCATTTTTTTATAAAAAGAGAAGAAGGCTCACCTTTTGTCAGGAGAGCCTTCGATGAACAACATTGAATATCAATATACTTTGTCAACTGGAT
>CAZDYD010000085.1:0-1709 GCA_964509715.1 uncultured Chitinophagales bacterium
GGCTGATGTGTGGTTGTAGACGACATCCACAACGGTGAGTAAACCGATCTCATGGAGAGATTTGACCATTTCGCGAAGTTCGAGTATGCGAGTGACCCCTTCAGGATTTGTTGAATAACTACCTTCGGGTGCATTGAAATGATATGGATCATATCCCCAGTTGAATCCATCATAGCTCGCCAGTCCATCTGACCTGTTCTGAGATTCATGATGACCTATTCTGAGGTAGGGTTGCTGAATAGCTTCGGTGGCCGGATTCTGGGCAGCAAGTTGCTCGAAGACATCACGGATTGGCTGTTGTCCATATGTTGCACAATCTTCATCAAACCTCGGGTGATCTATGACTTCACAAATCCTATCGAAGGGATCATGCAGATCGATGCGTCGATTCACATCCTCCTGAATGGTCGTGATGTCGTTCACGGGAAGCAAGTGTAGGTGCGTGAGTCCCGCATCCGACAATCTTTGCAAATGAGCCATTCCACCACTCAGATTTTTGCCATGTTTGCCATTGTGCGTAAATGCCATGTAGGTACCTCGATGTGCTTCTGGTACCGAAAAATCCCATATGCTGAAGTCTCTAAGATGCGCCTCGTACAACGAAATATCGGTGGCATTGGGTAGCGTTTTGATCATGTCATCCCATCCAGCCGGTTTGAGGTCATCATCAGTCAAATTCACAAATTGTGAATATTCTGAGTTTGTCGACAGACTGACAGAATAGGGATCTGTTACTTCATATTCATGGATTCTGTTGTCCGCATGATGATAGACACGTACAATAAACCGGTAATAGAACCGATCAAAGTGTGGATCTATTTTAAATTCGAATACGCCGTTGGTGCGTGGGTCTACCACTGGATCCTGGATGCCAACAGGTCGTTTATTCTCATCGAACAACCTCAAACGGATGTGTTGTGCAGTTGGCGCCCACACTTTCACCGATATTTCGTTGTCACTGTATATGGGTCCAAGTTCGCCATCATAAGTAAACAGGGCATCGATTACCCCGGGGGTTTGTAAATGGGTGATCTGCAATAAACGTCCATCATCATCGTAGGCTGCTGCGAGGACTTGTGATCTAAGAATTTCTCTGACTTGATCGCGTCCTGCCATGAGAATGAGTTGTGGCCAGTGACGTATGTGCCTGAACACATCTCGTGTATCTGTCCAGGCTTGATCTTCTGATTGCACCAACACCAGTTCCTGTCCACCCATGATACGATCACCTTGAAGTCGTAATTGTGCGTCGGGACTGTAATGTAACTTGAAAATACTTGCACCTTCGGGATACTCCCATAGCATTCGGTTGATGTCGACCCAATGCACTCTTGCACCATCAATCCGTATTTCCAATGGAGATTTAAGACGGATTTGAGTAACCGTTTCAAGGGTATCTTTTGCTGATAGAGGGTGGTGGATGGGTTGTAACACCATGGCCATGTAGACCAACATGACACTTCGAAACGTGTATCGTGACAACATGAGGATTCCCTGTAAGTAAGTATGGTTCAGTCAAGGGCTCGGTCAGAGCATGCTGATAGTATACTTACAATAGGTCAATCCCGCAAGGAAAAGCGTAGCATGTTGGCGTTTGACAGGTGATGAGTGACGAGTGATGAGTGACGAGTGGCAGGTGGCAGGTGGCAGGTGGCAGGTGACAGGTGACAGGTGACAGGTGACAGGTGACAGGTGACAGGTGACAGGTG